>JABWBA010000080.1 GCA_013360745.1 Chthonomonadales bacterium | reverse complement strand
GCCACGGACGCGGGCGCCGCGCCGGCGTCCGGATCAGGCGTCAGGACGATCGCGCGAGCGGGTTCGCCGCCTGGTTTCGGCTTTGCTGGTGCGGGTGTGGTCGCTGTCGTCCGAGGCGTATCCGTCGTTCGAAGGTCCTCGACCGTCGTCTGGCGCCGGGTCATCCCGCCCGCGTTGTTCACGTTGACGTTGATCGGTCGCGACTTGTACGGTGCGGCCATGTCGGGCGACTGCGTCCAGGCTTCGACGGTGTGCCAGCCGTTGGCGTAAGCGGTCGTATCCCAGTTGTACTCGTAGGGCGGATAGTTCCGCAGGACCTTCAGCTCCTTGTTGATGAAGAACGTCACGTAGGGCCGCTGCCGCTGCAGCTCCGAATCCACCTTGACGCGGATCGGAACCGTGCCGCTGACCTGGACGCCGTTGAGCGGATAGGCGATCCGGACCGGTGCGCTCAGGTCCTGACCCGGGATGCGGATCCTGGCCGGCGCTGTGACGGGATTGCCGTCAGGGTCGAACGCCTTGATGAGCAGGTCGTGGTCGCCCTCGGTCAGGAGGGTCGTATCAAGAACGAACGTCATGACGCCGTGCGTCTGAACGGTTGCCAGCTGTCTCTTGGCCGCGAGAGCTCCGTCCAGGTAGACCTCGACGGCCTCGACTGCGCCTCCCCGGAAGCTGACATCCAGAGACAAACGGTCGCCGATCGACGAGGGGTCGGGCGCGATGACGCTCAGCTTCAAGGTGCCCTGAGCTCGGGGCAGGGCTGCATCGGTCGCCTGAACCGCGGCCAGACACAGCCCCATCAACAGGGCCAGTCTGCACGGTCCGGCAAGCCTCAGGAACATGGGGACCTCCCCTTCGTCCGGCCGCCTTGAGCCGCCGCCGGACAGCGCTGACGCGCTATGGTGAATGCAACGCGCCGAAGGACTCCGCGCGTCGGAACTGAGACTCTAACATATCCGAACCGCTGTGTCAAGCGTCGTGCGAACCGAAGGCGCCCGGGGGACCACCATGACCGCCCGTACGAAGCGAACACGCCGGAGCGGATGCTCCGGCGTGTTCAAGGCATAGCGGTACGAGGGTTCCGGTCAGGCTGGAGGGGCCCCTCCGGGACCACCCGGTCCACCCGGTCCGCCCGGGCGATTCCCCCGTCCGAATCCCGGAGCCCTGGCCGGGAACTTGAACGGCTTCCCCTTCATCTCCGTGAATCGGGCCTTCTGCGCCGGTGTCAGCACGCCCAGCACGGCGGCGTCGGTCTTCTCGCGGGCTTCCTGCATTTTGGTGAACTGCGCCTGCCGCTCCTCAGGGGTCATCTGCTGGAATCCGCCCTGGAAGGAGGCCCGCATTTCCTCCATCTGCTTCTGCCGAATCTCCCGAATCTTCAGCTGCTGCTCCTCGCTGATCCCGAGCTCCCTGGCCACAGTCGGGCGGCTCAGCGCCCCGCTGCCCATCCGCTGCAGCTCCAGCTCGTTGAACCGTTTGAGCTGGGTCTGGTCGAGGATCTCGGCCACCGCCTTGTTCTGCAGTTGCTCGAGCTTCTCAAACTGCTGCTGGCGCGCCTCCGGGGTCTGATCTTGCCCGCCGCCCTGAAAGATCTCCCGCATCGCCATCCGAAGGGATTCCTGCGCGCTGTCGAGCTTGGCGATCTGTGGCTGGGTCATCTTCAGCTCAGCCTGCACCTCGGCGATCCGGAGCAAGCCCAGCCCGCCCCCCATGGCGCCCCGCATCCCTGGTCCCTGCATGCCGAAGCCGCCGGGGCCCCTGCCGCCGCCCTGGCGACCGGGTCCCTGCGCCGTGGCCAATGTCGCCGCAGCCACGAGGGCCAGTCCAGCGACGAACGAGACGATCGTACGTCTCATATCTCTCACCTCCTAGTGATATAGGCGGATACCGCCCACGGCCGCCGGACGATACCTCACGGACAGCCGGCTTGCATATCCCTAATGACGCGCCCTGTCCGACGCGGTAACAAGGAAACCCCGCTGCCCCTGGCGAATACGAAGGAACCAGAGTGGGGGAGAGGGCTATGCGCGTTCCGAAAGAGCGGATCCAGTTCACGAAAGTGCAGGATGGGCGAACCGAGACCGAGGGCTATATCGTCCTGAATCTCAAGGCGCTGGATATGGAAGGGACGACGAAACTCGTGCTCCGCTGGGCCGATCTCGATGCAGCCCGCCAGCAGGGCGCCGCGGGCGAGGATGCCGCGCAGCGACTCAGGAACCTCCTCGACGGATAAGCATCGCACGGAGAACCGACAGCATATGAAGAAAGCCGAAAGCCCCATTCGGGCGGCAGTGATCGGGTATGGCGGAGCCTTCAACATGGGCCGCGGCCACGCCAACTGGATGAACGAAGCGGGGATGCAGACCGTCGCCGCCTGCGACACGGATCCGGCGCGCATGGCGGCGGCGCAGCAGGATTTTCCCGGTATCCGGACCTATACGAAGGTGGCCGACCTGCTCAACGATGACGGCGTGGACCTCTGCGTGGTGATCCTCCCGCACAATCTCCACGCCGAGGTCAGCGTACAGTGCAGTGAGGCCGGCAAGCATGTCGTCGTCGAGAAGCCCATGTGCATCACGGTGGCCGAGGCGGACGCGATGATCGACGCCGCCCGACGCAGCGACGTAATGCTCTCCGTTTTCCACAACCGGCGGCACGACGGCGATTTCCTCGCCCTCAAGGAGATCGTCGAGCAGGGCCTCATCGGCGATGTCTTTCAAATCGAAGCGTACGGGGCTGGTTACGGCCATCCAGGCGCCTGGTGGCGCGCCGACAAGCGGATCTCCGGCGGCGCAATGTACGATTGGGGCGCCCACTTCATGGACTGGATCCTGAACTTGATCCCGGCGAAGATGACGGGCGTCGACGGCTATTTTCAGAAGCGGGTCTGGATGGATACCACGAACGAGGACCACGTGCGGGCCGTAGTCCGGTTCGACAACGGCGCGACCGCGGACCTCGAGCTCGGCAACCTGAGCCGCGCCCCCAAACCACGCTGGAGGGTCCTCGGTACGAAGGGCGCGGTGGTCGATGAAGGGCGGGAAGCGTTCACGATGCACGTGGGCTATGAAGGCAGACCCGCGACGGTTCGTGTGCCCTACAAACAGACCGATTGGGGCGCCTACTATCGCGGGATCGTGGCCCATCTTTGCGGCGGCGCCGACCTCGATGTCCAGCCGGAACAGGCGCGACGCACCATCGCGGTCTTCGAGGCGGCCGAGCGATCGGCGAAGTCGGGCCGCACCGAAACGCCTGAGTACGCCTGAGCCCGGACGCATGCGGCCCTCGGGCCGTTGAATCGTTCCGACGGTACCTCGCTCAGATCTCGGATCGGGAGGTGATCGGATGTGGTATCGGCTGGCGATCGTCTATGTCGCGCTTCTGCTCGTCGGGGGCTGCGGCCACACCGAAGCCCCGAGCCCTGATATCGCGACGCAGGAAGGGGGCCTTACCGCCTCGGCGAAAATGAGCGGCGAGACCGCCGGCGCTCCGGACGCGTCGCCCGGATCCGCGCAGCCCGTCAACTACAGCGTCACGGATCGGATGGTCCTTCGGACCGCCACCGTTACGGTGGAAACCGCCGACGCGCGCAAGGCGGTCCGGGCGCTCACAGCGGTTACGAAGAAGATGGGGGGCTACGTCGGCAACGTCGACGAGCAGACGGATCCGCTCTCGGTCCGCTCTATGACGGTGGAACTCCATGTGCCGGCGGCCCGTTTCGACGACCTGATGGCCGCTGTCGATCGTCAGGGGACCGTACTCAATCGCCACACGGGCATCCAGGACATCACCGAAGAGTTCATCGATCTTGACGCCCGGTTCCGCAACCTCAAAAGGACGGAGGAGCGGCTGCTGAGCCACCTGCAGAGGACGGCCAGGCTGGCCGATACGCTCGCGGTGGAGCGGGAGCTCTCACGAGTCCGGATGGAGATCGAGCAGCTCGAAGGGCGACTCCGCTTTCTGAAACACCATACGAGCTTTTCCTCAGTCACCGTCCTCTGTACCGAGAAGGCGCGGGCGGGGCCCATGGCGCCGCCGAACGCCTACAGCAGCGGCGAGGTCGCGACATCGGCCGCGCGCAGCCTCGTGGACTTCGCCCGTTCCCTGTGGTCGGTCATGATCTGGGTCGTGGTCTGGTCTCCCGTATGGCTGACGATCGCCGTCCTCCTGAAGATCCGCGCTCACAGACGACGACAGCGGTCGACCAGCCAGACGGTCAAATCGGCTAATCCGACGGATCGGGAAGCGTAAAGCTGAAGGCGGCGCCCTCGCCGGGGGATCCCTCTGCCCATACATCACCGCCGAGTTGGTGGACGGCGCGCTGTACGACCGCCAGGCCGACGCCCTTGCCTCCATACTCCGCCGGATCATGGAGCTGATGGAAGATGCGAAACAGGCGGCTGCGGTAGACCGGGTCGAACCCGACGCCGTTATCCCGTACATAAAAGGAAGGGCCATGCGACGATCGATCCTGGCCAACCTCGATCACGGCGTGCTCGCGCGAAACCGTGAACTTCCATGCGTTGCCCAGGAGCTCTTCGAGGATGAGCCGGAGGAGCCTCGGATCGGTGCGCACTCGCATCTCATCCTGCACCCGCAGCTCGACTGAGCGCTCAGGCGCGCGCGATGCAAGCGTATGGCCAATCTCGCGTACGACATCCGCGATATCCACGCTAACAAGACTGAGCTCGATATGGGCGACGCTTGCCAGCCGGAGCGCGGCGTCCATCATCTCGAGAGCTTCGGCTACCTCGTCGCCGATCCGCCTGACGTAATGGAGGGCCTCCGGCTCGAGCGAAGGGCCGTACTCCTCAACAAGGGCGCGATGGAAGCCGGCAAGCGTGTGCATCGGGGACCGCAGCTCCAGCGCCACCGCGTCCGCGAAGGCCGCAAGCTCCTCGTTCGCGTTCGAAAGCGCCAGCGTCCGCCCCGCCACCTGCTCTTCGAGCGTCTCATTCAGTCGGCGCAGCCGTTCGTGGTCCCGCTTTATCTCCGTGATATCCTGGACCGCGCCGATGACATGGTCGACGGCGCCGTCTTCCGTACGGACGGCTCGGGCCGCGATGGAGACATCGACGATTCGGCCGCTCTTATGAACATACTGCTTCTCAAACGAGGGGCTTGGCTCCGCTCCCTCGACGACGGCGTCATGGGCTCTCCGTTCTGCGTCGATTCCATCCGGCGCGGTGATCTCATCCCAGAACCGTCCGATGAGCTCCGTTCGGGTATAGCCGAGCATCTCGCAGAACGCGTCGTTGACCTCAAGGATCACCCGATCCGCCGAGGCGATTACGACGCCGACGAGCGGCAGATCGAAATAGCTTCGGAACCGTTGTTCACTGGCCCTCAGCTCCGTCAGCGCTCGGTGGCCTGCGATGCGATTGCCCACGGCCGGCGCCAGTGCAGTCAGAGCCGCAACCTCGGCCTCGGACCACACCCGGCCATCCTGCGAGTCGATCAGACCGATGAAGCCCCACGGAATCCCGCCGATGCGTATGGGCGCGGCAGCAGCCGATCCGAGGCTCCGGCGGTCGAGCTCGGTCCGATCCGCCGCGGTCAGAACGACAGCGGTCGAAGGGAAGGCGCCCTCGTTCTCGAGCGACCGGAGCCAGCGATCGAACGACCCCTCCGTCGATAGGCCAGCGGGGGCCGCATCATCGCCGATCCGTTCGCCGCTGCGCCAGAGATACCGTCGGACGCTCCATATCCCGTCGACGATCTCCGCCTGATTCTCGTAGACGAAGGCCTCGGCCGAACCTGTGACGCTCCCTAGAATGCGGAGCGCCTCATGCACCGACTCGTCCGGATCACCCAGGGTGAGCAGCGCTCGAGCCGCGTTGGCCTGACCCTGAAGAATCGCATCACGATGCCGCAGGGCGCGCTCGGTCTGCACTTGCCTCGTCACATCCCGCCAGACGAGCGCGACGCCGACCGGCTCATAGCTCGAACCGGAAACAGGCTGGATATCGACCTGATAGATCCTGCTGACCCCGGCGTTGGTGACCTCAGCCTCGACCGTCCGGGGCGTACGCGATTGGCTCGCCTCCAGGATCTCTGGCCACGCCGACAGGACCGCATGCGCCGGAGCGCCGATCGCCGGCAAGCGCTCGCCAAGGAGCCGCGCAGCCGACTCGTTGACATCCACAATCGTTCCGGATTCGTCGATGACGATCAACACATGCTCGAGAGTATCGAGGACCATGGTCCGCGCCAGAGGGCGCACGGAGAGGAGCCGGCGTCGGGTGATCAGATAAGCGAGGAGCGCCGTCGGCGCGGCGAGTCCGAACGAGGAGACATCCAGGATCCCGAACGGCCGCCAACCGAGGGCGCGGGCCAGCGCGAGCCCATAGGGCACCGCCGCCGCCAGAGCCAGAATGATGGTGTTCCGAGCCGTATGGGGGTTGGAGGCCGGGACCGTACGGATGATCGCCAGACCGCCGAGAAGCACGCAGCTCCACGCATAGACGAGGAACAGCCAGTAGAGAGGTCCGACGGTCAGGTTCTGCAGGTAGACCCCTTTATGGACCGAAATCGACTCCCGCACATAGTACAGGCGATGCCAGGGATTCGTCCATACGGCCAGCACCGTGAGGACGGGGATCGCGAAGATCAGCGCGAGTCCACGCCAGCGGCGCACCTCGACGGTTCGGGTGTAGGTAAGGGAGAGCAGCAGCCAGAAACCGGGGATCGTCGCGATGCCCGGATACTGAACGGCCGTCCAGAAGCGCATCTGATCGAGCGTTCGGACGCACAGCTCCGCACCATAGCCGAAGCACCAGAGCGCCACGGACAGGGAGAGGAGAGCCGCCAGACGCGCCCCTCGAGCCGGTTGCTGACGCCAGGCCAATCCGGCCACAGCGAGCGCTCCGGCAGAGATGATCCATAGGATCGCGGAAAAGATATTAGGGGCCATTACGACAGGTTGGTCTACCCGGAATACATCCTAGACCAGGCAATCCGAGAGGAGCTCGCGGGCACGGGCGTTGTCATCGGTGGAGATGAGCACACTCGCCCACCCCGCGTCACGTCGCACGATTCGCATCGCCTTGATGTTGATCCCGGGTTCGCGGAAGCGGGACGCGATCCGCGCGAGCGAGCCGGGTTCATCGGGCAACCGAACGAGCAGCACCTCCTCGCCGACTGCGTGATAGCCTCCCTCAGCGAGAGCGCGAAGGGCCAGATCATAGGGCTCGGCGCGCAGAACGATCACGGCGTGGGCATGGTCGTCCGTCGCGTCGATATCCAGGATATTCACGCCGCCTGCAGCCAGCCGCTCGGCGACATCCGCCAGCGTGCCCGGCCGTTCGGGCGGAACGACGATGGTGATTTGCTTCATGGAGAACCTCCGGGAGCGGGACGGGACGTCGCGGAGATCTCCGAGATCAACGCATCGACGTGGCGACGGCCGACATGGGGCATGGTGATGATATGGGCGATGTCCCGCTGCGGCGCCATCTGCCAGCGGTTGATGATCGAACCATCCGGCCGAGGAAACACGACGGTGACCGAGTTGCGGTGTCGCCAGGCCCGGATCCCGTGCTCATGAAACCGTTCTACGGCGTAAGCGGCCGTGTCGATGGCTCGAAGGGTCCGGCGTCGGAGCCCGTCCGCCCCCCACCGCTCGATCGCACTCCAGAGCACGAGCGGGCTGAGCGCGTTGCGGCTCCCCGCGATGGTGGTGTCCATGCATCCGACGTACTCGACGCTCCGGGCAACTCGATCGACGTTGCGGCGCAGCGCGAGGGCGACCCCGGACGGCATCGGCGAACCGATCAGCTTGTGGCCCGAGACGGAGATCGAATCGATACCCGAATCGAAGCCGAAGGGCTGGGGGTCCTCAACCCATGGCAGGATCATCCCGGAGAGCGCGGCGTCCGCATGGATGTAGCGTCGGGTGATGGCCAGATCGGTGAGCATCGCCTGGATCGTACTCAGGTTGTCGATGGCCCCGTGCATCGTCGTCCCGATGTTGGCCATGATGATCGGCGGCACATCCCGGCGCATCTTCAGCGTCTCGTACAGATCGTCGTAGTCGATCTCGCCGTCCGGACGCCCGCGGATCATGATGCTCCGCGCGCCCAGCACCCGAACGATCTTGGCGACGGAATAGTGGGTGTGTTCCGAATAATAGACCACCCCGTCCGGATGGATCTCCCGCCCGAGATAAAGGCCGTAGAGGTTGCCCTCGGTGCCGCCGGAGGTGACATAGCCCCACGTCTCGCCCGTCGGCGCGCGCAGGTGATGCTGAAAAAACGCGACCACGTCCCGCTCGAACTCGAACGTGTTTTCGCGGTAGATCGAATCGGCAAAAGGATCGCCGACGTTGTTGAGCGAATACCGGAGGAACGGGCTCAGCTCGCTGTAGTCGAAATCCTGGCTGCACGGATAGCCGATCAGCGTATCCGCAAGCCCTTCGACCCGCCCAAGGAACGCCTCGAGGCGCTCGGCCGCCCGGTCCGGCAGGGGCGGCATCGCTTCGATGTCCCGGTCCGTCCCCTCTCGTCGGGCTAAGGCGCTCATGCCGCCGCTCCTCTCACGGTATCGTTCGCCAATAACCCGTCAAGAGCCCGACGCCGATCGGGCTCAGGGCGTCCCCAGCGTTTCCGCGAAGCCGACGGCTCGCGGCTTCAGCGCCGGATCCGCTTTGCCGCCGGGATCGGAGAACGGGCTGAGCCAGAAACCCGCGTCCTTTGCGCCCCAGAAACGGACGAGGTTGCTGAATACCCGGCTCATGATCTCGCCGCTCGATTCCTCGTCACCGCCGCAGGTCATCAGCAGCGCCAGCCGTTTCCCGTGGAGGCGAATCGCCGCGTCGGGTCCTTCGTGGTAGCCGGAAAGACAGTACAGACGGTCGATCAAGGCCTTGAACGGGGCCGGAAAGCCATAGCAAAACACCGGCGAGGCAAACAGGACCGCATCGGAGTTGAGCATACGCTCGAATAGGGACGCAGCATCATCAGGCATCCCGCACGCCGAACTCTCGGGAAATCGGCATTGATGGGATTCGCGGCAGTGGCCAATCACGTACTCCCAGATATTGGCCCGGTCCACCTCGTGTCCCATCTCCTTCAGATGCTCCTCAACCCACTCGAGGACCTGGGCGGTGTTGCCATACCGGCGCGGACTGCCCAGGATCGTCATAATCGTCATGATGCTCCTTGCTCCTTGGATCCGCAACGCACTCCAGCGACCGGCCACCAGGGCCGACAGCCGGAATGCGTCGCGGCGAATACGTCTTGAATGTACCCGTTCCCCGCCGGAGCGCACTTCGCCTCAAGGCGCCTGCCGACGGGTCGGGCGGGCCTAGATGCGCCAGCCGGACCGGTACTTCCTCCGCACCAGCTCGTTGAGCTCCGGCAGGTTCGTGCATCGCATTCTCTCGACGTCCCATTCGACCTTCTGCCCGACGCCGGCCTTCTGCGCCAGGTGTCCCAGAAGGGCGAACTCGGTGAGCGGACCCGACGCGTCCGGGATGTTCGAACAGGGGACGCCGTTGTTCTTGATCGCCCAGAAGAGGTCCTCGATGGGGCCCCCGTGGGCGCGGGGCAGCGTCTGGGCTGGAGCGGGATACTCCGCGTGCTTCTCCAGAGGCAGAATCCGGGCCTGACCCGCCGTGCCGGTCGTCCAGAACTTCCCTTTTTCGCCGAGAAACAGCGTACACTCGCTGAACTTAACCTCGCACTCCTTCTCCGTCTCCAGCATCACCGGCGGCTTCAGGCCCTGATGGTCATAGACATAGACCTTCAGCGGGGGCATATCGGCGCGAGCGGGGACATCGTAGCGGACGACGTTATCCTGCTGGAACATCTCGGCGCTGCCGCCGCTCGTATTGAGGCATTCGAGCGTCAGCGTCTTCGCTTCGCCGACCTTGAGCGCCCAGAAGAGCACATCGAGGTTATGGCAGGCCATGTCGCCGATCGTGCCGGTGCCGAAATCGCGCCACGAACGCCAGCTGAAAGGGTGCAGACCGTCATGGTAGTCCCGGTACGGCGATCCGCCGATCCACTCGTCCCAGTGGACCCCCGCCGGCGTCGGCTTGGTTTCCGGCCGGCCCCCCGAGCCGCCGAAGTTGCGGCCGAGTATCGAATGCGTCTCGGTTACGTTGCCGATGCAGCCGTCCCAGAGGTATTCGCAGGCCCGACGAATCGCCTCGCCGCAGTGCCCCTGGTTTCCCATCTGGCTCAGGACCTTGTGGCGTTTCGCGGCCCTTGCCAGCGCGCGGCATTCCCCGATCGTATACGCGAGGGGCTTCTGCACGAACACGTGCTTGCCCATGTTGATCGCGCGCATCGCTGCCGTTGCATGATGATGATCCGGCGTCGAGATCAGCACCACATCGATGTCCTTGCGGCACTCATCGAGCATCTTCCGATAATCGGCATACGCTCGGGGCGCCGGCAGATCGGGGCGCCGTTCGGCCGCCTTCTTCAGCGCCTCGGCCATACGGCCGTCATCGATATCTGCGAACGCGACTACCCTCTCGGTCAGGCCCGCATCGACGGCGTAGCCGCCCATCCCTCCGACGGCGATGACAGCGACGCCGAGCGTCTCGTTCGGTGATTGCTGGGCCAACGCCCGGGGCGCAACCATCGCCGCTCCCGTCGCAAGCGTTGCGCCTCTCACAAAGTCGCGGCGTGATAGCCGTGTTCCCACAGGGCTTGCTCCTTTCAGTCCCGGTTTTCCTGCCGCACCGTACTGCCGGCTCGGCGCGGCGGATCCATCCAGCATACAGTATTCGCCCATGCCGACGCCGGCTCCTTCGACATACAGCGCACTCTCCTGGACAATGATCCCGGACGCAGGCCGCTGCTCGATCGCCTTCCGACACTCGAGGGCGCGGGGTAGGAGCAGATGGCTCCGCAGCATGTGGACCCAACGGCGGGCGACGATCGGCTATCGGATCAACGTCTCCAGTGCAGCCATGATCTCCCCATGGCCCGCACGGGCATGCCAGAGATCGCCGCTCTGTTCCTCGTTGTCGTAGGTCCAGTAGAGAAATCCGGCGAACCCGTCCTTCTCAAGACGCCGCAGACTCGAGGTCATGGCCGCGGCTGCGGCTGCGACCTCGGGGTAGGGTCGCTTGAAGGCCCCGATCTCACCGACGAGCATCGGCTTGCCGCTCCGACGACAAGCGCTCCGCACCGCGTCGAACTCGATGCTCCGGTAGTCATCATCGATCGTACGTTCGTCCATCGGATAGAAGTGCAGGTCGACATAATCCGCCCGTGAGCGCGCGATCGCCAGCGGCCGGACCGGAAAACGCGTGTCCGGCGTACGGTCCGCGCGCAGGCGTCCGGGACCGCTTCGTCCGACGGCCCGAAAGGTAAAGGCGCTGACCGATACGAGCGCCCGAGGATCCACCTTGCGAACGGCGCGACGAGCGGCGTTGGCGGCCGCGATGATCCCATCATCGGCGAGGCGCTGCAGATCCTCCGGCCGAGCCGCATCATACTCCCGTCCGCCCCATCGAACGGTCCCTGAAGTGAGGCTGAACGGTTTCTGATCCGCAGCATAGTGCGACTCGTTCTCCAGCTCATACGCGAACACCGTGCTCAGGAGGCTCGCGTCGTGCCGCCGGATCGCCGAACACACATCCGCCATGTACCGGGCGCGAGCCTGATAGGCTCCCGGGTGCAGATACATCTGGTTCAGCCCCTCGACGTTCTCCGGCGGCGGGCCGGGGCGGTACGCCAGACGATCGGGCACATAGGAGAAACAGAGGATCACATAGACACCGCTCGCCCGGGCGCGGGAGAGAAAGTCCAGCAAGTTGGCCATGTACCGCGGCGAGAGTTCGCCGGCTCCGGCCCTGTCCACAAATCCGGCCGGCGACAACGGATCGAGGAATATACGAACGACGTTGAACCCCCGACCCGCAATGTCCCCGAACATGCGGCTGGCACGCTCCCCCGAGTAGGTCTCCGGCGACAGCGTGTCGTGCCACAGGAACCGGTTGCCGTCCGATTCGGCCTGGCGCAGCCGGATGTAGTTGAAGCCGCTCGGTCGGAACGCTCGGCCGCTTCGGACGAACCCCCCGCTCCGCACGCCCACACGGGGCAGCGGCGCCGCAGGAGGCGGCGAGCCCGACGGCAGGAGCGGAAGGCAGAACACCGCGATCATGCGGAGTTTCATGGATATCGTGCTCGCGATCCTGATGACCGGCCCATACCGTTGCCGATTCGACGCCGACTCCCGGCATCCTCCCGGCCACAGGCCGTCAGGCTATCCGCCCGATCATCGGCTCCGTTCGATCGGGGCGCGCTGCTGCCCTGTCGCCAGTGGCGCCGGAGCAGGCCGCCATGCGATCCCCGACTGTTGATCCAGGCGGATTGCACTGCAGATATACGTTGTGGTACTATGTGAGTACTTATGAGTACTGTAAACGAACGTTCCCGTTCTGCCACGCCCGTCCGCGCACGAATGCAGCTTGCCCGCGAGGAGGCGCTGCTGGACGCGGCAACGACGCTTCTGTCGGAGAAGGGCTTCATGGCCATGTCGATGGACGATCTGGCTGCCCGAGCTTCCGTTTCCAAAGCGACGCTCTATCAGCATTTCCCATCGAAGGAGGATCTCGCCAGACGCGTCGTCCTCCGCACCGTAACGCGCACGATCGAGCTCATCCGCCGGACCGTTCCGGATCGGTCGCCGCTCGACCGACTCGAGATGTGCATTCGGACGATCCTGCGCAACCGGCTGGCGATCGCGCGGGCCGCAGGGGATGCGCTCGTCGGGCTTCAGACGATCGTGCAGGGAAGCCCCGAATACCGTGCGCTCTTCGAGGAACTGATCGAACTCCTGACCGAGATGGTCGATGCGGCCAAGGCGAAGGGGCAGGTGGACGCCTCGCTTCCTTCCCGAGTGCTGGCGCAGGTGCCGGTCAGTCTGATCCGCGATATGGAATACCCGCGCATGGTCGAGGACGGCGTCTGCTCGGTGGACGAGCTTACCGACGCCATCGCGGCCATCGCGCTGCGCGGGATGCGCCCGCGCGAGGAGAGGCACCATGCGTAAGGCAATCCTGCCGATCACCGCCCTCGGCATCATCGGCGCCGTCATCGCCGGTGCGGTATGGAGCAGCCGGCCGCAGCAGGACCCGCCGGGCATCGTGCGGGGCAGCGGCTCCATCGAGACGGCCGATGTCTATATCGCGCCGAAGATCGGCGGCCGCGTCATCGAGCTGCGCGTGCAGGAAGGGGACAGGGTCACCGCCGGCCAGCTGGTCGCGCGGTTGGATACCTCGGAGCTGGATGCTCAGGTCGGACAGGCGGAGGCGGCCCTCCGCATCGCCGAGGCCCGGCTGGACGCGGCCCTCAATGGTCCCCGCTCCGAGCAGATCGCGGCGGCGCGAGCTTCGGCGGAGCAGGCGCGGGCCGTCTCCGCC
>JABWBA010000016.1 GCA_013360745.1 Chthonomonadales bacterium | reverse complement strand
GGGTATTCAGACACAAAGCTTATGGAGGCCGCGAACAGCGTCGATTGTGACGGCCCGGGCGGGCTCGATGACTACTTCCCGCCCACCGAACGATGGGCGGATTATGGCATCGCCTGGCATCAGGCGGACATGGTTGGCTCAGGCACCCAGGCCGATCCCTACTGGCAATATCCCGGATCGTACGCCTACCCCCCCGCGTATAATCCTGTGACTCGCGCGCTGGCCGAGATCAAGAGACCTGCGGAGACGGCTCTCGTTACGGATGGCATCACTATCGTGGGCGGCGGCTACTTCGTCATCACGTTCGGCTGCGAAGCCGCGGCCATGCACACCGGCGGAGGTAATCACGTGTTCCTGGACGGTCACGCGAAATGGTTGGCGCGCAACTCCGAGCGGTATCTTGCGCAGACGTCCAATGGCGCGTACTATAAGCGCTACTTCACCTTCCCGCTGGAATAGACCTCATTGGCATCTCACTATCCATCCAGGCGGAACGCCGCTGGATTGGCGCTGCTGCTCTGCTTCTTCGGGGTCCTGACCATGTTGCTCGCATTGGGATGTGGAAAGAAAGAGCCTGAGCCGAGTGCGCCCGGATACTACACGGGTTCGATGAAACCAAAAGGCGAGGTTGCTCCTGGTCCCGGAGGACGAGCTCGAAAATCAGGAGGCCAAAGCGGCGGCGTAACAGGACAATAAGCGGATCGGGCTGCTCCGGATCGAACTCGAGTCGGAGCAGCTCCACTGTTACCACAGGAACAAAGCGTATGCAGGGCTCACGCGGCAAATATCTCCTTTTCGGCCTCATCATCCTCCTGGCAATCGTACTCGGGATTATGCTGCGGGGCGGCCGTAAGTCCCGGCCGGCGCCGTCGACGTCCGGGTATTACACCGGTCCCATGCGTAACAAGAATAACCCTGCGATCTATACAACGGAGGACGGCCGCAAGACTGCTCCGCCGCCGGGTGCGTCTACTGCGCGGGAATGGACTCCGATGCAGATTGATAAGAAGGGGCGCGTCTCGGAAAGCCAGTAGCGCCCGGCTCTTATCGACCCCGCATCGGACACCGGAAGCGATAGGTTCCGGAGGTCACGCCCACGATGACCCGCCCACCGCGGGCTTCCACGGTACGGATGCCTGATGCGCTTGAGATGGGCTCCCTTCCGGAGAGTATCGCCGACGGGTCGTCCGCCGGCAGGATCACCTGCGCGAATGCGCCCGGAGGCACGGTGAGATCCAGCTCGAAACGGGATGGCCGACGTCTCCAACCGATCACGATCGTCCCGGAGGGGCTTCGGTAGGTTCCGCGCACGGACGACAGTTCGCCCCCCGGCGCAGGGTCCACGATGAACCCGCGCCAGCCGATCGAGGCCGGGTCCTGTCGGAGCCCCAGTACGGTCTCCACGATCCACTCACCAACGGCGCCCAGAGCCCAGTGATTGAAGGAGTTCATGCCAGGATCCTGGAAGCCCCTGCCTTTGACGAACCCATCCCATCGCTCCCAGATCGTGGTCGCTCCATTGTCCACAGAGTAGAGCCAGCCGGGAAACGTCCGGTTCATCAGCAATCGGTACGCGACATCGTGTCGTCCGCCTCGGGAGAGCTCCAGCATCATCCGATGGGTCGTTTGAATCCCCGTCGACGCGTGGCTGCGGTACCCCTCCTCGATATTGCGGACCATCCGCTCAAGCGCCGGCGCACGGAGCGCCTCGGGCAGCAGATCGAAATGCAGCGCCAGCGCGTAGCCAGCCTGGGTGTCGCCTTCCATGGAACCATCGGCACGCACAAAGGTGTCGTTGAACGCCGTGCGGATGCGCTGGTACAGAGCGTCAAGACGCAGGGCGTCGTCGGAGCGTCCCAGAACTCGGGCCATGGACGCTGTCAACCGCGTCGAATGCGCCCAGAATGCCGTGGCCAGAAGCTCCTTCGACACCGCGCCGCCGGTACTCGGCCATCCATCGGCGATCAGGGTATCGCCGTTGAGCCAGTCGCCGTAATCGGCGTGGCGACCGTTCCGCCACAGGTGATCCGGGTTATTCGCGAGGATATACTCGATCCACCGAACCGCGGACGGATAACCGGTTTCGAGGAAGCGCCGGTCGCCATAGGTCTGATAGGCGAGCCACGGGATGATCACGCCGGCATCACCCCAGGCCGGCACACCGGAGAATCTCTTCTGCGAATCGGCGGGGTTGGGGGCGAAGTCGGGGAATCGGCCGTCTGCAGCCTGGGCATCCCGAACATCCTGCAGCCATTTGGTAAAGAACTGGGCCATGTCCATGTTGAAACAGGCGGTCGGCCCAAACGCCTGGATATCGCCCATCCAGCCGAGCCGCTCATCCCGCTGTGGGCAGTCCGTCGGAGTGCCCATCAGGTTGGCGCGCTGCGTCCACAGGATGTTCTGCCAGAGACGGTTGATCGTCGCATCGGAACATTCGAAGCTGCCGACCTCCGGAGCCCCGCTGTGGAACACCCGACCGATCAGATCGTCCGTTGCGGGCGCGCTCGGAAGGCCGGTGATCTCGACATATCGAAAGCCATGATAGGTAAAGCTGGGCTCGAACACCTCCACGGAGCCGCCGCGACACGTATAGGTGTCGGTTTGCGAAGCGCCGCGAAGGTTCGCGGTATAGAGCGAGCCGTGCTCATCGAGCATCTCCGCATGACGAAACCGGACCACCGTCCCCGCTGCCGCCCGAAGGCGCATCCGGACGCGACCGACCATGTTCTGCCCCAGATCGTAGATCCAGACGCCAGGCGCGGGCGTCGTCAGCGCGATCGGTCTGAGCTCTCGGGTCACCCGAATCGGCTCGTTCGGCTGGGCATCCATGATCAGATCGGGATGCGCATGTACCGAGGCCGTCGGACAGGCTGTGTCGTCATAGCCGACGCGGCGCCATGCCTCCAACTCGGCGCGGGCGTCGTAGACCTCACCGTCCAGGATATCGCTGGAGCGGATCGGTCCGTCGGCGGTAACCTTCCATGTCCCATCCGTAGCCACGGCCGCATCGCTGGAGCCGTCGCAGCGAAGCTCAAGGCGGAACTCGGGCCTGCGCCCGTAATGGCCGCGCCCGGGGAAGAGCCCGATCCGTCCCGAATACCATCCATCGCCGACGGTCACCGACACGACGTTTCGGCCACGCCTGAGCAGGCGAGTCACATCGTAGCCCTGGTACTGCACGCGCCGACCGTAGTCAGTCCATTCGGGCGCCAGAACGTGGTCGCCCACCCGATTCCCATTCACGCGAATCTCGTAGACTCCAAGGGCGGAGGCGAAGAGCGCAGCATGTCGGGGTTTGGTTCGGAGATCGAACTCCCGCCGGGCCATCCAGGCGGGCAGCGCCGGATCCGGCCCTTCGGGATGGCTGCTTCGATCTCCGTCCGTCAGGTTCGCGATGCTCCATGCTCCCGTCTCGATGCTGTTCAGCGCTCGTGCAAGAACTCCCTGGCTGATCACCGACTCTCCGTCGAGCGCCTCCAGCTCCGCAAGCGCCATGCCGTACTGGCCATCGCCTCGCGACCTCAGCCGGACCGCGGTGAGGCGTACGACCCGCGCATGGACCGGCGCGAACGAGTACCGTTGCGGCTCGGCGGGAGCCGGAGCGTCCGCGGCGGAGGCATCGACGACCGTTTGGAACGGGCCGTCGGGATCCGGGGACACCTCGATCCGAAAGCGTACGGGATAGAGGAAGCCCGGAGTGGGAGGCTGCCAGTCATAGGGCAGCGCAGGCCAGAGGCGAACGCCATCGACCCGACGGGGAGCGCCAAGGTCAATCTCGAACCACTTCGTCGTCTCCGACGCGGGCGCAAGGGCCGAATGGGCGCCGTTATGCGCCCTTGCCGCAATGGGATAGACCGCGGGGTCGCCAATCCAGGAGCCGTGCCAGTCGGCGGGTGTCGGCAACCCCCGCGTCCACGAAGCGATGACGCTCCAGGCGGAAGCGCGTCCCTCCTCATCCCAGACCATCACGCGCCAGAAGGCCCGACACCCAGGCCGGACCGTCAGGCCGGCATAGGCCACATGGAGAGTCGCATCGGATGAGACGCGGCCCGTATCCCAGAGATCGGGCCGATCGGCTTTCAGACGTTCCCGGGTTGTCGCGACCTGGATGCGGTAGGCCGTCTGGACGGCCCCGATGCGCCTTGCGGTCGCCTTGAGCTCCCAGCCCAGGCGGGGCGAGGCGCTCTGGATCGCCCATGGCTCGGTCAGACCTTCACAGCGCAGATAGATCGGAGCCACCGAGCTCGGTGCGCCTGCGGGCGTCGAACCTGCCAGAGCCGCGAGCACGATCATGACGAACGCAGTCCTTTCCACCGATGTCCGCCAGAATGAACGCCGGCGTTCCATCCTAATCGCCGAGGCAGAGCCCGATGTGTCGCGCGGTCTGGATCCACGGATGATCCATCGGCACGGTCCGCTTCCGTCCGGCCACCTTCTCCAGCGGCACGGGCACGAGGTCCTCGCCGCGAACGGCGACCATCACGCCGAACACCCCTTCCGCGATCAACTCCGCCGCCTTCACGCCGAGCAGCGTCGCGAGCAACCGATCCGTTGGCGTGGGGATGCCCCCCCGCTGGACGTGCCCCAGGGTGGTAACCCTGCTCTCCATGCCGAGCGCTTTCTCGAGGGAAAGGGCCAGGGATGCGCTCGTCACCGCCTCGTGATCGAGGGCCTCATCCGATTTCGCTGCATCCTCGGCGCTCTTGGGCGCCGCCCCTTCCCCGACCGCGATCAGGCTGAAGCGTCGCCCCTTGACCGTTCGCGCCGACACCGCTTCGACGATCCGATCGACCTGGTAGGGTATCTCCGGTATCAGACAGACGTCGACGCCCCCAGCCAGGCTGGCGCCCAGCGCAAGCCAGCCCGTATTGTGCCCCATGATATCGACGAGGATGATCCGCTGATGGCTCGATGCCGTCGTATGCAGTCGATCCAGGGCTTCCGTGGCAATGTACATCGCGGAATCGAAGCCGAAGGTGACGTCGGTCTCCGCGATGTCGTTATCGATCGTCTTCGGCAGGGTGACCACGTTCATGCCGTGCTTGCGGAGGTGGAGCGCGACCTTAGCCGTGCCGCCCCCGCCGATGCACACGAGACAGTCGAGGTTGAGGCGTCGATACACATCCAGAGCCGCGTCGGTCCTATCCCGGGTCGTACCGTCCGGGCCTGGCATCCGCTGCGGCTTGTAGCGGCTCGTGCCCAGAATGGTTCCGCCGAGCGTCAGGAGACCGGAGAGATCGTGGTCGGTCAACCTCAGAAATCGGTTCTCCACCAGCCCTGTGAAGCCGTCGTAAAACCCGAAGACCTCCATCCCATAGGTACCGATGGCAGCCTTGGCCACCCCTCGGATCGCTGCATTGAGGCCGGGACAATCGCCTCCCGAGGTCAGGATGCCGATCGATCGGGCGTTCACCGTGCGGGCCATATGGTCACTCCTCCGGGCGGGCCTCAGCCCGTCGCGACAACGGATATCGGAATGCTCTGAGCCGTTCGCACCGGATGATACCTGAGTTAGAGCAAGCCGTCATCCCGAGCCTAACTGGGACGATACTGAGGGATGGCGCGCCGATTGGAGAGCTTGCGACCGCGAGAGGCGCCAAAGGCGCCTCTCGCTCGCGCATGTCCCTCTTAATGGGGACCTCACAAGACCCTATATGCCGAGGCGCGCCCTCCGTATCATCTCGCTATGGTTCGCGGGGCGCCGCGCATCATATCCCTTGATCGGCACGATCTCCGTGTGTATCGCGTCGAGGATGTCGGACGCGTACGGGAAGAAGCTGTCCTCGATCTCGTCCGGCGGCGTGATCCAGTTCCTGGCTCCGACCACCACCGGAGGGGCGTCCAGATGATCGAAGGCGAGCCTCGTGATCGTCGCCGCGATCGTCTGGGCCATACTCCCCCGCTCGCAGGCATCGGAGGCGATCAAGACACGTCCGGTCTTTCGTATCGACTCGAGGACCGGCTCGTAGTCGAACGGCACGAGACTCCGGGCATCGATCACCTCTGCCGAGAGACCGTGCCGGGTGTCGAGAGTGGCGGCGGCTTCCGTCGCGCGATACAGGGCCGCACCGATCGTCACGATTGTCAGATCCTTCCCCGAGCGCTTCACATCCGGCATGCCGATGGGCACCGTGTACCGGCCCTCCGGAACGCCTCCAGTATGGAAGATCTCGGGCTGATCGTAGATCCGCTGGCTCTCGAAGAAGACGACAGGATCGGAGCCGAGCAGCGCGGAATACATCAACCCCTTCGCGTCGTAAGGCGTCGCAGGGAAGACCACCTTGAGGCCCGGGATATGCGTGCACAGCGCGGTCCAGTCCTGGCTGTGCTGAGCTCCATATTTCGATCCGACGGAGACGCGGAGGACGACCGGCATCCGGAGCTCGCCGCCGGACATCGCCTGCCACTTCGCGAGCTGATTGAACACCTCGTCACCCGCGCGGCCGAGGAAATCGCAGTACATCAACTCCACAAGCGCTCGCCCGCCCTCCAGAGCGTAGCCGACGGCGGAACCGACGATCGCGCCCTCGGAGATCGGCGTATTGAAGAACCGGTGGTAGGGGAGCGCCTCGGTGAGACCCCGGTAGACGGCGAACGCGCCACCCCAATCCCGATTGTCCTCGCCATACGCGACGAGGGTCGGATCCTCGTAGAACCGATCGAGGATTGCCTCGAAGAGCGCATCCCGCAGGGCGACACAACGCCCTTTCGGGAGCGGCTGCCCGTTCTCGTCCAACCCGGAGCGGCTCCGACCGGCGATCTGCTTGACCCGAGGATTGTCCTCTTTGCTCAGGAGGGTTTCCGGCTGGCGCCCTTCTTCCATGCTTTCGATGGTCGTCTCGCTGAACATCGTCCGATCCAACAGACAGCCGACGTGATACAGGTCCGCCCTCGGGGATAGATCCAGATCCGTCGCCAGTTTGTAGACCCGGGTAACGCGACGCTCGCAGTCCTCCCGGATCGCCGCCAGGGCCGCGTCATCCGCCAGACCCGCCTCGACCAGTTCCGCGCCATAGTCGACGATGGAGTCCTGCTCCTGCCACTCCTCCACCTCCGAACGATCCCGATAGGAGGAAGCATCGGACGGGGAATGGCCGGTATAGCGATAGGTCAGGGTATCGAGAAGGACCGGCCCTCTCCCCTCCTCGAGGATGGCTCGCTTACGCTGGATCGCATCGGCGACCGCGAGCGGTCGGTAGCCGTCGACGCGCTCTGAGTGCATCTGATCGGGGTTGATCCCCGCGCCGAGTCGCGCGAGGACGCCCAACCCCATCGTTTCACCGACCGGCTGGCCGCCCATGCCGTAGAAGTTATTCACGAAGTTCAGGATAAATGGCAGGCCGCCGCCCAGATCACTGTCCCACAACGTCCGGTATTGATCCATCGTCGCCAGGCAGAGCGCTTCCCAAACCGGGCCGCAACCGAGCGATCCATCGCCGATATTGCAGATGACGATCCCCGGCTTTCGGTTGATCCGCTTGAACATCGCCGCCCCGACGGAGATATCCGCAGCGCCGCCGACGATGGCGTTGTTCGGATAGACGCCGAACGGGGTGAAGAACGCGTGCATGGAGCCGCCCATCCCGCGGTTGAACCCGGTCTCCCGACCGAAGATCTCGGCGAGCGTGCCGTAGAGGAGGAAATCGACCGCGAGCGAACGCGCATCGCCCTCGGCGCCGCCCTCGACGACCGCCAGCGTCGCGCCGTCGTGGCAGCGTTTCATGATCCCCATCAGCCCATCGACATCGAGGCGGGCGATCGCGGATAATCCCTTGGCGAGGATCTCCCCGTGGCTGCGATGGCTGCCGAATATGTGGTCCTCGATCCCCAGAACCAGAGCCTGACCGACCGACGCCGCCTCCTGTCCGATGCTCAGATGCGCTGGCCCTTTGTGATCATACGGGATATCGGCATACTGCCCCTTCCGCTTCACCTGGTCGAGCATGGTCTCAAAGGCGCGCAGCATGACCATATCGCGATAGACGCGAACGAGATCCTCGGATGCATATCGCCCGCGCTCCTCGGCAACGGTCTTGTCATAGGTGCATAGCGGTATAGGGTCGAACTCGAGCAGGCCGGGCTTCCGAACGTCATCGGGATGGATCGGCAGGGACTTTGGCATCAAAACGCTCCTGTTGCTATCGACGGGGCCGGTTGGGCGTTCGTACAGCGCAGGAACGCTTCCAGCAGGTACCGGCCGTCGGGGAATCGATCGGTGTAGTCTTCGGGATGAAACTGGACGCCAACCAGCGGCAGGCGCCCGTGACGCATCGCCTGGATCCGACACTCCGGCGTGGAGGCGAGGAGGCGAAATCCTTCAGGGAGCCTTTTGATCTCACAGTAGTGGGACTCCAGCATGACCGGCGGTTGTCCGCAGTGGGCGAACAGCGGATCGTCCTCTACGATGGTCAGCTCGTAAAAGCCCCGCTCCATGAAGTAATCCGGATGATAATCGGGATTCGTGATCGGCTCACCCGGGCGTCGCGGCCGCATGGGCCGGTCCGCCAGCGCGTGCGCTCCGTCAACCTCGCCGTTGAAAATCATTCCGATGAGCTGGTGCGATCCGCAAATCGCCAGTGTCGGGATATCCGCGTTGTCCCGCGTCCAGTTCGCAATCGGCATCAGATCCTCAACGCGGTAGTCCTCGAAACTCCGGGCGAAGCCGCTCAGGATCACCGCCGTCGGCTGAAGCCGCGCGATGAGGGACGCATCGGCCATATCGTAGGGGAGGATCAGGCATCGCTGACCCGCGGAGGCGGCCTCAAAGCGCTCAGCGTGCCGCGCATACGTTGCGGCCCAGTTGGCCCGTTCATCAGTCTGCGCGAATGTAACGTACAGGATCATCGGGTGCGCTGCCGGATGGTTTGTGTTGAGCCAGCCTTGACAACGGTCATCATTATTAGTATGATACGCGATAATACGAAAGATAATCAAGCGATATCGAAAACATTCGAAACCAATATCTCATGAAACGCCCCTCTGTATTCGCAGAAGAACGACAACGAGCGATTCTCGCACTGCTCCGTGATACCGGCAAGGTCACGGTGGAGAAGCTCGCCGAGATGTACCGTGTCTCAGCGGCAACGATCCGCGCCGACCTTGCGCGCCTGGAAGCCGCGGGTCAGCTCCTGCGGACTCACGGCGGCGCCATTCGGGCAGATGGAACCCTGTTCGAGCCCTCCTACGATGAACGACGGGTGATGCGCCGCGCTGAAAAACAGGCAATCGCCCGCGCCGCCGCCGAGCTGGTGCAGCCCGGTGAAACGATCCTGCTTGACGCTGGCACCACCACGATGCAGCTTGCGATGCTGCTTCGGCAGAAACCGTCCCTGACGATCGTGACGAACTCGCTCACGAATGCGCTATGCCTGATGGAGAGCAGCACGATCGAGGTTGTCGTGATCGGCGGCCATCTGCAGCGCCGCCGGCTCGCCGCCATGGGACCGCTGGCGGTCCGATTTCTCGATGGGTTTCGGGTGGACCGGGCGTTTCTCGGCTTCAACGGGGTGGACGCTGACGGAGGGCTGACCGTGGTGGATTTCGGTGCGGCCGAGGTGAAACGGCGGATGATGGCGATTGCCGGTCAGGTGATCGTTGTGGCGGACTCGGAGAAACTCGGACGCGCGGCGTTCGCGCAGGCGGCCCCGATCACGGCGGCCGATCTTATTATCACCGACGATGACGCCCCGCCGCGGATCATCGAGGCCATCAAAGACTGTGGGGTATCGATCCAACAGGTGTAGTCGGTGGCACCGCGGCCAGCCTCCGGCTCCATGGCATCCGCTACACCGGCAGCAGGCGGCCTTTGCCGTGGATGCAAGCGCAGATGCCCGCCGACACGGCGGGCATCACGCCTGAACCCGAGCCCTCAGACGCGAAACGGCGTCCCAGCAACGGATTCCGTGTGTTCAGGCACAGCCAAACGTAACGTTGGTGTATCTAGTTCAGATCCCAGAGATATCGGCTGCGGTCGTTGATCTGGACCGCACCATAGGCAGTCGTCGGGGTCCAGTTGGTTCCTGCTGCAAGCGTACCCGATCGCAAGTGCTTCGAATGACCATCGACAAAGGCCACATTGCCGCCGTCATTATGGCGGTTCAGGAAAAAGCCCATGTTCGTGCGGCCCATCATAGCAAACCAGAGACCGCCGTTAGGCTGACCCCAGTCCCCATAGGTGCAGACATCGTTGGCTGTCAAACCACCGGGAGCGTAGACGATATGAGAGCCGACGTTGGCATCGGTCCCGATCTGGCCCGATTCGGTGAGCATCACGGTCTCAGCGGGTGCGTTCGCGGCGGCGATCGGTACGGGAGGGCCGAAGGCATTACCGTTGACCATGATATTATCGCAGCCGAAGTTCGCCCGGTTCAGATAGGTAGCATTGAAGCCGTACTGCGTAAAGTACCGCCACCAGCCCCACCAACGGTTGGCGGAGGTATTCAGCGCCGCAGGCAGTCGCTTTGCGCCGCCCGAGGGGCAGAACATGAGGTCCCAGTTCTTAATGTAGGGTTGAACACGATCCGTCCATGAGCCGAGCGTGTTGAGATCATAGACGATAGGCACGATCTCGTCATAGTCCTGTACGTACATCAGCACGCCGAGCGAGATCTGTTTCGTGTTCGAAAGACATCCGGTCTGCCGCGCCTTCTCACGCGCCTGTGCGAACACAGGGAATAGGATGGCGGCAAGGATCGCAATGATTGCGATCACGACGAGCAGCTCGATCAGGGTAAAGCCTGATCGCACTCCACGCTTCATGAGTTGCTCCTCCCTCTAATCGTAAGTCGTTACGACTTGGCGCAACCACCGTCAGGACGATCGGTTTCGGTCGCTGACTGCCGCTCGAGAAAAGCTGCTACGACCCGTGCCGAACCAGTTACAAACGCTGATGCGCGGCGAACCCTATTCAGCCGTCCTGCTCAGAGCGATTCTATACTATAAGACTACAATACGCATGCGGATATGTCAAGTAGGTACGCCTAGATAGGACGCCAAGAGACCGCCGAATGTTCGGCGGTCTCTTGATACTCGCGGCGATTGCCCCGCCGAACCGATCAGAAGCGGTAGCCGACCGTTAGCGACCAGCCATTGAGCTCTTGATGCGATGCGTTCGTACCGAGGTAGCGGAGGTCGACCGTAATCGGGTTCGTTCCGGCAGAGGTCATGTAGCCCAGGAGCAGGTTGTAGGCGAGCGCTGACATCCCGCTGTCGATGTCGTGTCCGAGGCTAAGGCCAACACCGGCGCCGACATGGAGACCATCGGCGTTGGTGCTGCGTACATTGAAACAGAGCGGAACGCTGTAGATGTTCTGCGCGCCGTAGTAGTCGATGCTGAGCGTCGTACGCAGGTTCTCGGTCTCGTAGAACGCCCGTTCGGCGCCGATGGCAAGCCAGAGGTCACCTCCCTTGTTCCGTGACGCTTTCTTCTCAGCCACGAAGCCGCCCAGCCGCAGCTCCCAACCGTGGGTCAGATCCTGATCTCCGGTGAACTGTGCGAGAGCGGACGTCGGCGCCCCAAAGGCCAGAGCGCATGCGAAGACAGCGAACAACCTTTTCATGTTGCTTCGCCTCCTTAATGGGTATGGCGGACGGCAGCGTTCTCCTCCATGGTTACGAACGCGACATCCACCTCATGACGGAGCCCTAACGGGCGTTTCCGCCACGGGCCTATTCTACCATGCTATGCCGGCCGCAGGCTTCCGACGGAGTCGTCGCGTCGATTGCGACTACATGCGGTCGGGGGCCGCGACCCCGAGCAGGCCCAGCAGATTGGCAACGACGGTCCGCGTGGCTCGAAAGAGGGCCAGGCGCGCGTCGCGAACCGGGAAGGGCACGTCATCCTTCAGCGCCGGACACTCCTCATAGAACTGATGCAGCGCCTGACCGATCACCCGTACGTAGGCCGTCAGGCGATGCGGGGCCTTGCTCTCGGCCGCAAGCTGCACCTCACGCGGATATTCGGCAAGAACCCTCAACAGCTCGAGCTCCTTCGGATTCCGGAGCAGGCTCCTTTCGACGTCGGAGGCGTTGACTTCCGGAAGTCGGGACTCTTCGGCGCGGCGGAGGACGGCGGAGCAGCGTGCATGGGCGTACTGGGCATAGTAGACGGGATTATCGGCGCTCTCCCGCTTGGCCACTTCCAGATCGAACGATGCCGTCGTCTCGTACGAGGTCAGCAGACAGTAGTAGCGTGAAGCATCACGACCGATCTCCTCGACGAGATCGGCCAGTGGGATGACATCGCCGGCACGCTTCGATCCCTTGACGAGTTCGCCGTCGCGTGTGAGCAGAATCATCTGCGTCAGGATGATGGAGCATCGATCAGAATCATAGCCCAGAGCCTTGATGCCGGCTTTTAGTCGCGCCACATAGCCATGGTGATCGGCTCCCCAGATGTTGACGAGGTCCGTAAAGCCCCGATCGAACTTATCCTTATGATAGGCGGCGTCCGCGGCCACATACGTAGCACGCTCATCGGACCGCACGAGCACCCGATCCTGATCGTCGCCCGTCAACTCGGTAGTCCGCAGCCATACGGCTCCGTCCTTCTCGTATGTGAATCCAGCCACCTGCATGGATTCGATGGCCGATGTGACCGCGCCGCTCTCATAGAGGCTGCTCTCGAGGAACCACCGATCGAACTCCACGCCGAACACAGCCAGATCCTGGCGTTGGCGTTCCAGCATCGTCTCGATGGCGAGTGTCCGGAACCGATCCGGGCGTTCCGCATCCGGAAGCTCGGCGAGGCTTGCACCATAGGTGCGCGCGAGATCGGCCGCGATGCGGATCAGATAGTCGCCCTGGTAGCCCTCGGCCGGCACCTCTGCCTCGTGCCCCAGAGCCTGGCGGTAGCGAGCCTCCAGCGATGCGGCCAGCAGGTCGATCTGCGTCGAGTTGAGAGCGTCATTGACATAGAACTCCGTGGCCACCTCGGCGCCAGAGGCCATGAAGAGGCGACGAAGCGAATCGCCGAGCGCAGCCGCCCGTCCGTTGACGACGCTGATCGGACCGGTGGGGTTCGCGCTGACGAACTCGAGCAGGACGCGATGCCCCGCCATGGTGATGTTGTGCCCGTAGGCGCTCCCGGCGCGTTCGATCTCTACGATGACACCCTGCAGCCAATCGCTCTTGAGGCGAAAGTTGATGAAACCCGGTCCGGCGATCTCGACCGTCTCTACGGGCGACCCGTCGAGAGCCATATGCTCCACGATGCCTGCTGCCGCTGCGCGCGGCGGTAGGCCGCACGCGCTCGCGATGGTCAGGGCTGCGTTGGTCGTATAGTCGCCGTGGTCTCGATTGCGGGCCGGCTCAACGGTGTAGGCGCAGTCGCGAGCGGACGGCGGGAGCGCTCCCGCCTGGCAGGCGCCCTCCACTGCGCCCCGAACCAGGGGCTCCAGTTCGTCTATGATCATCGTCCAATGCCTCCTAAGATAGACACTTACAGTACGCCCAGCAGGGTCTCAATCACGATCAACGGCGCTCCTAGCCCGACAAAGACTCCGAGCGCCGTTTGTGCAATGCCTGACTGCCATAGACGGCGCGCGCGTGAGCTTGTCCACGCAACGGAGTGGTACTGAGTCCGAAGATCCCGGGCCGCATCGATCGCTCGATCGAGCTGTGTTGGTGAGGGGCGTTTCGTCGTTATCCGATCCTGTACCCAGAGGCCAAGCGGCCGCCACGTCCGCATGCATAGCGCGGCGCCGCAGCAGCTCCCGAGGACGGCTCCGGTTAGCCCTGGCATTACGGCTGCGGCAATGACGACGGGAAGGAGGAACACGGCCGCCCCGGTCATCACGTTGGTCCCGCACCGCGGATGCACGCGCGGCATACGGGAGACGTATTCAGCAGTGAGCGGTAATCCCCTCTCGAGCGCATGCACGGCCATATGCTCCGCGCCGTGGTACGCGGTAATCGGCGAAACACGCAGGGCGGCAAGGAACACGATAACAGCTAGGGATTGGAGACCGAGCCACGCCAACAACCCGGGATACGCGCCGGGAGGATCGAGCTGATGGAGAAGCGCCAGGGCCTGGGTGCCCAGAGCCCGATCGAGAAGGTAGCTGGCGAATCCGACGGCAAGAAACGAAGCGGCGATCATCAGCCCAACGACGGCTCCCCCGGCAATGAGGCTCAGAGACGACACTCCGGCGCGATAACCGCCGTACGTCAGGAACACCCCGGACACCGTGGCCATGCCTGCGGCAGGTATGGGCGGTTCTCCCATCGTCACGGGTACGGCTAGATCAACCCAGTGCACCAGACCGAGCACGCGTCCGGCGCCGTCGGTCACCAGAGCGGCGCTCTCCTGGGCAGCGGCCAGCTCGGCTCGGGCAACGGTGCACGGAGTCGAGATATCCAGGGTCATCCTCGGCGCGTCCAGAAGCTGAGCGGCAGGCGATGCGAGCCCCCGCTCGGCGTTTCCTTGCTGCAGCGTCGACTGGATCCGGTCCAGCCTGACGATGCCCTCCAACGTTCCGTGATGATTGACCAGAGGCAGATACGCCATACCGGTTCGTTGAAACAGGTCCAGGGCGTCGCCAATCAGGGCCTTGTTCGAGAGTGCGGGCACAGGGCGAAGCCGTGCGGCCAATCGCTCTGAAGGGTCCGATATGGGCTTGGAGGTCATCCTTGGTTGTTTCCGGTTCTATGCTATACTACTCATCCGTCCGGTCGGCAGGCTGGATGGAGCGGCGACAAGGAGGCGCGAACGCCATGCAGGAATGCGATCTATGCGGCAAGCGCCCGCAGTTCGGCCAGAATATACGGCACGTACACTCCGGCGCATGGGCTCTGAAAGCCCAGCGCACCAAAAGGCGATGGATGCCCAATATCCAGACGGCGCGCATCTCCGTCGGTAGTGTGACCCGCAAGGTCCGTGTTTGTGCCAAGTGTCTGAAAGCGGGCAAGGTGGCGCGGGCGGCCTAAAGCCCCCGTGCCGCCGCCGTTTCGTCTCGATCAACGCGGGCGATCCTTCTCGCATCATCCTTCTTCTATTCCCCGACCGAAGCTCCGATTATACCGAACGGCCGCCCTATTCGTGGTGAACTGCCTGGCACAACGACACGAGAACGGGTTCGGCGCCGATCCGTAGAGTAGAATATGGCTTCAGGAGAAGGGTATTGAGGATCGTCATCGGAGCAGACCACGCCGGCGTCGGCTATAAACGGGATCTCGCCGAGGGACTCCGCAGGACGGGGCATGAGGTGCGCGATATCGGAACTCACGACGCGGCCCCCTGCGACTATCCCGACTTCGCAGCCGAAGCAGGTCGTCTCGTCGCGCACGGAGAGGCGGATCGAGGCGTATTGATCTGCGGAACCGGAGTCGGTATGGCGGTCAGCGCGAACAAGATCCCCGGTGTTCGAGCGGCCTCGGTAAGCGAACCGGTCACCGCGGCTCTGGCCCGCGCCCACAACGATGCAAATATCGTATGCATCGGAGCGCGCATCGTTGGACCGGAAGTAGCAGCAGCCATTATCCACACCTTCATTACAACCCCATTCTCCCAGGGCGAGCGCCATGAGCGCCGCCTGGCCAAGATCGAAACGCTCGATCGGGCACGGACATCCGGCGCTTGATCGTACAATCCTCAATACCAACACGGATCCAGGGAGCTGAGTATTGACACCGACCGATGTGCGCAACCTTCGTACGACACCGCTCCGTGAGGTTGATCCGGAGGTCGCCGATGCCATCCAGGCCGAGGCCAGCCGGCTGCATCACGGCATCGAGCTGATCGCATCAGAGAATGTCGTCAGTCGGGCGGTCCTCGAAGCCATGGGCTCGGTGCTGACGAATAAGTACGCTGAGGGATATCCCGGCAAACGATACTATGGCGGATGCGAGGTTGTGGACATCGTCGAGCGACTCGCACGTGAACGCGCCTGTCAGCTTTTTGGCGCCGCGTACGCCAATGTCCAGCCCCATAGCGGCGCTCAAGCCAATCAGGCGGTCTACAGCGTCGCGCTCATGCCGGGCGAATCGTTCCTCGCGCTCAACCTTAGCGAAGGCGGGCATCTCACGCACGGCTCCCCTGTCAACTTCTCGGGCAATCTGTATCGCCCCATCCATTACGGAGTGGACCCGGCAACGGGAACGATCGATTACGATATCGTTGCGCGACTGGCCCGGGAGAATCGCCCCCGACTGATCGTTGCGGGCGCGAGCTGTTATCCGCGTGTGCTCGACTTTGCGCGGTTTCGGCAGATCGCCGATGACATCGACGCGAAGTTGATGGTCGATATGGCGCACATTGCCGGGCTGGTGGCCGCGGGCGAGCATCCGAGCCCGATCCCGTTCGCGGACTTCGTCACCACGACAACGCACAAGACATTGCGCGGCCCCAGGGGCGGTTTGATCCTCTCCACCGCCGAATACGGACCTGCGCTGGACAAGGCGGTCTTCCCCGGCATGCAGGGAGGTCCGCTGATGCATATCATCGCCGCCAAAGCCGTCGCGCTTATGGAGGCCCTCCAGCCCGACTTCGCACAATATCAACGTGCCGTCCGGAGCAACGCACAAACGCTGGCGGAGTCCCTCCTCGGCTATGGCTGGTCGCTGGTCTCAGGGGGCACAGACAACCACCTGGTGTGGTGCGACCTGCGGCCGAAGAAGATCACCGGCAGAAAGGCCGAGGTTGTTCTCGACCAGGTCGGCATCACGGTAAATCGGAACATGATCCCGCAGGATCCCGAGAAACCCTGGGTGGCCAGCGGCATTCGGCTGGGGAGTCCCGCCGTGACTACCCGTGGGTTCGGCGCCGCTGAGATGCAGACCGTAGCCGGCCTGCTGGATCGGACGATCTCCCATCCCGACTCCGACACGGACCTTGCAGCCGTTCGCGACGGCGTTGCGGACCTGATTGGCCGCTTTCCCATGCCCGACGGCATCGTCTAGGCGTCTGTCATGACCGAACCTCGAACGCGTCCGACCTGGGACGAGTACTTTATGGAGATCGCGCAGGTTGTCGCAACGCGCGCCACCTGCCCCAGGCGTTCCGTAGGCGCAGTGATCGTACTCGATCGGCGCATCCTCACGACCGGCTACAACGGGGCTCCGAGAGGCCTTTCCCATTGCCCGCCCGAAGGGCCGATGCACGATTGGCCTCGAGGATGCATGATCAACGGGCACTGTGTGCGCGCGGTTCACGCGGAACAGAACGCCATCGTCCAGGCCGCGCTCAACGGCGTCTCGACCCGGGGGTCGACGCTGTATGTCACCTGCCAACCCTGCAACAGCTGCGCCAAGATGATCGTCAACGCCGGCATCCTCAAAGTGGTCTTCGATGGCGATTATCCAGACGCGTTTGCGATGGATGTGTTCCGCGAGGCGCAGCTCGAAGTTCTTCGCCTCCAGCGCGCAGGAGAAGGGATCGAGGAAAGGCTGTTGTGATCGCCCTTGTCGTCGCCTCGATCGTGGCGGCGTTCGTCACGAGCGCGACGACGCCGTGGGCGATGGCCCTCGCGGCAAAATACGGAGCAATCGCCATCCCTCGCGATCGCGATGTCCACAGTGCGCCGACACCCCGCTGGGGCGGCATCGCCATCTACGCGGGCACGCTCACGGCTGTGGCGCTCGCCATCTCGATCCGTCATGTCCGATCGGAAGGCGCCAATGGCTGGAACCTTCAGATCATGGGGCTGCTTGCGGCCGGGACGTTTATCGCCATCATCGGGATTCTGGATGATCTCCGCGATCTTCGCCCGCTCTGGCAGATCGGCGCATTGCTCGGCGCAGGTCTTATCCTGTATAGCGCCGGCGTCCGTATCGAAGGCGTCACCCACCCTGGCAGCGTCCTTGCCGCTCTCGGCCTCACAGCGCCGGGGACGGTCACACCAAGGACATGGCTTCCCTTCTCGCCGCTGGTCAGCGTTGTGGTTACGCTTGGATGGGTAGGCCTCGTCACGAAAACCGTGGATGCCATCGACGGTCTCGACGGCCTGGCGGCCGGAGTCTGCGCCATCAGTGCGGCAACCCTGGCGATTCTGGCGGTGATCTCACCTCAGAGCGGCGGGCCATCCATCGCCATCGTCGCCGCTGCCATCGCGGGAGCGTGCATTGGCTTCTTGAGATATAACTTCCATCCGGCCAAGGTCTTCATGAGCACGGTCGGCGCCCAGTTCCTCGGTTTGACCCTGGCCGGCCTCTCCATCATGGGCGCGTTCAAAGCCGCGGCGGCTGTATCGGTCCTGATCCCGTTCCTCGTCCTTGCGGTACCGATCGTCGACTATGGCATCGTTCTGGTGCGCCGGTTTCTCCAGGGCGCACCACTCATGCGGGCCGATCGACGCCACCTGCATCATCGATTGCTCGACCGGGGCCTGAGCCAGCGGCAAGCGGTCTGCGTTATCTATGCCGTCACACTGGCTCTCTGCGCCGCAGCGGTGCTCCTCTTCGCCGCGGGCCAATCTCCAGCATAGCCGACAGGAGGTAATGGGAATGAAGAGGCTTCGCGCCGTCTGTGTCTTCGGAACACGCCCTGATGCGATCAAGATGGCTCCTGTCGTCCGTGAGCTCAGGTCCGCCGAAGAGGTCTGGGACGTTCGTACGATCGTCACCGGACAGCACCGTGAACAACTCGATCAGGTCCTAGGCATCTTCGGGATTACGCCGGACGTGGATCTTGCGATCATGCAGCCCGGCCAGTCGCTCACGGCGATCACGACCCGGGCGCTGGCCGGACTGGATCATGCCCTGGCGGCATGGCCGCCTGATGTCGTTCTCGCCCAGGGTGATACGACGACGACCTTTACCGCGGCTCTGGCTGCCTTCTATAACAGGGTTCCCTTCGGCCACGTCGAGGCGGGTTTGCGCACCGGAATGATCTATGATCCGTTTCCGGAGGAGATGAACCGTCGTCTCGTCGCCGGTCTCGCCACCTGGCATTTCGCCCCTACCGAGGATGCGCGGCGCAACCTTCTCGCCGAAGGGATACCCTCCGACCGGATCGATGTCACCGGGAACACAGGCATCGATGCGCTCGTCAGTGTTGCACGTATGGACGGGATTGACGAAGACCCCGGCGTCGAACGCCTGGGCCTCGGCGACAGCCCGATCGTCCTGATCACCGCCCACCGAAGAGAGAACCTCGGAGAGCCGCTCGCGGCAATCTGCCGTGCCGTGCGCCAACTTGCGCACCTTTTTCCCGAGACACAGTTCGTCTATGCGATGCACAAGAATCCGCTGGTACGGGAGACGGTCATCCGGGAACTCAATGGGATCAGGAACGTCCATCTTGTTGAACCGCCCGCCTATGGGCCGTTTATCAAGCTGATGCAACGTTCACTGCTCATTCTTACGGATTCCGGCGGCATTCAGGAGGAAGCGCCGAGCCTGGGACGACCGGTGCTCGTCCTGCGTCGCACAACGGAGCGTCCCGAAGGGGTCGAGGCCGGCGCAACCAGGCTCATCGGCACGCAGACGGAGACAATCATCCAGGAGACACGATCACTGCTGGAGGATCAGGGAGCCTATACGCGGATGCAGGTATCGCAGAACCCCTATGGCGACGGTCAGGCGGCTGTGCGTATACGATCTCGGCTTGAAACGGAGATCGGACGTTGAACGGCGCCACCGCGACCGCCGACGTTTGGACCGCATCCGTCGCGCGCCTTGTTCTTCGTCTGGCGCTCATTACCGCGATCCTTTTCGGGTCGGTCCATGTGCTGCTCCGCCTGCGATCGCTGGTCGCGACACTGTTCATCGCCACCATCATCGCCTACATCATCCGGCCAATCGCCGAATGGATGGCCCATACGCCTGGCTTCCGTCGAGTCCACACCGCCGCCGCCGCACCATTTGCACGGCTCATTCGTTCGCGGCGAACCCCGCGCCCGCTACTCACCATGCGGTTACTCATCGCCCTCGCCTCGTTTTATGCCCTCGTGGCGATCTTCGTCGGTGGCTGGTACTCGACAAAGTATCTGATCAGCCCCTTTACGATCGAGATCAAGAACGTCCAGGAAAACTGGCAGACCTACCGGGACAAACTCGAGACCTACCAGCGGGGCTGGACCTCGTGGTATACGCACCAGATCAAGCCCGAGTATCGGAAGTGGATCGAGGCCCAGTTCCGCGCCGCCACCGATAATGGAGCCGTGAAGAGCAACGCCACGCAATGGCTCGGAATCGGACTCCGCCGGACGGGTGAGTACATGCTCATTATCGTAGAACTCGTGCTTATTCCGGTACTCGCGTTCTACTTCGCCGTGGAGAGCCGCACTCTGAAGCATGAGTTCGTAGGCCTTTTGCCCCGACGACGGCGCAGAGAGACGCTCCGGATGATCGAGGACTTCAACCAGATCATGTTCAGCTTTGTGGTCTGCCAGGCGGTGCTGTGCCTCATTGCGGGCATTGTCGTCGGTGTGGGGCTTGCGGCTCTCGGGGTACCCTATCCCCTCTCCCTCGGTATCCTCGCGGGTCTGACCCGTGCCATTCCCATCATCGGCCCGATTATCGGGGGCATACCCATCGTGCTTCTTGCGCTCGCGACCCGGGGTGTGGGGGTTGCCGTGGGCGTCCTGGCCTTCTTCAGCATCCTCCATTTCATCGAGAGCAAGTTCCTCATGCCGCTGATGATCGGAGACAGCCTCTCTCTGCATCCAGTCGTCATTATCGTTGTCCTGCTCATCGGGCAGGAGTTCGGAGGCCTCCTTGGCATGTTCTTCGCTGCGCCTCTGGCGGCTCTTGTCCGTATCGCCATTCGACGATACTGGCTGCCCGTAGCCGATCGGAAGCAGGGGGTATCCGCCGTGGCCTCACCGATGATCGATCCGTCCGGCTGATCGGGTATTATTTACGTTCTGTGTTCTGGCCGTGATTCCTGCGGTCGGAGCTGAACCCGTTGAAAGGGCCCTTTGTGGAAGATCCGAATACTGAACAAGAACTCTCGTTACGAGACTACATCAACGTCCTGATCCGGCGTCGCTACGCTGTTGCAGTAACGTTCGTCTCTGTCTGTGCCCTCGTGGGCGGCTATACATGGTTTTCCCGTCCCGTATACAGAGCATCGTTTCGCATGGTTGTGCGAAATGAGCAGTCGAACAGACGCGGCTTTGACCTCCCGCTGGAGTCTTTGTTCGCTCTCAACGCCAACCGCGATATTCAGACCCAGATGCAGGTTCTTCAGGGTGCGATCCTCCGGAACCGGATTCTGGAGAAGGCGAAGCTCCCTCAGGGAACCGTCCGCCTCTCGGTGCAGCAGATCGGCGAGACGGATGTCCTCGAAGTATGGGTCGATTCGCAGGAGCCCAAAGCAGCCGTCAAGTTCGCACGACACCTGCCTGAAGTCTATCGCGAATACGTCATTGAGACGCGAACTACGGCGGTCCAGAAGGCAATCAAGTTCGTCAACCAGCGGCTGGCCGAGGAGCGGAGCAACCTGACCCTCGCGGAGCAGTCGCTGACCGCGTTTCGACGTCAGGCGAGTGTCGTGGATACGACCGAGGAAGGTCGAACGAGCGTCGCGGCCTTCGCGTCCCTCAAGGATCGATTGCAGCAGACTGAGGCCGCGCTCGCCGGAGCCCGAGCCAAGCTCAATGATATCGAGCGACTTCGTAAACGGATGCCCGAGACCGTCGAAAAGCCGGTCACGGCGACGAACCAGGCGGAGCGGGCGCTGATCCAGGACCGCATCTCTGTGCTGGAGAACCAGCGCGCCGGACTGCTGATCGACTACAAGCCGAGCCACGCCCGGGTAAAGGCCATTGATGCGCAGATCGCCGAATACCGGAATCGTCTTGCCTCTCTCCCTGGTACGGTCACGACGATGACGCGCGAGGTCAACCCGGCCCTCGCTGACCTCGATCAATCGATCGCGACTCTACGGGGCGAAATCGCCTCCAGTGAGGTCGCAAAGTCGCTCCTTCAGGCCCAGACTCGCGCCGCGCGAACGGGCATGAGCCGCGTCGCCGCTCTCGAAATCGAGGAAGCGCCGCTTCAGCGCAACGTGGAGAGCGCCCGTGATATGGTGAAGCTGCTCACGGGCTACTTACAGGAACTGAGCCTGCGCAACGAATCGGTCGAGAACCCGCTGGAGCAGGTCTCCTCCCCTCCCGATGAGGCGCGACAGGTAGCCCCACGGCCACTGGTCAATATGGCCATCGCGGTCTTGCTTGGACTCGCCCTCGGCCTCGGCATCGCAGCCCTGCAGGAATATTTCGATGACCGGATCAACGCTGGCGACGAGATGCGTCGCATCCTCGGCGCTCCCGTCCTGGCCGCAGTATCCAATATCAAAGACCAGGATGCCCGGCTGATCACCGGGAAGAATCGGGATTCGCAGCTAGTGGAGACCTTCCGCATGCTCCGTACGGGCGTTCGCTTCGCCACCGTCGATTCCCCTGCAACATCGCTGGTCATCACAAGCTCCTACCCGGGCGAGGGCAAGTCGCTGGTGGCGACGAACCTGGCCACCTCGCTGGCGCTGAGCGGCATCAGCGTCATCCTCGTCGATACGGACTTGCGGCGTCCGTCGCTCCATACGAAGTTCGATATCCCGAGGGAGCCAGGCCTTACAACGGTGCTGATCGGCCATTGCTCTCTGGAAGAAGCCCTTGTCGATGTGGGTATCGCAGGCCTGCGTGTCCTCCCCACCGGACCGCTGCCCCCCAACCCCGCTGAACTCCTCGGTTCCCACGCGATGCGCCAGCTGCACGCCGAGATGAATAAGATCGCCGATATCGTTCTCTTCGACTCCCCGCCTGTGATGGTGGCCGTCGACGGGCTCGTACTAGCGTCCGAATGCCGGGGGGTCATCGGCGTGGTCGACCTTGAACGAGCCAGAAAATCCGAGGTTCAACGGTTAGGCGAAGTGTTGAGCCAGGTCAATACACGGCTGCTCGGGGTCGTCCTCAATAAGATCCCGGTCCAGCGCCGCCGATCCTATGGCTATGGCTACCGTTATGGCAAGTACGGTAACGGCAAGTACGGTTACGGTTCCGGCTACGGATATGGATACGGATATGGCCATGGGTATGGCTACGGGTACGGCAGCGACTACAGCTACGGCTATGAACCAAAAGCCGAGGATATGAAGGCCGCGCGCGGCTATCGCCAGGAGTTTGAGGCCCTGCCCCATCAACGGGATGGCGGGGAGCCAGCCCTGCCGAGCGCAGACCCTAGCGCAGACGCGAGCCCGTCTGAGATCACGGCTGCCCCGACGAAGGATGTGGATACCGATGATACGAAAGCTTAGGATCGGCGCCCTGTGCGCCCTGATCCTTGCCGCGGCGGCCGGAGGGGTACGCTCGGATGATGCTCCGAAAAAGGACTACGTTCTTGGCGTCGATGATGTAATCGAGATATCGGTTGCCGATCATCCGGAGCTCACCAAGCAACTCCAGATCATGCCCGATGGCAAGATCGCCTACATCGAGGTCGGCGAGATCCAGGCGGCTGGTAAGACCCCTGCGGCGCTTGCGGCCGATCTCAAGACCGCCCTGGAACGGGGCCGCAACAACGTTCAGGTGGTTGTCTCCGTCATCACCCCGAAATCGCTCCGTGTACGCGTGGTTGGCGCCGTACGCTCTCCCGGCGTCTACGATTACCGAAGAGGGATGCGGGCGCTCGACCTCATCGCGAGTGCGAGCGGACTCACGGCCCGTGCCGCCCGCGTCCGAGCGCGTATACTCGGCACCAACGGCGAGGTCAGGGAGATCAGCCTCGACGACGCCCTGAGTCAGCCCGATGGGCCGCAGAATCCGGAGCTCGCCGTCGGCGATCTCTTGCTGATCGATGAGGTCGATCCGCTGGCCAATAAGGCGTACGTAATGGGTCGGATCAAGAATCCCGGCGCCTACGACCTCGGCGACGAAGGACGGGGTCTCCTATCGATCCTCGCGGAAGCCGGGAGCCCTGAACCTGACGCCGCCCTGACCCAGTGCCGCGTGATTCGGGGGAATCAGGAAATCCCGGTGAATCTAATGCCGGCGCTCATCCAGGGGAAAGCCGACGATCCGGTCAAAGGCTTTATCCTACAGCCCGGGGACATGATCTTCATACCGAGAAACGAATCCGTCATCTCGATCATGGGCTCTGTCGCCAGAGCCGGCCAATACCCGCTCCGAGAAGACCAGCCGACGACGGTAATGGAGGCGCTCGGCCTCGCGGGCGGACCGACCGCGACGGCCAATCCGAAGGACATAAGCGTCGTCCGTATGGTGGGCTCTGAGCCCATCGTAACGCGTGTTGATCTGGACCATATCCGCAAAAAGAAGGACTTCGCCATGAATATCCCGCTGCAGAAGGGCGACATCCTCTTTGTGCCGGCCAAGGGCGAGGGGGGCTTCAAGATGTCGGATATCCTCTCGCCAGTAACGGCCCTCTTCTACCTTACGCGTATCGGCAGATAGACTCGACGGATCGCAGTCGGAGCACGATACCGTACTCGGATCGCGATCCGTTAGGAGATACTTTGAAGGGCATTGTCCTCGCAGGCGGCACCGGCTCGCGACTCTATCCGTTGACTCTTGCCGTATCCAAGCAGCTTCTGCCGATCTACGACAAGCCCATGATCTACTATCCTCTGGCAACGCTCATGCAGGCCGGCGTTCGGGAGATCCTGCTGATCTCGACCCCCGACGACCTGCCCTTGTATCGGCGATTGCTCGGGGACGGCTCGCAGTTCGGCATCGCCATTGCCTATGCCGAACAACCGAAGCCCGCAGGGCTGGCTGAAGCGTTCCTGATCGGCGCGACGTTCATCGACGGCGGACCCGTCACCCTGATCCTGGGAGACAACCTGTTCTACGGACACGGCATCGCAGAGCAAGCCCAGGCGGCGGCCGCACGCACCGACGGCGCGACCATCTTCGGCTATCGGGTGCAGGACGCGAGCCGGTACGGCGTGGTCGAGTTCGATTCGCAGGGCCAGGCGATCTCGCTGGAGGAAAAGCCGCCGCGGCCGAAATCCGACTATGCGGTGGTCGGCCTGTACTTTTACGACCGACGGATCACCGAGATCGCGCGGGCGATACGCCCTTCCGCTCGCGGTGAACTCGAGATCACCGACGTCAACCGAGCCTACCTCCAACTCGGGCGCCTCCACGTCGAGAAGATGGGACGGGGAACCGCCTGGCTCGATACCGGCACCCATGACTCGCTGCTGCAGGCCAGCGCCTTCATCGAAGCCATCGAGAAGCGGCAGGGCCTCAAGGTTGCGTGCCTCGAGGAGATCGCGTACGATCTCGGCTACATCGGACCCGAGGAAGTTCTCCGTCAGGCCGGGCGGCTGGGCAACACCGAATATTCGGCATACCTCAAGGGGCTCGTCGGCGAACGTGAGTGACCCGGTCGTAGGGGGGAATGCGTCCGAACAGCGAACGATCGTCGTTGTACCGACGCTGAACGAGGCGCTGAATATCGGCGAGCTCGTTCGCCGCGTCCGTGATTCCGTACCGTATGCGGATCTCCTGATCGTCGACGACCAATCCACGGACGACACCGTAGCGCTTGCCAACGCCGCCTTCGCCGGCAACCCCGGCTATCGGGTGCATGTTCGAACCGGGCCAAAAGGGCTGGGATTGAGCTACGTCGAGGCCTTTCGCAGGGTCGTCGCAGAAGACTATGCTCGCGTCATCCAGATGGACGCGGATCTCTCTCACGATCCGGCCTCCATTCCAGATCTTCTCCGCGGACTCGAGGATGCCGATCTCGTCGTGGGATCCCGGTACTGTCCCGGCGGCGGCATCAAGAACTGGGCCGGACATCGCGTTGCCCTGAGCCGATTTGCCAACCTTTATGCGCGGCTGATCACCGGCCTCGGCGTCGGCGACATGACCGCGGGCTTTCGAGCATGGCGCACGACCGGGTTGGCTCGCCTGAGCCTGGAGACGGTCACTTCCTCGGGTTACAGCATCCAGGTCGAGCTCCTTGTTCGCGCTCGCTGCGCGGGACTGCGCATCCGCGAATCGCCCATCGTCTTCACAGACCGGCTCCGCGGCGCGTCCAAAGTAACCGGAGCGGTCCTGCTCGAATCCATCATCATGCCCTGGCGGCTGCGCCGTTATGCCGCCAAAGTCAAACAGGAGGGAACATGGCGCCTGTTATCGTAACCGGAGCCGCCGGCTTCATCGGATTTCACACCTGCAACGCTCTGCTCGATCGGGGCGACACTGTCGTTGGTCTCGACAACATGAACGACTACTACGAGGTCAGCCTCAAGGAATCGCGGCTGGAGCGCCTCGTCGATCGGAAGGGTTTTCATTTTGAGCGGGGCGATGTCGCCGATCTCGCCTTTCTGGAAGCGCAGTTCACCAACCATCGCCCCCGTCGCGTCGTCCATCTCGCCGCGCAGGCGGGCGTACGCTATTCGCTCCAGAACCCGCATGCCTACGTTAGCAGCAACCTTGTCGGTTTTATGAATATTCTGGAATGCTGCCGGCATCACCAGATCGAACACCTTGTCTATGCCTCGTCGAGCTCCGTCTACGGCGCCAACACGCTCATGCCCTTTTCGGTGCACCACAACGTCGACCATCCGGTCAGCCTCTATGCCGCGACGAAGAAGGCCAACGAGCTGATGGCCCATACCTACAGCCATCTCTACGGGCTCCCAACCACGGGACTGCGGTTCTTCACGGTCTACGGCCCGTGGGGACGGCCCGACATGGCGCTCTTCCTGTTCACCCGGGCGATTCTGGACGGCCGCCCCATCGACGTCTACAACGAAGGCCGCATGCGCCGCGACTTCACCTTTATCGATGACATCGTTCAGGGGATCGTCCGTACGCTGGATCGGATACCTCAGGGCGATTCGACATGGACAGGCGATCATCCGGATCCGGGCACGAGCAAGGCGCCGTACCGTGTGTACAACATCGGCAACAACCAGCCGGTGGAGCTGATGGAGTTCGTATCCGCCATCGAGAGCGCGCTCGGCATGGTGGCCGAAAAGCGGCTGATGCCCCTCCAGCCCGGCGATGTGCCCGCGACCTGGGCCGACGTCGACGACTTGATGCGGGATACGGGCTTCCGCCCTTCGACGCCGATCCGCGAAGGGATCCGACGGTTCGTCGATTGGTACCGAGAGTACTATCGCCGCTGAGCCGCGGGAAAAGGGCTCCCCGGATTCGAGACGGCGCTCAGAGCCCCCGGGTGAGGCGAGCGCGCTTTTCCTCTCTCGATAGGGATCGGATGCGGACCGCCTGCGCCATCACCTTATCCCGGTATTGGTCGATGGTGCAGATCGGACGCGCGGGAACACCGCCGACCACGGTGCCGGCCGGCACATCCCGCGTCACCACCGCGCCCGCTGCCACGACGACGTTGTCGCCAACGGCAACGCCCGGTAGGACCACGGCATTGAGGCCGACGAACACGTTGTTGCCGATTGTGATCCGGCCGAAGACATCAAGGTCCGGATCCTGGGCGCGGAACACCCAGACACCTCCGTCGTGAGTTACGAGCCTGACGCCGCCTGCCAGGGTGACGTGGTCGCCAAGCGCGATGAGATACGGCTCTGACCCAAAGACGTCGATCGGGTTATCGAGGATCCGGCAATCGGTTCCGATCGTTACGCCGAGGCTCCTTGCGTAGCCCACGGGATCGCGCCGGGCTTTGAATCGGTTCAATACGAGCCGTAATAGGGAGATCACGGTTCCATTTCCTTCATCCGTTCCCAGCGGGACAGACCGGGAACTGCGCCGCAACCGGAGCGCCCGACGGCGAAAGGTATACTCTCTGCGCTTTATGGTTGATCATACGGGAATATACCCGAGCGCACGCGCCGTCCCCAGGTTCCGACACCGATGAGCGCCCGATCCGCGGCCCATACCGCGCTGGTCCGTATCGCTTCCGTATTCACGACGGACGTCATGGTCCTGGGCTTCGGGCTCGTCAACACCGTACTCGCGACCCGGATCCTGGGTCCATCGGGACGCGGGGTCGTCGTGCTAGCGACCAATACCGCGATGATGGTTCAGACATTCGCCACTCTGGGGCTCCCCTGGGCCATCAACTACGAGGCGGCTCGATCGCGCACAGACCGGGATCTCCGACGTCATGTCACATGGTTGATGGTCCGGAACATACCGCTGGCCATAGGCATCTGGGCGATCGCGTATGCGCTCGTAGCGGCCCTGCGGCACACTGCGGCCCTCGGCAACTTGGCCATGCCCATCCTCGCTCTCTCCGCTTCATTTTCCATGCTCGTGCTCCTGCGACAGCTCGGCACCCGATATCTTGGCGGCCTGCATGACTTCAAGTCTCGCAACGCAGTGTCGATCCTTGGCCCGGGTCTGGTGGCGCTTTGTTTGATCGCGAATCTGATTGTCCGCGTCCGCCTTACGCCCGAGTTCGTACTGTGGCTGAACGTTGCGGGCGGCGTCCTTGCCGTCACCTACGCGGTTGTTCTCCTCAACCGATCCCATGGTGTCTTCCCCGCGAGGTATTCGGCCAACGGGACGAGCAATCGGGACTTCCGGATATACGGGGCGAAGTTCTCAGCCGGGCTCATCGCTCAGGTCCTTAACTACCGCCTCGATGCGTTCATCGTGAACGCCATGATGGGAGTGCGCCATGTGGGCATCTATGCCACGTCCGTCTCCGTTTCCGAACTCCTCCTTCTGGTCCCCACCGCCGTCAACGTGGTCATGTACCCAACGATCACCGCGATCCGCGGCGACCAGCGGAATCGCGTGACGCTGCTCGCCACCGGGGCAACCATGTACGGCGTCGGCCTCCTCGGCATTGTCTGGGCGTTGCTGGCCGATCCCATCATCCGTGTCCTGTTCGGATCGGCGTTTACCGAATCCGCTGGCCCTGCTCGGTGGCTCATTCCCGGCATGCTCGCCATCGGCATCGTCCGTGTTCTATGCCATGCGGCGGCCGGCGCGGGACATCCGGAGGTCCTGACCTATACAACGTTCGCGGGCCTGGCCTTCACCATCCCGCTGGACCTCGTCCTGATCCCCCGCATCGGAGTCCTAGGGGCCGCGCTCGCCTCGACGATCGCCTATTCGGTCTCGGCTCTGATGGCCGTCTATCTGTATGGCAAGGTGACCGATCAGAACTCACTGAGAGTCTGGTCGCATCTCTTTCGCGATCCTCTGGTGCGCGCGATCCGGGCCGTGGGCGCACGACGTTACCCAGGGCGGCCGCCCGGGTCCGAAGGCGAAACCACAGGATGAGACCCGGTGAGCGTGACGAGACGCCGTACATCCGCTACGCCGAGCGGACCGGGCGCTCGATCGAGATTCACGATGATGTTGTGGTAAAGACCGCACCGCTGGATTCGATCCGTCGCGAAGCGCTGAAGACCGAACTTGCGTATGAGCTTGGACAGGCATCCGGTCTGTTCCGTGCGCCGCGAGTGGTCCGCCTGGAGGAACATGAGGGCAGGCTGATCCTGGAACGGATCGAAGGCGTCGACGGGATCGGACCCATCGAAGCGCGACTAGCCCGCTGCGCTGACCTGCCCGAGCGGTTGGGCGCCGCGCTTGCGGCCATCCATCACGGCCTCTCCCTGCCAGCCGAGCATCAAGCCCCTGTGCCCCCGGGGTACCTATGGGCATCCATGGAGAACGTAGCGATCCACGGCGATTTCAACGGAACCAACGTCATGGTTCGGACGTCGAGTAAGGAGCTTGTGATCGTCGACTGGTCGACCTCGGCCCGCCTGGGCCCGTCGGCGACCATGGCGCCAGGATGGTTGGATCTCGTCTGGTTCATCCGTGCGCAGTATCATCGACTCGGATTTGGTGGCATACCCGCCGGCGTCGCGCCGGCCTGTTCGCGCCTTGTGCGAGCCTATCTGTCGGCGGACGGCAAGGGAAGCGTGGGGGAGTTTGGACGGTATCTGACCCAGGTCATCGCCGAGGATCGAAAGCGTCGTAATGTCTGCTTCACCCTGCGGCGGAGAGTCGCCGCGTTCCGCGGCGATGCGGCTCTGGCCCAATACGCGCGGCGGCTGGCGAAGGAGAAGGAATAGTGGATCGGCCCTCCGGGAACCGTACGGACCAGGCGTCAGCCGGTACCGATTATCGGCTTTCGCACCAGGCTCCGGGCAAGGGTCGCGTTTACGACGCCCTGTTTCGGGCGAACCCGCACCGGTCGATGATCTGGCGCCTGGAGCAGCGCGCCCTGCGGCGGATCGCCTCGGACCTGAAGCGGCGCGGCGCGGTACGTCATCTCGACTTCGCCTGCGGAACCGGCCGCATTCTGGCCTGCCTTGAGGATATCGTGGACCGATCCACCGGCATCGATATCTCCCAGGAGATGCTCGCGACGGCTCGCGGACAGGTTCGAACGGCAGAGCTTATCCACGGGGACCTCACCGCGGAGAACCTTCTCGATGGGAAGCAGTTCGATCTGATCACCGCGTTTCGGTTCTTCCCCAATGCGGAACCCGAACTTCGTTCTGCTGCGATGGCGGCGGTCGTGCGGCATCTGGCGCCGGACGGTCGTCTAGTCTTCAACAATCATCGTCATGCGGGCGGCTCCCTCTATCGTCTCGGCGCCCACACCGGAGGCCTGAGCTTCACGGGCGTTCCGGAGCGGGAGATGCGCAATATGGCCGAAGCCGTCGGACTCGCGATCGAGCGCATCTACGGCATCGGTCTCTTCCCGCTGTCCGAGAGACGCCTTCAATGGTTGGTGCGGTTCATCGCTCCCATCGAAGCAGCCGCAGCAGCGGCGAACACAGGCGTCCTGCGGCCGTGGTGTCAGGATCAAGTCTACGTCTGCCGTCGGGCGGTACAATAATACGATGATCGTCAGATCAACAGGGTTAGAACAGCGATGAACGGGGCTCTGGAACGGAGCGCGCCGGGGCTCCCGAGCGTCGTCCCGTCGTCGCCTCGAGCAGCCGCGAAGCGAGACCGGATCAAGAAGCGCACCAGCCGGCTGGTTCTGGCCGCCATCACCCTCTTCACGATCACGGTTCCGATCGATATGGTGCCGGTCATCGGCGACCGGTTCGGCGTCTCTCGGATCGCAGGCATGCTGGTGCTTCTCGTAGCGATACTGCAGCCGGCGAACGCCCTGCGTCGCCCCCATCCGGCCTTATGGTGGTTCACGGCCTACGCGGCGATCGTCTTTCTTACGGGCATCCCACTCTACGAAGCCTACGGATCGGAGATCCTGCTGCGCGTGTTTACGATCGCCCAGCTTCTCCTGCTTTTCTGGGTACTGTCGAACGTATTGCAGGACGATACGGTCTCGCGCCGCACGCTCCTCGTCTTCGCTCTCTCCTGCGCGCTCGTCGCCGCTTTGATGGGTCTCGGCATTTTCCGGACATCCTTCGAGACCGCGCGAGGCACCCGCCTCTCCTTCGCAGGCGGCAACTCCAACCAGGTCGGCGGAACGCTCATGCTGGGACTGCTGACGCTCGTCGGCCTCGCCTACACCGCTCACCTCACGGGTCGCCTGTGGAAATGGCTGGTGCCGATGATCGCGATCCCGGTCGCGTTTGCGATCATGGAGACCGGCTCCCGCGGATCGGTGGTCGGTCTCGTGGGCGGCCTGACGGCGTTCGTGCTCGCTGGCCAGAAGCTGGGCACACGAATGCGCAACCTGGTGATCTTCGCGATGGCGGCCGGCGTCGTCTATTTCGCGGTCTATTCCACGATGATCTCACGCTCTCGCTGGGAAGAGGCGGTTGAGACGCGCCGTCTGACGGGTCGCGAACGGATCTATCCCGCTGCCATCGCCATGTTCATGCAGAAGCCGATCCAGGGCTGGGGGCCGGAGGCCAATCGTCGCGAGCTCGGGATGCGCGTCCCGCTCCTCGGCGCTCGGTCACTCGATACCCACAACATGTACCTGCACGTGCTGACGGAAGTCGGCGTGCTCGGCGCCATCCCGTTCTTTATCGGCCTGGGCCTCTGTCTCCGTTCCGCGCTCCGCGCTCGGAGCACCCCGCATGGTCTGCTGCCGATCGTGTTGACGTCTGCGGTCCTTATCGCCACACTCGCGAGCAACTGGGCCCTGCGAAAACCCCTCTGGCTGGTGCTGTCGTACGCAGCCGCCAGCGGCGCAGGCGCCACGCAGAAGCGTCGCCGACGATCCACCCTCCCCTATGCCATACCCGTACAAGCCTTGAAGGGATCCGTTCCGGCTGCGGAGGCGGAACCATCGTCGGCGCCCGCGTCCGTCTGACGCGACGTGAACCTGCTCTGCTTTATCGATAACCTGGGCTCCGGCGGCGCCCAGCGTCAGCTATGTCGTCTCGCCATCCTGTTGCGCAACCGGGGATGGACGGTCGAGATGCTGACCTATCACGCGGGCGGCTTCTTTCGGGCTGACCTCGAGCGAGCCGGGATCCCCTACCACATCATCGACGCCAGGCCCGGCCTCTCCCGCATCCTCGCACTGCGCTACATCCTGCGGCAGCGTCGGCCCGACGTGGTCCTTGCGTTCCTGCCGATGCCCTGTCTCTACGCCGAACTCGTCGGCCTGCTGAACCGACGATGGGGGCTCGTCGTCGGCGAGCGTTCTGCGACCCACGGAGCCGTGCGCCGGCGCGACCGCCTGCAGCGCATGTTCCACCGATTTGCCGACGCGATCGTCACCAACTCGCACGCGAATCGGCTCATCCTGGAGCGTTCCGTGCCCGCCCTGCGCGGTAGAGTTTCCACCATCTACAACGCCCTCGATTTCGACGAGTTCCATCCCGCCCCATGGCCCGACCGGACCGATCGGTCGCTGGAAATCGTCGTCGCTGCGAGCTATCGACCGTTGAAGAACCTCACCGGATGGATCGAGGCCGCCCGCATCGCCCGGGATCGCCGGCCCGAACTCCTCATCCGGACGAACTGGTTCGGGGCCGGCGGATCACCCACCGATCCGAATGAGTATGCCGCCGAGGCGCGTCGTCGCATCGTTTCGTACAACCTGGAGGACCGGGTCGTGCTGAACGGTCCCGTTCAAGGGATCGCCGAGCGCTATGGCGCTGCCCATGCCGTAGCGCTCCCGTCGCTCATCGAAGGGCTGCCCAACACGATCTGCGAAGCCATGGCCTGCGCCAGGCCCGTGGCAGCTGGGGCCATTTCCGATGCCGGGGCCCTCGTGTCGGAAGGGGTCAACGGCTACCTGTTCGATCCGGAGGTCCCTGAGGAGATGGCGACGGCGATGACGGACCTCGCGTCGATCGATTCGGGCGCGCTAGAGGCCATGGGCCGTGAAGGCTATCGTCGGGCTCGGGAGCTGTTGGAGCCTGATACGATCGCCGACCGATATGCCGATACGCTGGCTCGAGCCGCGGCACGAGAGCGCTCCCTACCGGTGCACTGGCCTCCGGACGTTCCGGACACAGCGGTCCGGACCGCCGATGCCGCGTTCGGGATAAGGCGATGATCCGATCCGCTCGGTCGGACCAGGCCGTGAGCGGTGCGGCTTCTCTTCGCGCTCTGGTGGTCTCGCCGCTGCCGCCGCCGCCAGGAGGCATCGCCACCTGGACGAGGATCCTTCTCGCTGAGATCGCGATGCGCCCTGAGGTCGCCCTGAGCCACCTGGACACCGCCGTTCGATGGAGGCCGGTAACCCAGGTAGCGGCGCCGGTACGGCTCATCGGAGGCTCCTTCCAGGCTCTCAGAGATGTCGTCCGCTTCCGGCGCACTCTGGCTGCAGTCCAACCCGAAATCGTGCATCTATGCACAAGCGCCGGCTTTGCCCTGCGCAGGGACCTCATCATGCTGCGAGCGGCGCGCCGGGCAGGGGCGAGGTCCGTGATCCACTACCGCATGGGCCGGATCCCAACGCTCGCCCACAACGGGAATCGGGAATGGGCCGCGCTCCAGGCCTGCACCCGGGAAGCGGCCGTTTCGATCGTCCTCGACCGCCTGTCGCAGGAGCGCCTGGCCCTCGCCTGTGCAGGGAGCGACATCCGGATTCTGCCAAACATGGTCGAAATCGGAGCGATTGATGCGGCCATTCAGGGGGTGGCACGGTCGAATGCCGACGTTCGGATCGCCTACATCGGCCATGTGCTCGAAGCCAAAGGGGTCACGGACCTGTTGGAGGCGTGTCTGAGGGCGGGGGCGCCGGCCGATCTGGATATCGTCGGCCCCTATGAAGAAGGGTATCGACGTCGCCTCGAGGCGTTCGCGGAGAGCGGGGCGGCATCACGCGGCGCGGTACGCCTGCAGTTTCATGGTACGCTATCGCACGAGGCGGCGCTGCGCGTGGCAGCTCGGGCCGATGTCTTCGCACTGCCCAGCCATAGCGAAGGGTTTCCCAACGTCGTGGCCGAGGCCATGGCCTGCGGCCTTCCGGTGCTTGGAACTCGGGTGGGTGCGATACCGGATATGATCGAACCGCAGGAGGATGCGCCCGCGGGCCTCTGCGCAGCTCCCCGGGATGTCGATGGTCTGGCGGCTGCTATGGCGCGCCTCGCCACGGATCGGGCGCTGCGGGATCGTCTCGGGAAGGCAGGACGACGGCGGGCATGCAAGGACTATGCGGCTCCGGCGGTCACCTCGCGCCTGATCGACTTGTGGAGGGAGATCACCGCACATCAGGCGGACCAGGCCTGACCGTGGGAACGGATCAAGACGACGACGGATCTGGAGCGACGCGGCGCCGGCCGGTCCGATAGGGAGACAGGATGTTCAAGGATAAGACGGTACTGATCACGGGTGGGACGGGATCATTCGGCAACGCCGCGGTCCGCCGGTTTCTCGCTACGGACGTGGGCCAGATCCGCGTCTTCAGTCGGGATGAGAAGAAGCAGGAGGATATGCGGATCGGCTATGGCACCTCGCGCCTCCGGTTCTATATCGGCGATGTACGCGAACCAGCAAGCCTCCACGATGCCATGGTCGGGGTCGACTATGTGTTCCACGCGGCGGCGCTGAAACAGGTGCCCTCCTGCGAGTTCTATCCGATCGAAGCGATCAAGACCAACGCCCTCGGGGCCGAGAACGTGCTGACGGCGGCGATGGCGTGCGGCGTCGAGCGTGTCGTCGTCCTGAGCACGGATAAGGCCGTCTATCCGATCAACGCCATGGGCATCAGCAAGGCGATGATGGAGAAGCTGATGGTCGCCAAGGCCCGTGTGGCGGCGGAACGGGGCTGCATCATGAGCGGCACTCGATATGGCAACGTCATGGCATCGCGCGGATCGGTGATTCCCCTCTTCGTCGACCAGATCCGCCGCGGCGAAGCTCTGACGATCACGGATCCTGAGATGACCCGGTTCATGATGTCGATCGAAGACGCGGTTGATCTGGTGCTCTTCGCGTTCGAACACGCACGGCCGGGGGATATCTTCGTGCAGAAGGCGCCGGCGGCGACGATCGGCACGCTGGCTGAGGCGATCAAACGGATCTTCGAATCCGAGGCGCCCGTGCGCGTGATCGGCACGCGCCACGGAGAGAAGCTGTACGAGACGCTGCTGACGCGCGAGGAACGGGTTCGATCGGAGGACCTGGGCCGGTACTTCCGGGTTCCGGCGGACATCCGGGATCTGAACTACGCCCTCTACTTCACCGAAGGGAGCCGCGAGACCGGCGAGGTCGAGGACTATCACTCCCATAACACCGAGCGGCTTGACGTCGCCAGTATGACGGCGATGCTTCGAGGTCTGCGCTATATTCAGAACGAGCTCGCCAATAGCGGCTCCGGACAGGACACCGTATAATGCCCACGATCCTGATCACCGGCTCGTCCGGTTTCATGGGACGGAACCTGGCTACGGTCCTCGCACGCCGCGAGGACGTCACCGTGCTCGGTTACGATCTCGATTCCGACACGGAGCTGTCGGCCCTGATCGCCGCCGCCGATGTCATCTTCCATCTCGCGGGGGTCAATCGGCCGCCGGATCCGAGCGAGTACGCAGCAGGCAACCGCGACCTCACGGCGCGGGTCTGCGAACTGGCGGCAGCGTCGGGCCAACGACCGACCATTGTCCTCTCATCGTCGATCCAGGCCGAACTGGACAACCCCTACGGCATCTCGAAGCTGGGCGCGGAGGAGAAACTCCGGGCCTATGCGGAGACAACAGGCGCGGCGGGCATCGTCTTCCGGCTGCCCAACGTCTTTGGCAAGTGGTCTCGACCCAACTATAACAGCGCGGTTGCGACGTTCTGTCACAACATTGCGCGGGACCTGCCCATCACCGTCAGCGATCCCGCGCGAGAGATGTCCCTGGTCTACATCGATGATGTGGTCGCGTCCTTCGTCTCGCTCATCGATGCGGACCAACCCCCCGGATTCCGCTATGGCGCCGTGGAGCCGGTCTTTCAGATCACCCTGGGCGCGATCGTCGAAAAGCTGCAAGCGCTCCGCCGGAGCCGCGATGATCTGATGCTGCTGGACCTTTCAGACCCGTTCCATCGTCGGCTGTTAGCCACCTACAACGCCTTCCTGCCCGAGGACGGCTGGGCCTATGCGCTGCAGAAACGGACGGATCCCCGGGGCAGCCTTGCGGAGTTCGTCAAGTCGCAGGGCGCCGGACAGATGTTCGTCTCCACCACCCACCCCGGCGTGATCCGTGGCAACCACTACCACCATACCAAGGTCGAGAAGTTCCTCGTGCTATCGGGCGAGGGCGAGATCCGACTCCGGCACATCCACTCCGACACCGTTCATCGGATTCGGGTGTCGGGCGACGATTGGCGTGTCGTTGACATCCCCCCCGGCTATACGCATTGCATCCAGAACGTCGGCGCAACGGAGATGGTCACGCTCTTCTGGGCCTCTGAGATCTTCGACCCGGAGCGGCCGGACACCTACTTCGACGAGGTCGATCATGGGTAAGCTGCGGGTCGCTACGATCGTCGGCACTCGCCCGGAAATCATCCGCCTGTCCCGGGTGATCGCAGCCCTTGATCGGGACACGGATCACTCCCTCATCCATACGGGTCAGAACTACGATTACGAACTGAACCAGGTCTTTTTCGACGATCTCGACATCCGTCCGCCCGATCGATACCTCGGGGCCGCCGGCAGCGTCGCCGCTGAAACCATCGGCAAGACCATCAGCGAGACGGATCGGGTTCTGGGCGAGCTTCAACCGGAGGCCGTACTCGTCCTCGGCGATACCAACAGCTGTCTGTCCGCCATTGCGGCCAAGCGTCGTCGGATTCCGGTCTTCCACATGGAAGCGGGCAACCGATGCTTCGACGAGCGAGTGCCGGAGGAGATCAACCGGAGGATCATCGATCACATTTCCGATATCAACATGCCGTACAGCTCGATCGCCCGGGAATACCTCCTGCGCGAAGGCATCCCGCCCGATCGAGTGATCAAGACGGGCAGCCCTATGTATGAAGTGATCGCCTACTATCGGCCGAAGATCGAAGCATCCGAGGTGATGGACCGCCTGGGGCTGCAGTCGCGCGGCTTTTTCGTCGTCAGTGCGCACCGCGAGGAGAACATCGATTCCCCTGCCCTCTTCGACCGGCTGATCCGGGTCCTGAATGGTCTCGTTCATCAATACGGCGTTCGGGTGATCGTTTCGACCCATCCGCGGACCCGCAAGCGGATCGAGAGCGCCGGTCCGACCATTGCCGACGGCATCGACCTCCTGAAACCCCTTGGCTTCAGCGACTACGTCCGGCTCCAGATGGAGGCCCGCGCGGTCCTGTCGGACAGCGGAACGATCACCGAGGAGTCGTCCATTCTCAACTTCCCCGCCCTGAACATCCGCGAGGCGCATGAGCGCCCCGAGGGGATGGAGGAGGGCTCCGTGATGCTCACCGGGCTCGAGCCGGACCACGTCCTCCGATGCCTCGACATTGTCCTGAAACAGCCGCGCGGCGATCAGCGGCTTCTTCTGCCGGTGGCCGACTATCAGTCGCCGAACGTATCCGAAAAGGTCGTGCGGATCATCCATTCGTACACGCCCTATATCAGGCGCACGGTCTGGCGGGAGTATCCGTCGCCGGCCTCGCACTGACCCCGGGCGCTCCTTACGTACCGATGCAGGTTCTGCTCCTCAGCCACTACTTCCCGCCAGAGATCGGGTCGGGGCCCCACCTGCCATATGAGCTGGGCGAGACCCTCGCGGCCCGAGGACACCGAGTAACGGTGGTCACCGGCTTCCCCCGATACAACGTCCCCACGATGCCGGAACGATATCGGAGGAAGCTGCTGGCTCGGGAGCGGATGGGCGGCATGGATATCCTCCGGATCAACGGACCGAACTTCTACGGCAGCTCGATCCTGAGCAGAGGGCTTGTGCAGATGCTCGCGCCGCCGGTCTCAGGGCTTCGCGCAGCGCTGACCGCTCGGCCCGACGTGATCTACACCGTCACGCCGCCCATCATGATGGGCCTGGCCGCGAGGCAAGTCGCCCGACGGTTTGGAGCGCCGTGGGTGGCGAACGTGCAGGACCTGTTCCCGCAGTGCATGATCGATCTCGGCATCCTCCGAGGCCGGCGGATGATCCGGATCTTCGAGCGGATGGAACGCACCCTCTACAGAACCGCCGATGCGATCACCGTCATGTCGCCGGGCAACCGCGACTTCGTCATCGAGCGGGGTGGGCAGCCCGATCGGGTGCACGTGGTTGCCAACTGGGTGGATGTCTCCGGCTTTTCGGGCGAACCGCCAGCCCCAACGCCCGAGCTGCCGTTTCGGGTGGAGCACGATCTCGGTTCCCGATTCGTGGTCCTGTTCGCGGGTACGATGGGCTTCTCTCAGGGGCTGGATGTCGTGATCGAAGCCGCTCGACGAACCGTGAATGTGCAGGATATGGTCTGGCTCATGGTCGGCGGAGGCGCCGAGCGGGATCGGCTCGCGGCGGCGGCGGATGGCCTCCCGAACGTCCGATTCCTGCCCATGCAGCCGAAGGAACAGTATCCCGGGGCGCTGGCCGCTGCGAACGTCTGCCTCGTAACCCTGCGGCCCGAGGTGGCGACTCCGACGGTGCCGTCGAAAATCGCCACGATCATGGCCGCCGCCCGTCCGATCCTTGCAGCCATCCCGTCGCATGGGGATGCGCGACAGGTGATCGAGGCCTCTGGCGCAGGGTTCGTCACTCCCCCAGCGGACCCTGCAGCGCTGGCCGAAGCGGCTCTCAAGCTCAAATCGGACCCTGCGGGATGCGTACAGATGGGTCGGGCGGGCCGAGCCTACGTCCAGGGCAACCTGACCCGTGACGCGTGCGTGAGCCAGGTCGAAACGATCCTGAAAGGCCTGATCGGCGCCTGACATGGCAGCGCGCGGCAGCGATATGGTCGCAGTGCGCAGGGCTACCGAGCGCGACCTCGGGCGTCTTGCCGACGTCCATACCGCCGCGTTTCCCGGCTTCGTCCTGACCATGCTCGGAAAGGGCTTTCTCCGACGATACTACGAGACCATTCTCCGGTATCCCGCGGGCATCCTCCTCGTGGCCGAGATCGACGGCGCAGCCGTCGGTTTCGCCGCAGGCTACCTGGACGCGCGTCAGTTCTCCTCGGCGTTGAAACGCCGTTTGCCTACTCTGGCGCCCCATATCATCGCCGGTATCCTCACCCATCCGCGGATCTTCGGGGTCGTCCTACAGAACGCCATGGGCGTCTTTCGCGGCAGAACAAGCGCCTATGAGCCGCCGGACGATGAAGTGGAGTTCGCCTCTCTGGGCGTCCATCCGGATTGGCAGGGCAGGGGGATCGGCAGAAGGTTGATCGTGGCGATGGTGGAGGCCGCCCGCCAAACCGGAGCGCCGGCGATCCATCTGACCACAGACGCCGAGGCGAACGACCGCACGAATCGGTTGTATCAGGCCGCGGGGTTCGTGCAGGAAGCCCGCTTCGACGCTACCGGCAAACGGTCACGGTACCATTATCGCCTTCCGTTCCATGGCTAGGTGCGTCCGACGCCCTCTGCGGCTGGAGATCGCAGGCGAATCGGGTAAACGATCCCGACGCTCGCCTGCGCCTGCCCGGGTTATCCATTCGCACGGCCGGACCGTCCTGGTTGGACTGATCCAGGATCGGGTACCATGCCGATAGTGATCGCTGTGATGATTCCATGACCAATCCAACACGTTCTTTGCCGTTTGCCGTGCCCGATATCGGCGAGGCCGAGATCGCCGAGGTGATCGAATCGCTTCGCTCGGGCTGGCTGACCACCGGTCCGAAAACGCGGTTGTTCGAGTCCGAGTTCGCCGAGTTCATCGGCAACGTCGAGGCGATTGCGGTCAACTCCGCGACGTCCGGCCTCCATCTTGCCCTCGAAGCCTGCGGCGTCGGCCCCGGGGACGAGGTCATCACCACCACGAACACGTTCACGGCTACCGCTGAAGTGGTACGGTACCTGGGCGCCGACCCCGTCTTCGTCGACATAGACCCGACGACGCTCAACATGGATCCCGAGAAGGTGCGCACGGCGGTCACTCGCCGTACGCGCGCGATCATGCCGGTCCATATTGGCGGCCTGGCCTGCGATATGGATCCGATCCTGCAGATCGCCCGGGATGCCGGACTACGGGTGGTCGAGGACGCAGCGCACGCCTTGCCTGCAACCTACCGGAGCCGTATGATCGGCCGGCTCGACTCCGATGCGACGGTCTTCAGCTTCTACGCGACCAAGACCCTGGCGACCGGTGAAGGGGGTATGGTGGTGACCCGCGATCCGGAGCTCGCCGCCCGCTGCAGGGTCATGCGGCTGCACGGCATCGACCGGGATGCGTTCGACCGCTATACGTCCGAGCGGCCAGCATGGTACTACGAGGTCATCGCGCCGGGCTACAAGTACAATATGACCGATATCGCCGCCGCCCTCGGCCGACAACAGCTTCAACGGCTGTACTCGCTTCGTGACGGTCGAGCCCGGATCGCGGAGATGTACGATCAGGCCTTCGCCGATCTGCCTGCCGACCTTCCGCCGCAAGCGCCGCTGGGCGATCTCCATGCATGGCACCTGTACATGCTCCGCCTCCGGCCCGACGCTCCGATCGAGCGAGACGGCTTCATCGAAGCGATGGCGGACCGGGGAATCGGCACCAGTGTGCACTTCATCCCGCTTCATCGGCAGCCCTACTGGAGGGACCGGTATGGCCTTACCGCGGATCAGTACCCGGCCGCTGAAGCGGAGTTCGCGCGCGTGGTCAGTTTGCCGATCTACACGCGCATGGGTGACGACGACATTCGGCGTGTAATTGACGCCGTGCGCGAGATCCTGACGGGTTGAACGCGACGACGAGCAAGCTGAACGATCCACCACAGGGCGCGGCAACGGAGATGATCCGGCGAACCGTCGACATCCTGGGTTCGGCGCTGCTGCTGCTCATCCTGGCGCCGATCATGCTCCTCCTTGGCCTCCTCGTCAAACTCTCCTCGCCCGGTCCCGTTCTTTTCCGTCAGACGCGAATCGGCCGCCATCGAGTCCCCTTTACCCTGTTGAAGTTCCGCTCGATGCGACCGAGTCAGGGAGGTCCGGAAGTGACGGCAGGGGGCGATCAGCGCATCACCGGTATCGGCCGAATCATGCGTAAGTACAAGCTGGACGAGCTGCCGCAGTTCCTGAACGTTCTGCGGGGCGAAATGGCGCTTGTCGGTCCGCGTCCCGAGGTGCCCCGATACGTCGAACACTACTCGCCGGTGCAGCTTGAAGTTCTCAGTGTGCGGCCGGGAGTCACCGGCCTGACGCAGCTGGAATACCGGAATGAGGAGGCTCTGCTCGAAGGCCGCGATGATGTCGAGGACTACTATATCAACGAGATTATGCCGGCCAAGCTGGCCATCGACCTGAAGTACCTGCAGTCTCGTACCCTTGGCGGTGATATGCTGTTGCTCCTCCGAACGGTCTGGGCCGTTGTTGCGCGCTAGGCGGATCATCGAGCCTTCAGGCTCATCCCGGTTGGAGGATCCTTGATGTTCAACGCCAAGCCCATCACGATCTTGATGGCGGAAGATGACCCGGACGATCGGCTTCTGGCGCGCGAGGCGCTCGAGGAGTGCATGCTTGCCAATAGCCTGGTGATGGTTGAGAACGGCGAAGAGCTCCTTGATTATCTCAAGCGCCGGGGACGCTGGTCGGACCCGGCCGATTCGCCACGCCCCGGCATCATACTTATGGACCTGAACATGCCCCGCATGGATGGTCGAGAAGCCCTTCGCGCCGTCAAGGCGGATCCAGAGCTGCGATCCATTCCGGTCGTCATACTCACCACCTCCAAGGCAGAGGAGGACATCCTGCGATCGTATTCCGAAGGCGCGAACTCGTATGTCAGCAAACCGCTCACGTTCGAGGGCCTTGTGGAGGTGATGAAAACGCTCCGTCGATACTGGTTCGAGATCATCGAACTGCCGGGTGGCGCTCAGGGAGAGTGATATGGCGGAGCAACCCGTCCGGGTACTCCTCATCGACGATGACCGTGATTACTATCTGCTGACGCGGGAACTTCTCTGGGAGATCGAGGATTCCACGTATATTCTCGACTGGTCCAATGATTATGCCTCGGGTCTCGAGGCGGCTCGCAGCAACGCCCATGATGTCATTCTCATCGATTATATGCTCGGAGCTCGGACAGGAATCGACCTCGTTAGCGAGGCGCTCGCGAGCGGTTGCCGAGCGCCGATGGTCCTCTTGACGAACCAGACCGACAAGTCCATCGCCCGCGCCGCAGTGTCGGCCGGCGCCGCCGATTACCTGATCAAGGGTCGAATCGATGCATACGCTCTCGATCGTTCCATCCGATTCGCCCGCGAACGTCGACGAGCCGAGGACGCCATCGAGAAGGCGCGGACCCGTGAGATCGAGATCGGCGCCAACATCCAGAACGCGCTGCTCTTGAGCGAGCCGCCGGAGGACGTTCGAGGTCTGGATATCGCGGCGGTTTCTCGACCGTCGCAACGAGTGGACGGCGACTTTTGGTGCTTCGCGCGATACGGTGATTCGGAGCTCGACGTCTTGATTGGCGATGTCATGGGCAAGGGCGTCCCGGCGGCCCTTTTCGCCGCCGCTAGCAAAATGGTTTTCGGAACCAACGTTCTGCGCCTGATACTCCTGCTGAGGCAATACGCGAGGCTACCGGATCCGGAGGAGATCGTCGCAGCTCTGCACCACAGCATGACTGCGAACCTGGCCCGGCTGGGCAGTTTCATCACCCTCTGCTGTGCGCGATTTGAGGTTCGAAAGCAGCAGATCACGTTCGTCGATGCCGGCCACATGCGGACGCTCCATTATCGCCCTTCCAACAACCGTATTACCTACCTTGAGGGCGATAATCTTCCGATCGGAGTCTCCTCGACGGAGCTGTACACCCAGAGTCGCGCCGCATTCGAACAAGACGATGTATTTGTCTTCTACTCCGACGGCGTTACCGAGGCTCGGGACGGGAATGGCGCGATGTTTGGGCTCGAAGGACTGGAAGCAACCGTCCGTGCCACTGCCCATCTCAGCGCCAGGGAAATCGCCGATTCCATCTGCGACGCCGCAATGAAACACGCCAACCACAGAGGTACAGCCGACGACGTGACATGCCTGGTTGTCCGAACCGTCGACGACGGGAATGAATGGCCGCTCCAGACCACATCCATGGAGGTGACCAGCGCTCCGCATGAAATCGACTCTATGAGACGGCTGGTCGATTGGTTCTGCGATAAACAGGCCATCGATCCGCCGCTAACGGCCTACGAAAAATCGACGCTCGTCCTCGCTGTGAGCGAGGCGGCCAGCAACATCCTGCACCATGCGTACTGGGGTACGCGTGACCGCCGAGTCCAGGTCACACTCGAAGCCTACAAAGGCGAAGTTCGCGTTGAACTTACCGACTGGGGCCGCCGATTCGATCCCAACGATGTTCGAGCGCCGGATTTCGATGGCACTCGTGACGGAGGCTTCGGCGTCTATATCATCAGCCAGAGTGTCGATGACTACAGTTACTCGCGTGATGCACTGGGACGCAATCGATTACTGCTGATACGCCGCGCCCATGGCCGCCACGAAGCGGAGCCGCCCCCGCCACACTGAGGCCCGTCCGCACACTGACGTCTAAGATAGGTTACAGGAGGGTATGCGAAAGAATGACGCTAAAGACCCGTAAGATCGATGAGGTGATGATCGTAGGCGTGCCAGGCCCCAACCTCGATATCAGCTCCAGCGATGCCTTCAAGATCGCCATGGCGCCGATCCTGGCTTCCGACCGCAAGGTGGTTCTTGATCTGGGCGATGTGGAGTTCATGGACAGTTCGGCGCTCGGATCCTTCCTCACATGCCTCAGGCAGCTCAATGCTGCCGGAGGGGATATGAAACTCTGTCGCATGCGAAAGACAATCCGAAACCTGTTCGAACTCGTTCGTATGCATCGCGTCTTCGAAATCCTGGATACCGCGGATGAGGCTGCTGCCTCGTTTCGCTGATGCCGCCGAGCTCCGCTCGTGATGGACGACCTCACTGGCGCGAGTGCCGGCACGGATGAAGCGCCCACCCGCCTGCTGGTGATCGGTTCGGTTCCGCCCACACTGGTCAGCGCCGTCGCTGCCTCGTGGATCACCCCGATCTCCACCATCGAACAGCGCGATGGCGTTGAAGCAATCAGGGTGAGAGAGTGCGCCGGTCTGCCAGACGCGGCTATCCTCGCCGCCGCACTCGGTCCGCATGAGAGGACTGCGTGCCTCGGCGCCCTTGTCGAGTATTATCCGGCAACGCCGGCGCTGGTCTGGATCGATCAGCCCAACGCCGCCATCGAGCGCGATGCGCTCATCGGAGGGGCGCAGGATATTCTGGGTCCGGATATCCCCGCTCCGCAAGAGCTGCGAACTCGGCTCCTGAGAGCGGCCTACCGCCAGCAGGCGCAGGCTCGAATACGCGAACTGGCGGATACCGACTCGCTCACCGGACTTCTGAACCGAAGGGGCCTGATCCGCCAAAGCGTCCGTCTCGTACAGCTGGCCCGACGCCAGGAGTGCCCGTTGCTCGTTATGAGGTTCGATGTTCGCGGTCTGAAGCTGCTCAACGACAGATCCGGTCACCCAGCAGGCGATCTCGCGCTGCAGGCGTTCGGCGATACGGTCCGGGTTACATTGCGGAGTTCCGATCTGGCCGGTCGGACCGGAGGCGACGAGTTCACCATCGTCGCATGGAACGCGGGACCGGACGCGGGCCAGAGGATCTTCGATCGCGTCGCGCAAGAGTATCATGAGCGTACCGCTCCAGAGTGCATCGGGCTCTCAGCCGGATGGGCGTGTTGGACACCGTCAATGGGATCGGATCTGGACACGGCGCTCGAACAAGCAGATCGGCGGATGTGCGAGGCGAAAGCCCGCAGCAAAGCCGACGTTAACAGGGAAGAGGAGACATCAGGACGATGACGACGTCATCCCGGCCACGGGGTCGCATGGGCATTGTAGTCGGAGGAGGCCCGGCCCCGGGCATCAACAGCGTGATCGCGGCGGCCGCCACTGAGGGGTTGCGCCGCGGCCTCGAGGTTGTCGGCATCTACGACGGCTTCAAATGGCTCGCGGCAGGCAGCGGGGAGCATACATGCACCATCACCGACTTGATCGCGGAGCAGTGCCGCCTACGGGGCGGCAGCATCCTGCGCACCTCAAGGGAAAAGCCTGCGGATGACCCTGACAAGATGGCCAGAGTGGTCGCCACCCTCCAGGCGCTGGATATCGCCTATCTCGTCACGATCGGCGGTGACGACACCGCGTATACGGCCAGCATGACCTCCAGAACATCGGACGGGCGCATTCAGGTCGCCCATGTCCCGAAGACGATCGACAATGATCTCCCCCTGCCCGATCAGGCCCCGACGTTCGGCTACAATACAGCCCGCGCAGTCGGCGCAAACCTGATCGGCAACCTGATGGAGGATGCCCATACGACGGCCCGCTGGTACGTCGTCACCGCCATGGGCCGGAGCGCAGGCCACCTCGCGCTGGGCATGGCTAGCTCGGGCGGCGCGACCGCAGCTGTCATACCAGAGGAGTTCCAGGGCAGTGCGAGCCTGGACCTCACGCTCAAGGTGATCGAAGGCTCGATGCACAGATCTGCGATCCTTGGGCGCGATTTCGGCGTTGTCGTGATCGCAGAGGGCGTCGGAGAACTGATCGTGGCCGACCTCCAGGGTCGTCCCTACGTATCGATCACCCACGATAAATCGGGGAACCTTCGCCTGGCGGAGGTTCCGCTCGCGCTCATCCTGAAAGATGAACTTAAGAAGCGTCTGAAGGAACGGGGGCGCAAACGGACGATCGTCGATGTCGTCATCGGATATGAACTCCGATGTGCGCCACCCGCCCCATTCGACGCCGACTATTGTCGACAACTCGGCTGGGGTGCGGTTCAGTACGTTCTCGGTGCGGATCCGTCCTGGGAGAGAGGCGGAGCCTTGATCGCGTTGAAGGCCGGCCGCATCGAACCGATCCCGTTTGGCGCCATACTCGATCCGGTAACGGGCAAGACCGCCATTCGTCGGGTCGATGTTCAGGCGGATACCTACAAAGCCGCTCGTGCCGCGATGGTTCGGCTGTCCACTGAGGACCTTGAGAACGGCGATACGCTCGGTCGGCTCGCCGATGTGGCGGGTCTGTCCCCAGCCGAGTACAGGGCCGCCTACGCCGATGCCGCGGCGATATAGCCACCCTCGATGAATGATCATGGGCGCCTCGGGGAGAGCGACAAGATGAAGGGAGATCGCCTCCGTCGGCGACTGCTGGAGGGCATGGTGATTCCCGCGCACCCCCTGGCGCTCACGGTCGACCGTAGACTAGATGAGCGACGGCAGAGAGCGCTGAGCCGATACTATATCGCGGCCGGCGCGGGAGGACTCGCCGTTGCCGTACATACGACACAGTTCGCCATCCGGCGTCCCGAATACGGTATGTTTCGACCCGCGCTTGAGCTGGCTGCGGAGGCCGCTCGAGAGGCCGACCAACCGCCTGTCCTGATCACCGGGGTGTGCGGCGATACCGCTCAGGCCGTATCCGAAGCGGAGACCGCCGCAGGATTGGGGTACGACGCCGCGCTGGTCAGCCTCGGCGCCCTTCGTGATGCCTCGGAAGCGTATCTTGTTGAGCATTGCCGCGCCGTCGGCGACGTGCTGCCGATCATCGGTTTCTATTTGCAGCCCGCCGTCGGCGGCCGCATTCTGTCCAGGAGCTTCTGGCGCCGCCTGTGCGATCTCGATTCGCTCGCGGCGATCAAAGTGGCGCCGTTCAACCGTTATCAGACTCTCGATGTGCTCCACGCGGTCGCGGACTCGGGCCGGGCCGACGAGATCGCGCTCTATACGGGCAATGACGACCATATCATCGGCGATCTCATCACCTCGGTTACCATCCGAGGCCAATCCCTCCGATTCCACGGAGGGCTCCTCGGCCAGTGGTCCTTCGGCACCCGCCGGGCCGTCGAACTCCTGCGCATCACCAAGGAGGTCCAGGCGCAGGGGACGGCGCCGTTATCCCTGATCGAAATGGACGTCCACCTGACGGATCTCAACTCGGCCCTGTTCGATGCGGCGAACGGCTTCCGCGGATGCATCGCGGGCATTCACGAAGCGCTCCGGAGACAGGGCCTGATGGAACATATCCTGTGCCTGGATCCGGAGGAGACTCTGTCCGAAGGCCAGGCGGCTGAGATCGAGCGGGTCCTGGACGCCTACCCGCACCTGCACGATCAGTCGTTCATCAAGCAACACCGAGACACCTGGCTCACCTAGATGCGAGCGCCGAGGATCGCCTCCGGGCGTCGCGTGTTCCCATGCGCCTACGGCTGATCCTTCTCGTCGCGCTGTCCCAGGCCGTGATGATCGGCTGGGTAACCGACAGCGAGATCATCCGAAGCGTCTATCTCATCTGCTACTCGCTGATGATGCCCACGGTCGTCTTTCTGCTCGCAGCTCGCGGCATGCAGGCGCGCGGCTGGCTGACGCGACAGGAGACGCTGCTCGGCTATATCGCTCTGACCGCCTCAATCCCGATCATCGGCTTCGGCGGCCTGCGCTTCTTGATGCCCGGGATGGGGTTCCTCCGCTACTTCTCGGAGACGCAGCCGGTATGGCGTCCGTGGCTCGGGTCCATCGTCGACCTGCCCCTCCTGCACAACACCTCCGCCGTTGAGGCGCTGTACCGGGGCGGCTCGGGCGTGCCGTGGCACGCGTGGATCCTCCCCATCCTATTCTGGAGCGGTTATCTATTGTTGCTCACGGCCGCGTGGACCGGCTTCGGGATCGCCCTGAACCGGGCCTGGATTCGCGAGGAACGGTTATCGTTTCCGGTCGCAGCCCTGCCGATCCAGCTGACCTCCCCGACCGAACGCCTCGGCGATCACCGTCTTCTCTGGCTAGGAGCCGGCATCCCAATCGTCCTTCAGAGCCTGCTGGCGCTTCATGAGTGGTATCCCGGCGTACCTGCGGTCCAGCTCAAAGCGTCTGATTACGCTGCGACGCTCTTCACATCGCCGCCCTGGAACTCCATCCGGAGTCTGCCGATCGGTTTCTACCCGATGGCGATCGGCCTCGCCTATCTTGTGCCGAGTCCGGTCAGCTTCAGTTGCTGGGTGTTCTGGATCCTCGCACGCGTTCCGTATCTCCTGGGCGCGTTCGTCGGAATCGAGGCCGCCGGGACGGGCTCCGCCCGCTTTCCCTTTCCCGAGGAACAAGCCGCCGGAGCATGGATCGCCCTCGCTGCGATCATCACGGCGGGCGCCGTCGTCCGGCTGCGCAAGCCGGAGACACGAGCCTCCCGGCCTGTGGAACGTAGGGCCGTGGCTGTCGCCGGCGTTTGCCTGTTCTCCGCGTTCGCTATGATCGTGGGAACCGGCGTTCGCCCTGTGGCCGCCGGGATCGTGGTGGCGGCCTACGCCGCATATGTCGTCGCAGGCGCTCGAGTTCGTGCCGAAGCAGGCGGCCAGTGGACGTTCTCGCCGGCTACGATGACTCCCGCCCGGGTCGCCTGGGCCGCCACAGGGACCGAGAGTCTGGGCGATCGAGGTCTCGCGTCACTGGCCCATTTCGATCTCGTGCATGTGGACATCCGGGGCCAGTCGTTGCCCTATCTCATCGAGGGGCTCAAGATCGCCGACGATGCGGGCCTGCGCCTTCGCACCGTGATCCTCAGCGTCGGAGCCGCGACGATAACGGCGATCGGCCTCGGATGGTGGAGCGGGCTTACGGCCTTCCATGAGGTGGGCGCCGCCACCGTGAAGAGCAACGCCTACGCGCTCTGGAAGGTCCGCTACAGCATGCAGCAGATGGACAGCGCTGCGGCGAATCCGTCAGGCCCGGATGGCCCGGGATTGATGGCCATGGCCGTTGGTGCGTTGATCACCGTCGGATTAGCGGCCCTGCGTACGCGCGTGATGGGGTTTCCGCTGCACCCCGTTGGCTATGTTCTGTCCAACACCTACACGATGAACAGTTTCTTCGCCCCGTTCCTACTTGCGTGGCTCACCAAGGTTTTCATCCAGCGGTTTGGCGGGGCCCGGGCCTATCGGCGCAGCGTCGGGTTCTTTCTCGGGCTCACGCTCGGGGATATCCTGATCCAGGCCTTCTGGACCATCGTAGGACGTCTCCTCAATGCGCCCGTATACCAGTTCCTGTCGTGACGCCGTCGGTCTGGCGGAGTAGTGGACGGTAATCACATTCGCTTGCGCATAGGGGGTCGGGTCATCCAGATTGGATGCCGTACGACTCGCCGGGGATGAAGGCATTCCGACTTTCAGATGGAGGGTGGTATCCCCATTCCAGACGGTCACTTCGCCGTGACTCACTCTCATGATTCGCCAACCCAGATAGGCCCCTCCCTGCGGGACCATCACGCTGCCCCCTTCCGCTTCGAAGACGGCGGTAGGCCGGCTGCCGAGCATCGTTCCCGCAAGCTTCGGCTCGATCGCGACCGGCATGGGGGATGGACCGACGCCTCCGACACTCGGAAGCGTACCCTCGGATCGAACGGACGCGTTGAGAGCCGCAGCCCTGTCGCGCCGATCGCGGGAGACGAGAAGTGGAGCCGGAACCGGTCCGTTGTTGGCGCTCGATACGCCCGGGAGAGCGGACGGTAGCGCGGAGTTGGCTGCGCTGGGAGTAAGAGAGCCCTTCGAGGCGACCATCGGGAGCGGGGCAAACGGATTCGTATTCTTCGCGGCTTCGACACTGATCACGGGTTTCGGGCCCGCCGCGGGCGGGGCCTGTGCGACGGCAGGGCCATTCTGGGCCGTACCGGAGCTTGCGATGCCCGGTGTCACCGGCGCGAGTTGCGCATTTGAGCCCATAAACTGCATGATGCTGAATCCCCCAATGGCTATGATCGCCACGATCATAACCACGATGACCAGGGGGCTGGCCGGCTTCTTCTCGTTCATCAGGGCGCCAGTCCTTTCCGAAAGTTCTGTGACGGCGCAGGGTCGGGATACACCGGATAGACACGGATCAGCACGATGATCTCCGACCGGGCTTTGGTTGTCGATGTGCTCCGGAAGAGCGCTCCAATCAACGGCAGATCACCGAGGAGAGGGATCTTCTCGACTGAGTGCGTATCCTCGACGCGTGTGAGGCCTCCGATGATCAACTCCTCGCCCTCGCGAATCCGAACGGTCGTATCCGCCTCGCGACTTGCGGTCTGCGGAAGCCCGTCGACTACAGTGAGTACGCTGCTAACCACCGGATGGACCTTCAGGGTGATGGCGCCATCGGGGTGAATCCGTGGGCGCACGAGCAGCGCGATCCCCACAGGGACCGTTTCGGTCGCCTGTACGGTGCCGATGCCGGGCGTGACGACCGTCGACCCCCGGAAGCGTCGCAGCTCGCCGATAAAGATGCTGGCGTCCTCGTTGTCGACGCAGGAGATGTTCGGGTTCGCCAGCATCCTGGCCTTCTTCCTGGTGATCAACGCGTCGATCGTCGCAGTGAAATCGGAGGTGTTTACCGCGGATGTCGTGACGGTCCCCGAACCTCCCTTCGTCTGCGCGAAAGCGAAGTTACCGTCCTTCCATGACCATTTAACCCCGAGTTCGTCGAGGCCGTCGTTGCTGACCTCAACCAGGG
>JABWBA010000079.1 GCA_013360745.1 Chthonomonadales bacterium | reverse complement strand
GGGACGTGCACTCCCGCGCTGGGACGATGGGCAGGATCGCGGACATCCTCCAATTGCGGGGCGATCTGGACGAAGCGTTGCGGATTCGTCGTGAGGAGGCGTTGCCCGTCTACGAGCGTCTGGGGGACGTGCGCGCGCTGCTGGTAGGGCGCGTGTATCTGGCGTTCATCCTCAAGCAGCGAGGGAAGCCGGAGGACGGTCCTGAGATCGAGCGGCTTATGCGCCAGGCGCTGGCGGACGCGCGGCGGCTGCGCATTCCGGAAGCCGAGCAGATTCAGGGGTTCATGCGGGAGATGGGGATCGCGCCGTAGGGCCAGACTCCGCCTGAACCGCGTACCTACGTGGGTGAAGTGCGCAGTCCCGCATCGTCCGGGCGATCCCGGCGCCGCGGTCGCCATGCATCGGACCTCAGGCGCCTCCGCTCTTCTTCGAGGCCGGAGCTCTGGCGGCGGCCGGTTTGATCCCTTGGGAGACGCCCTGAGCCGTGAGCCACGAGTCCCAGAGACGGCACAGCTCCGGGGCCGTGACGAAGCGGTAGCCCTTCTCGCTCAGCCCCTGAAGGATCGTCAGGACGGCGTTCGCCGTGGCGCGATGGCCCGGTCCATCATGCATGAGGATGATATCTCCCGGTCGGGCGCCGCGCACGACGTTCCGGGCGATCTCCGCCGAACCGATCTTCCTCGTGTCAGCCGAGCTCACCATCCACAGGAAGTTCGGCTGGTTCCGCGCGCGGATGGCCTTCGCGATGCCGTTATTGGTGAACCCCCCGGGCGATCGAATACACGCCGGAGGTCGGCCGATAATGGCCCGCACCGCGTCGTCGGTTCGACGGAGCTGGCTCTCGCCCTCCGCCTGCGACAGGCGATACGGGTGCGACCAGCTGTGGTTGCCGATCACGTGCCCGTCCGCCACCATCCGCTCGACCAGCGCCCGGTTCGCCGAGACCTGCTCGCCGATCAAGAAAAAGGTCGCCCGAGCTCGATATCGCTTCAGGGCATCCAGCACGATCGGGGTGTTCCTCCGGTCCGGCCCGTCGTCGAAGGTCAGCGCGACGACGCGGTGGGGGAACCCCTTGATCCGGCCCACCACGGTCACGCCGCGGAATCGCGCGGGTATGCTCCAGTCTCCGTCCCGAGGCGCGGCCGTCCCCCCGGACGCCAGAGCCGCCAGGATCGCGGCGGCCCCAATCCGACGCAGCCGGTTAATCATCATGAACGACGCTCCTTCCCGCCCTCAGCGCGACCCGCTTGCCGCTCGGGAGAAGCGCCTCCGCCCGCACGCCCCGTGGGATCGTCACCTCAAGGACCATGGTCCCACGTTCCATACGCCACGACGACCGAATCCGTCCCCGGGGCGTACGCACCTCGGCATCGCAAGAGGACAGGTCGCCCGGGTTCGGTCCGATGACGACGCTCGTCCAGCCCGTGCCGCCGGGGCTCTGGCGGATCCCTCCGACGTAGGCGTAGAACCATTCGACCACATGCCCGAGCATGCAATGGTTGAGCGATTGGTAGCCGTCCATCATCGCATCCCACGTCTCCGGCATCGAGGTCAGCCCTTTCGCGAGGATCCCGCCGTAGCTGCCCGTGCCGGTCCTCGAGTAGACCCGATGCAGCACATCGGAGCGGCCAGCCTGCGCCAGCGCCCGGATGAAGTAGGCATGGCCCACGTCGCCCGGCGTCTGCTGATAGCCCCGCCGAACGAGGTCCGCGATGATGTCCTCGATCAACACCGGGTAATCGGCTTCCGGGACGACTTCGGCGCAGATGGCCATGGCGTTGGCGCACTGAGGGCTGCCAAAGTGCCGCAGCAGCCGCGTGGTCGGATCCTGGAACCGCCGTCGGAACGCCTCGCCGATCTGCTCGTGCAGCGCCCCGTAGCGCGCCTCCAAATCGGCGAGCCCGAGGACCCGGGCCGCTCGCGATACCGTCAAGGCGCAGAGCGCCCACGTCGCCGTGGACGATAGGTTCGTCGGGGTGAACCGGGAGGGGCCGGGCCCGTGGCCGTGGCCGTAGTCGTACCAGTCGCCCAGACCCTCCGGCGCAAGGCCGTCCGCAGCCAGAGAGCCGACGTAGTCGGTGAACCGCCGCATGCAATCGAAGTTGTCCCGCAGGATGCCGGCGTCGCCGAACCATTCGTAGTGGATCCAGGGGACCATCACACCCGCCGCGCCCCATTCCACCGTCCAATCGAACGCGCCCGGGAACTTCCCGGCCGGATACGACGGGGCGACGGTCCGGATCATCCCCTCCGGCGTCTGGGCATCCCGAATGTCGCCGGCGATCTTGGCGAACCATGCGCGCCCCTCGTAGCCATACAGGAACGTCGGGGCCAGGAGATAGGCGCACTCGAGCCAGCCGAGCTTCTCGCGATGGGGGCAATCGGTCATCACCCAGCTCATGTTGGACCGAACGGCAGCGTCGACCAGCGCCAGGGTCCGGTTGTAGAGGTCGCTGGAGGAACGAAACCGCCCGGCCGTCGCGAGGCCGTCCCGGACGTGGATGAGTTCCAGCTTCTTGAGAACGGGCAGCCGACCCGGGTTCGACGCGCCCGGAAGGACCGCGCCGGTCACTTCGGCGAACTGCATGCCAAGGTAGAACGAATGCCAGCGACGACGGACTCGCCTGCCGTCCGTGACGATATGGCAGTCGACAGCGTAGGCGCCGGCCACCCGTCCGTCCGGAGCCCGATGCTCTCCGCAGCGGACGCGGACATCCGCCCCCGGCGTACCGCCGGAGAGCTCCATCCGAAGCTGAGCCGAGATGTTTTGGGGAAAGGCGACCAGGATCCGGCCTTCCGAATCCGCGCGGATCTCCGTCGGCGCGTATCGATCGAACGATGCGAAGCCGGGCCAGTCGCGCCGCTTCAGGTCCCCGTTCGGCGCTTCGACGACCCTGGCCGTGGCCCAACCCCCGGCATCGTAGGCCGCCCGGTCCCAGCCCGCGGTCTCCAGCCGGGCGTCATAATCCTCACCGGCGAACAGATGGGAGAACGTCACCGGACCCCGATGGACCCGCCAGGTGGCATCGGTGCCGACGCGAACGGTCGTTCCGTCGGGGGTCTCCATCTCGACCTCGGCGCACAGCAGGTACGGCTCACCGGCCGAGCGCTGGGGGCCGTCCTTGTTGTATCGGCCCGCCGGCGGGTTCGGATTGCTCCAGAAGGAGGCGCCGAGCTCCACGCCGATGCAGTTCTCTCCGCCCTGCAGGAAACGGCGGATATCCAGCTCCGTCCAGTACAGGGTCTTCTCATATTGCGACCAGGGCTGGTTGATGCCGGTCGGGGTAACCCCTCGGCCGTTCACCGTTACGCTCCAGTCGCCGAGTCCGATGATCCTGAGCGAGGCGCGCCGCGGCGTTCCGTCGAGCGAGAAGGTCTTGCGGAAGCGGGGCGTCTCGAACGGGCGGATCAGGCCCTCCGGAGGCGCGATCCACGCGGCTGCTGCAAACGGTCCTGCGGCCGAAACGGCCAGAGCGGTCATCAGCCCCATCACGCATCTACTCTCCTGAGATTGCTGAGCCGATTGTACCACCAGTCTCCCGCCGTCGACCGGACTCGCACAACATCCGGGCCGATCGCGTCCCGGCCCGGATCCACGCGGCGGCGCCTGCTGCTGCAAGCGGTACCATATCGGTACGATGACGCCACAAGGAGGCATGGAATGCGGTGGTTGGGACCGGTGATGCTGGCAATGACCGTGACGGCGGCCCGCATGCACGCCGTCGAGCTGCACGTCGCCGTAACGGGCAGCGATACGAACCCGGGCACTCGTGCGCAGCCGTTTCGGACGATCCAGAAGGCCGCCGATACCGCGATGCCCGGCGATACCATCACCGTGCACGCGGGCCTCTACAGAGAGCGGGTGAACCCTCCCCGGGGCGGCTCACCCGATCGGCGCATCGTCTACCGCGCGGCGCCGGGCGAGCGGGTCGAGATCCGGGGCTCCGAGGTCGTCACCGGATGGAAGCGAGTGCGCGACGACGTCTGGAGCGTCACGATCCCCAATACGTTCTTCGGAGCCTTCAACCCGTTCGCCGATGAGATCCGCGGCGACTGGTTCGACCCTCTCGGCAGGGTGCATCATACGGGCGCGGTCTATCTAGACGGCGCGTGGCTGGCGGAGGCCGCAACCCTGGAACAGGTCCTCGATCCGGAGCCTGCCGGCCCCTATCCTGCAGCGGGCGGTCCAACCCTGCTCAACGTGGCATGGCTCCGGCCTGAGCGAGCCGACGCCCGACGCCCGGCGGTGTCCTATTCGGGCCAGTTCGGGGTCCGGAACGCGCCCTGCGACGAAGGCGGCGAGTGCATCGGCTGGATCGAGCCGGGCGATTGGGTCCGATACGATTCCTTTGACTTCAGCGGCGGCGCCCGCCGAATCGAGCTGCGGGTCGCCTCGGCGACCTCGGGCGGCGTCATCGAGCTCCGATTGGACAAGCCGACCGGTCCGATCATCGGGACGGCTGAGGTCCCCCATACCGGAGGCTGGCAGTCCTGGATCAGCGTTGAAAGCCGGATCCGACCGACCCGGGGCGTTCGGACCCTCTGCCTCGTCTTCCGCGATCGGGGCGACGTCAACGCCTCGCCCGGGGTATGGTTCGCCCGGGTCGGACCTGCCGACACCACGGTATGGGCGCGCTTCATCGGCGCAGATCCCACGAAGCGCCAGACGGAGGTGAACGTCCGGCGCACCGTCTTCTATCCCGACGCTCCCGGACGCGACTGGATCACCGTCCGGGGCTTCACGATGCGCCATGCGGCCACACCGTGGGCGCCTCCAACCGCGGAGCAGATCGGCCTGATCGGGACCCATTGGAGCCGGGGATGGATCATCGAGGATTGCGTCATCAGCCATTCCATCTGCTCCGGCATCGCCCTCGGCAAGCACGGCGACGAGTTCGACAATACCTCGGCCAACACGGCCGAAGGCTACGTCCGAACGATCGAACGGGCGCTGGCCCGGGGATGGAACCGGGAGACGATCGGCGGCCACATCGTCCGGAATAATACGATCTCCCACTGTGAGCAGGCCGGCATCGTCGGCAGCCTCGGCGCGGCCTTCTGCACGATCACCAACAACACCATCCACGATATCCACATCCGCCGCCTGTTCTCCGGCGCGGAAATGGCCGGCATCAAGTTTCACGGCGCCGTCGATACCGTGATCCAGGGCAATCGGATCCGGCGGACCTGTATGGGACTCTGGCTCGACTGGATGGCCCAGGGCACGCGGGTCACCCGCAACCTCTTCTCCGACAACCTCGGTCCCGACCTCTTCGTCGAGGTCAACCACGGGCCGTTCCTGGTCGATCACAACCTCTTCCTGTCCCCGGCCAGCCTCCTGGACGTCTCCGAAGGGGGAGCCTATGCCCATAACCTGTTCCTCGGCGCGATCACGACCTTCCCCGAGCCGAACCGCGAGACGCCGTACCACCCCGCCCACTCCACCCAACTGGCAGGTCTGGCGACCGTCCGGGGCGGCGACGATCGTTTTGTGCACAACCTCTTCGCGGGTCCCGCTTCCGTCGGCCTGCACGTCTACGACGGCGCCGTTGGCCCGCTGATCGCCGAGGGCAACGCCTATCTGGGCGGCGCCCGGCCCTCGTCCCGCGACATATCGCCCGTGGTCGTACCGGACATCGGCCTCATCCGCCTCGTGGAGAAGGGCCGGTCCCTCGTCCTTCAGATTCAGCCTCCGCCGGAGCTCCTGAAGGACGATCGGCAGGTCGTCTCGACGCACACCCTCGGCCGCACGCGGCTGGCGAACCTCCCCTATGAGGCCTCGGATGGGTCGCCGATCACGCTCGATCGAGATTGGTTCGGCAAGCTGCGTCAGGCCGGAGCGGTGATTCCTGGCCCCTTCGCCACCCTCCGGAACGGGAGGAGCGCCATCCGACTCCGTTGAGCCTGCCCGGCTTGCGGAGCGTCGCGGCCCGCGCCAGGGCTCTCCCCTCGCGGCGGCGGGCCCGTTCTGCAGGATATGCTGGATAATACGGTAGGCGTTCACTCTCTGGAGGTCCCGATGAGAATGTCCGCATCGCTGATCATCATCATCCTGGCCGCCGCCATCGGCGCGGCCGCCGTGCAGGCCGAGAAGGTCGGCGTTCGCCCGTATGAACTCGAATGGGCGGGGCGAACCGAGGACGACCATCCGCCCCTCGTCGACTTCGAGGACCTCGACGGTTGGACCGTGACGACGACCAACGCCGCCGCAACCTTCGAGCGGACCCGCGAACAGCAGATCTGGGGACGGTATGTCGGCAAGCTCACCTACCGCGCCACCGGCCCGGGCTCCAACGAGCTCCGGATCATGCCGCCCCATCCGGCGCCCATCACCCGGCCCTTCGACGCCGTCACCCTCTGGTGCTACGGGAACAACTGGGGATGGTCGCCCGACCCGCTCACGCCCCAGGTCAACGTCGCTGTCCTCCTGCGGGATAAGGACGGAGCCGAGATCGTCGTGCCGCTGGCCGTGGTGAACTGGACCGAATGGCATCTCCTCCATCGCCGGTTGTCGCCCGACCAGATCGAACGGGTCCGTTCCGGCGCCGAGTTCGTCGGGCTCAGGGTGCTGGGCGGGAGTCAGAGCGTCGATCGGGTCCTCTATTTCGACAACCTCGCCGTCTTTACCGAGGCCTTCGCGCCCCTCACGTTCTCCCGCCGCCCCCGTCGCGGCGTCGCTATGTTCCCCGGCCAGGGGGAAGGCACGAACACCGGCGCAGGGACGCTCCCGTTCCCGACCCGCGACAAGACGATCCTGCCTCCTGCGCTCGACCCCCGCCTCCGCGCCAAGGCCGAGCCGTTCGGCCGGGGCGCCCGCTTTACCGCGACCGATCGGTTCGGCACGACCGTCTATACGGTCGACCCCTCCTCCGGCCGGTGGGACGATATCGCCGCCTCGTTCGTCGGCGCGGATCAGCCCGCGCGCGAGGTCCGGTTCCGCCCCTGCGTGGACGGCGGCGTACGATGGCGCACTCCGGCCGGGCCCGTTCTGCCCGATTCCGCCGAGCTCCAGAGCTCTATCTTCAAGGACGGAACGTTGACTACGGTGTGGCGATGTCGGGTCGGAGAGGCGCAACGCGACGTGACCTATCGGTTCCGCCTGTGGGGCAAGTCCCTGGTGATCGATACGATCGCGCCCGGCGGCCAGGTCGCCGAAGTCCGGTATGGTAAGGCCGTGGGGCTCAGCAATCCCCGGCTCATCACCCATCCGTATTATCCTGCCGCCGGCGGCCGCCCGGCGACGGTCTGTTTCGACGGCGGTCAGGGACCCCTGTTTCTTATGGGGAACACCGACTGGTACCGCACGAACTCGTCGGTCCTCTGGGCCGTGAACGACCTCGGCGACGGCAGTGCGACCTACAACGGCGGCGTCTGGTATACGCCCCTGACGAACGGTGTCGTCAACGATTGCTACGAGCGGTTCTTCGTCACCCTCTCGCCCCGGTTCGAGGAGACCCTGCCGGTCATCGCCAACCCCGCCTCGCCGTGGAAGAAGGTCACCGGAACCCACGTCTGGCGCACGCACGGGGCCAGCGATCGGGAGGCCGACAAGCGCTACTGGACCCAGGTGCGCCGCTACGGCATGACCGAGATCATCGTGACGGATCACGAGACCATGTGGAGGGATGGCGGCGAGAGCTTCACCTTCCGGACGAAAGCCGCCCCGGGCAAAGGCGGCGATGACGGCGAACGGGACTACAGCCGGTTCATGCAGGAGACCCTGGGCTTCGTCTACGGGCCCTATAACAACTTCACCGACTTCGCGCCCGTCAATGAATACTGGAGCACGGATATGATCGCGCGGGATCCCGCGAACCAGCTCCAGTCCGCGTGGATGCGCTGCTACGCGCCCAGGCCCGCCCGGGCCGTGGAGTACTGCGAGCGGCTCTCCCCGATCAATCAGAACAAGTTCCATTTCAGTACGGCTTACTGCGACGTCCACACCGCCGTCCCGCCCTGGGATCGGGTCGACTACGATCCAAGAGCGCCGGGTGCGGGGACCATGGCCGCTGTGTTCTATGCCTACGGCGAGATCATGCTCCTGCAGAAAAAGGCCTGGAACGGCCCGGTCTATTCCGAAGGCAACTACCACTCCTTCTACTCCGGTCTGACCGACGGCAACTACGGCCAGGATCAATCCTATCGTCCCGCCGAGAACCCGTGGCTGGTCGACTTCGATCTGCGCCGAATGCACGATCTCGGGTGCAACTTCGGCATGGGCAGCCCGGACATGTTCTACGCCAATGAGCCCCAGCCGCAGACGACGCCCGAGGAGCGCGCCGCGTGGCTCGATCGGTTCCTCGCGGCCACGGTCGCGTTTGGTCATCCCGGCTTTCTGGTGGCCGAAGGCGGTATGCACAACGCCTTGAAAAGCTACTACATGCTCCAGCAGATCGGTGCGCGCTATTGCCTCGCGCAGGCGGTCGACATCCGCTATGTCGATGGGGCAGGGCGCCTCCTCGACTCGAGCGCCGCCATCGCCTCCGGGGCCTACAGACGCTCGCAGATCGTCGTCCGATACTCCGACGGGACCGTGGTGACCGCCAACGGGAGCCGCACCGAGCCGATGCGTGCCCGAGTCGCGGGGCGGACGATCCAGCTGCTCCCCAACGGCTACGCCTGCTGGACCTCCGACGGATCGATCGAGGTGACGAACCAGGCTCCCGGCGGCGGCTATGCCGACTACGCCCGAACGCCCGACTATATCTTCGTCGACGGACGGGGGCGCCGCCGCCGCTTCGCCGCCGCCGCCTCGTCCGGCATCGGCGTCTGCCGCCGCCTCCGCGATGGGGAGTGGGAGATCATCCCCTACGAAGGCGCCGAGTGCGGCTTCGGCCTCAGCGCGACCTCGGCTGTCGCGCTCGATCAGGGAGGCAAGCGGATCGGACCTGCCGCGCTCCGGACGGCCCGGGGCCTGACCTACGTATTGCCCGTGGAGGGCGCCTTCAGCTACCTCCTGAAGGGCGTCGTCCTCCGGCCTCCGGCTGAGACCGTCTCGGCGGATCGGATCGAGGTAATCCCCGGCGAAACGGTCCGGCCCAACAGCGGCGGACCGATCCGCATCCCGACGGATGCGCGGCCGGGGACGCGACTCTGGAGGAAGGCAGGTTCGGGCTGGCTCGATTTCACCGTCGTGGAGCCGTTCAGCCTCAATGCGTCGTTGGAGGGCGATACGCTGCAGGTGGACGTGACCTCGCACGGGCCGGAGGCTCGCTCGGTGACGGTCGCCGCCGGAGGCCAGACACGCCGTCTAACGGTCCGTCCGTCCGGCCGGACGACGGTCCGGTTTCCCCTGGGAGCGCCGACGAAACGGGAGGCGATCCTGCTGGAGATTGCCGCCGCCGATGGGCCGGTCCGCTCCCGCCTTGAACTGGGACTCCGTACGGAGTACGGATACCGGACCGCTCTGCGATTTCCGACCGAGTTCACCTCGGGCATACGGCTTCGCGGGGAGGCCGATACGCCCGGATTCGGATCCACGGGCTCCGAGGCCTACGCGGGCAAAGCCATGTGCGGCGGTGAGGTTCGATCAGCATGGGCCATGCATCCGCCGTGGAAGAACGGGGCCGTCGGCTCGGTATGGGTCCTGACAGCTCCGCTGTCGCTGCCCGTCGGCGCTCCGCTAGCCGTTCGGGCCTCCGTCGGGAAACGGGATGGCAGCCACGACGGCGACGGAATCCTCTATCGCCTCGCGGTGGTCGACGCGACGGGCAACGAGACGATCGGCGCGGAGCATACGGTGCGTCAGCACGGCTGGGAGCCGATCGCCGTCGATCTGAGCCCGTGGCTCGGCCAGACGGTCCGCCTCAAGCTCATCGCGGATCCCGGCCCTGAGGACAACTCATCGGGCGATTGGGCCGCGTGCGCCGATATGCGCATCGAGACCCTGGAGCCGCTGTACGTCCGCCGTCTCGATCCGCAGGCGGATTACTATCGGCGTCGGCCGGGGCCATACCCCGCCACAGGGCTCCGAGCGTCGGACCTCGCTCAGGCACGGCGCGGCTGGCTGAGGTTCAGCGGCAAGGGATCGGGCGATGGGCCGTATGCCAAGACGGCCACGCTCAACGGCGTCCCCCTCGGCGCTCTTCGCGCGGCGGGGGGCGCCGAGGTTGCGGGCCTGTTCGACGAGAATGTCGGCGCGCCGCTGTCGCCCGAGGCGCTGAGGTCGCTGGGAGTGATCAACGAGCTCACCATCCTGAATCCGGGCCGCGATTTCTTCTCCATCGGTCGGTTCTGGATCGAGCTCGAGATGGCAGACGGCACGAAACGCTCGTCGGAGATCACCGATGTCGTCATCAGCCAGCCCTCGCACTGGCTCTACGCCGAAGGGGTCCGGATCCCGTTCGATGAGCCGATCGCGGTGGAAATATGGTTCCGCCCGGAGGAACCATGAACGCCCCGTCGTCGGAGCCTGCCCGTTCGGAGCAGCCGCGATCGCACGCCGCCAACGGGCTCCGACGGGATTTCGCGCCCGCGTCGCCTTGACATTTTCCTTATCCTGCGTTATCCTAATATACGACGGGCGCACTGCGGTTCGCGCTCAAGCCTTTCCGGTTGATGGTTGATACTGGTCAGGGAATCGTTCTGCCGTTAGGAATAGAAGATGATGATCATCGCATCGATCGGCGTCATGCTGGCGATGGCGTGTCCAATCGCCGGCATTGTTCAGCAGGCTCCGCCAACTCAGGCCGGTTCGACAGACGCCGAAAAAGCCGCTCTGGCTGACAAGCTCAAGACGAGCCCATGGCTGCTCCCCAGGTCCCTCTTCACCCCCAACGACCGCTGGACCTATGACGGTTCGAACATGTACGATCGAACCAAAGCCCGGTTCGGCGGGGCCCTTGCGGGTCAGACAGGTACCGTTAGTATCGGAGATAACCGCTGGCTGAACTCCGGTTCGTTCGTCAAGTACCAGGTCTGGCGGTATGGATCGGCTGCGGAAGCACGGGAGTATTATCGCCAGCTCGCCCCCGCCAGTAAGCCTGCGAAGAACGTTCGTCGTACGGTTCGCAAGGTCGCCTATGGAGACGAATCCTGCGACGTCGCGGACGCGGTTCTGGATGATCGCGGCATAGCTCAATCCCAAACGCGCCTCGCGGCTATCCGCATCGGCGCCTATCTCATCTCAGTCCGATCTTCGGCCAATATGAAGGCCTTCGGCCCTGCTCCGCAATCGGGCTCACGACCGTGGCTTGGTGACGACGTGTTCACCAGAGTCCTGAACGCTGCGATCGCACGCGCCAGGACGCTCCTGAAAACTCCGTCTCGCGGCAAACACGGATTACTGTCATTGCCCGTGTTCGCCCCGGATCGACTCACCTCCCTCGCTTCGTTCGTGAATAAGCGAGAGGCGCGCACTATTCTTGTGATGCACCCTTCAACGAAGGAGACACGACACTATGCGTAAGACGCACGGCCTTATGCTCGCCGGCGCCCTCATCATGGCGCTGGCCAGCAGCGCGGCCATGGCCCAGTCCAAACGGGGGCCTGGTCCGCGGCAGGGGTACCTATTCAAGGCGCCTGTGTATACCCATTCGGGTATCGCCGTAATCGGTTACGTGGCGAACACCGATGTAAAGATCGTCAATCATGAGGGGCAGACCTCGTGGTCCGGCACGATCGGCAATCGTGAACCGCGCGTGATCAAGCTTCCAGCGGGGAACTACACGCTCTTCGCCACGGACGAGATCAAGATCCTATCCGAGAATATCGTAGACGAGGACAGCGCAGGTCCTCGACCGAACCGCGATCGGCCGACCATGCGGTACGCCCTTGCTCCCGGTCCGCTGACGGTGGTGCCGGTGCCATGGGTTGCCGACGCCACCTATGCGAATAACCCTCCGAGTCTTCTCAGCCGCCATGTCATTTTTGCGGACATCGAGACAAGGCTGAAAGCCGTCATCAAGGGCGGGACCCCTCCCTATAAAGTCGACTGGGATCCCGGCGACGGCGGTCCCGTCCTCTCCGTGTCGGGCGTCACGGACGGTTATAACGGCGCCGCGGCCCTGAAGACCTATACCCTGGCGCAGGGGACGCCGATCACCGCGACGGTAACCGTGACCGACGCGGCCCTTGCCACCGCCACCGCCCAGTACCATATGGTCGTCGGCAATCCTACGATTCGCGCCCATCGCGTGGCTCGCTCCACCGACGAAGCCCTCTGGTACCTCCATACTCAGATGAAGCGGGCCGACGGCGTCGTCAATGCGCCCCATCCGGCCGCGGACGAAGGTTGGATCTACGGCAACGGTACAAGCGGTCACTGGGTCTCCCCGACCGCGATGTACGCTGTATGCCTCGAAAACACCGGTCGCGCCATTCTGGGCGGCAAGAACCTGAGCAATGATCCGACCAAGGACGCCTATGTCGAGGACCTCATCCGGGCGATCAACTGCCTGACGGCAGGCGATACCCTGATCTCCGGTTCGGTCGCCTCCAAGACCTATACGGGCTACGGCGTGTTCAATCCGGACACCCATGGGCCGGGCGGTGCGCCCAACGGCAAAGGCCTCCGCTCAGTTTCCTCGAGTCCGGTCTATGAAGGCGGGATGCACCTCCAGGCGATCTGCCAGGCGGGTCTGACGGAAGGCTCGGTGCCGAATCGCTCCGACTACGCCAGCTACTACGACCTCATCGGCGACTTCGTCGACGGCTTCCAGTACATGCAGCTCGAGAACGGAGGTTACATTGGCGGCTGGAGGTACAACTACAGCCATTCCGACTCGGACGGTTCGGCGGTCGCGTGGGCCTGCATCGGCCTCGAGGCGGCGGAGTTGGCCCACCTGAATACCCCGAATCCAGGCGTACTCCCCGGCCCCATCAGTGTGGCTCCGACGGTCAAGTCCGCCCTCGGCGAATGGCTCACCAACAACATGGATACGACGAGCCGTACCCGCGCCTGGACCGATTACCGGCTCGGCGCCAGCCGCACCTTCCATTACTATGGAGGTCAGGACTACCAGATATCCAATACGTGGGATAACGTCGCCAAGACCGGCGGCGGCCTGGTGGGGCTGAAGCTCATCGGCGCGCCCTCCAGCGATCCGCGAGTCGTGGGCGCTCTGAGTTATCTCTACCGATGGTTCTTCGCTCCCGACTGGATGATGGACACGTTCCACGGTGCGCGCTATGCAGGATCTCGCAGTTCCTATGGTATGTACAACATGTTCAAGGGGCTCGTCGCCTACGGAATAGGAACCCTGACGGATCCCCTCGGATCCGGCGGGAACGACTATGACGGCGTGCCTCTTGCACCCTTTGAGTGGCATGCCGTACTCTCCGACTTCATCGCCGGCGCCGCTCCGGCGCCCGGGATGACTCCCACGGACCTTGGCCATCAGGCGTGGACAGGCAATACCTCGTTGACCTCGCGCTACTATGGCGCCGCCAACGACGGCCGCTACGAGCCGAACGGCACCCGCAGCGGAGCCCATGCGCCCCTGGTCCTGGGCGAGTGGGGGCGAGAGAGCGCCGACAGCGGCGCCAATAAGAACCTGATCACGCCGTGGGACCTCGCGGTGCTGCAGACGACCGTCTTTACGCCCCCGCCCGTAGCGGTGATCTCCCGTCCGAGCGATCCTGCGGGCGAGACCTACATCCCCGATGAAGTCGGCGGCGTCGACTACTACGCCACCTTCGATCCAGGCGGCAAC
>JABWBA010000015.1 GCA_013360745.1 Chthonomonadales bacterium | reverse complement strand
CTCCGCCTCGCGGCCTGCAGCTGCTTCTCCAGCTCCGCCCGCTGGGCCGCTGCTCGCTGGGCCGCCGCGACGAGCTGCTTCTCCGGCGCACCGAGGGCGATGGCCGCCTCCCGCAGCCGGGCCTCCAGCTCCTTGACGTGCTCCCATGCGCCCTGACCGGTAACGGCTTCGATGCGCCGCACGCCTGCCGCGACGCCGGTCTCGGATGTCACCTTGAACTGGCCGATCTGCGAGGTTCGCTCCAGATGGCATCCGCCGCACAGCTCGGCGCTGACGCCCGGAACTTCGACGACCCGCACCGTGCTCCCGTACTTCTCTCCGAACAGGGCCATCGCGCCGCGCCGACGGGCCTCGTCCAGCGGCACATCGGCTTCGACGACCACGGCGAGGTCCGCCAGAATCGAGCCGTTCACCGCGTCCTCCACCTGAAGGAGCTCCTCGCGCGTCACGGGCTGTGTATGCGTAAAGTCGAAGCGGAGGCGGCCGGGCGCGACGAGCGAGCCTTTCTGATGGACGTGCTCGCCCAGAGTGCGGCGGAGCGCCGCGTGCAGCAGGTGCGTGGCGGTGTGGTTCCGCCGGATCGCCATCCGACGGGCGCCGTCGACAACGGCCGTAACCGCCGCCCCCACACGGATCTCGCCGGAACGCACCACGGCGCGATGCAGCCGTACGCCTGCGGCCTGGATCGTATCCTCCACGACGACATCGAGCCCCCGATCGTCGGTGAGCCAGCCCGTATCCCCTACCTGACCTCCCGATTCGGCATAGAACGGCGTCTGGTCCAGCAGAATCTCCGCCTGGCGGCCCGGTCCGACCCGGTCGACAAGTTGACCGTCGACGACGATCGCATGGACCCTGACCCCTTCGGCCTCCAGCCGATCATAGCCGCCGAAGACCGTCGTCAGACCGCTCCGCTGGATCTCCCCGAGGGCTTCGCCGATGCTCGTGAAGACGTCCCGATCGATCCCCGATGTCTCCTGCGAGAGGCGCCGCTGGGCTTCCATGGCCCGGGCGAACCCTTCCCGATCTACGCTCATGCCCGCTTCGATCGCCAGCTCCTCGGTGAGCTCCAGCGGGAAGCCGTAGGTGTCGTGCAGCATGAAGGCCTCGTCGCCGGGGAGGACCCGGGCCGCGCCCGCCTGGCCAACTCGGGCGGCCATGTCGTAGAACCGCTGGACGCCCTGATCCAGGGTTCGGCGGAACCGCTCCTCCTCGCCGCGCGCGGTGGCGAGGATGTGGGCGCGGCGCTCCTGCAGTTCCGGGTAGGCCCCGCCCATCGTCTCGATGATGGCCGGCGCGACCTCATGGAGAAACGGCTCGCCGAGCCCGAGCGCCGTCTTGCCGAAGCGGATGGCCCGCCGCATGATTCTCCGAAGGACGTAGCCCCGGCCTTCGTTGAGCGGCAGGACTCCGTCCGCGATGCAGAAGGCCATGGTCCGCGTGTGCTCAGCCACCACCCGGAACGCGAAATCGCGCGGATCCATCGTCCCGCCGTACTTATGGCCGCTGATCGCCTCGATCCGTCGGATGGCCGGTTCGAAGAGGTCGCTCTCGAAGACGCTGCCGACTCCCTGCAGCACGCAGACGATTCGCTCCAGCCCCGCGCCCGTATCGTTGTTCTTCGCCGGCAGGGGATCCAGACGGGGCTCGCCCGGCACATCCTCCGTGCGGTTGAACTGGGTGAAGACGTTGTTCCAGAGCTCCAGCCATCGCCCGGCCCCGTCGTCGACGACGAACCGCTCCGTCGGAGTCAGCCCTGGATCGCGGGTCATGTGTTCCTCGGGCGCCGTCCGGTAGAAGATCTCCGTGCAGGGGCCGCACGGGCCGTTGGGGCCGTCCGTAACGGCGTTGGCGGGCCAGTAGTTCTTGTCGCCGCCGAGCCGGTGGATCCGCTCCTCGGGCAGCCCGACCGACCGGCGCCAGATCTCGAAGGCTTCGTCGTCGTCGAGGTAGACCGTGACGCACAGCCGATCCGGATCCAGCCCGAGGCGGTCAGTCAGGAACTCCCAGGTCCAGGGGATGACCTCCGCCTTGAAATAGTCGCCGAAGCTGAAGTTGCCCAGCATCTCGAAGAAGGTGCAGTGCGAGAGGTCGCCAACGCTATCGATGTCGCCCGTCCGGACGCATTTCTGCACTGTCGTGATCCGCCGATTCGGCGGGGTGGCCTCGCCCGTGAAGTAGGGCTTGAACTGCTGCATGCCCGCGCTCGTGAAGAGAGTGGAACGATCTTCGTTGCCGAGGGCGTCTATGGGGATGATCGGCGCGCTGGCGAGATGCAGGTGTTCCTTTTCCTCGAAGAACGACACATATCTGTCGCGCAGTTCCGCTGATCGCATGTATGGTGGCTCCTGCGGCATTATAGCATTCGCCGGAGGACCGTCCCATCGGTGCGGTCCGGGCGGATCGGCGGGTAGACTGCGCATGGAGTCGGCCGTCTGACCTGCCCGGATCGACGTGGAGGTACGCGAGATGAAGAACCCTTTGATCATCATCGGCGCCCTGCTTGGCGCCTTCGTTCTGTTTGTTCTCTTCTTTTCACCCCCTCCATCCATGCCGGACAGTCAGCACATCCGCCCCGAGGGGCCTGCTCCGATGATGCGCATCACGACCCCCGAAGGGAAGTCCGTATCGCTTGCCGATCAGAAGGGCAAAGTCGTCCTTGTGAAGTTCTGGGCCACCTGGTGCGGCCCGTGCGCGATGTCGACGCCGAGCGTTGAAGCGCTGTATAAGCGACGCAAGGATCAGGGGTTCGAGGTGATCGGAGTCGCGCTCGAGCATGATGACGGCCGGGCCATACCCGAGTACGTCCGGGGGATGGGCGTTACCTATACGGTCGGGATGGCCGATCCTCCCGAGAGCGTCGGCGAGTGGCTCCCCCCCAATACGGGGATACCGACCACGTTCCTCGTCGACAAGAAGGGTAGGATCCGCTGGTCCCGCAGCGGGTTCGACCCGTCCCGGGAGCATGAGATCGAGGAGGCGGTCGACATTCTCCTGAAGGAAGCCGGTTAGCAGGGGCTGAGGGCTGAGGGCTGAGAGCTGAGAGCTGAGAGCTGAGAGCTGAGAGCTGAGAGCTGAGAGCTGAGAGGCAAGAGGCAAGGGGCAATTCATGAATCGCCCGTACCAGCCCGGTGGCTGAGCCTGTCGAAGCCCCGGTGGCTGAGAGCTGAGAGCTGAGAGCTGAGAGGCAAGAGGCAAGGGGCCCGTCGTTGTAGGGGCAATTCATGAATCGCCCGTACCGGATCGGTGGCTGAGCCTGTCGAAGCCCCGGTGGCTGAGCCTGTCGAAGCCACGAGCCAAGATGCCCGTCGTCGTAGGGGTCATTCTTGAACGGCCCCTACGACGGCGCAGCGCTACTTCAGGAAGAGCTCCACCACGGGCACGCTGACGTCGGGCTTTCGGACGGGGAGGGTCAGCGTCAGGGTCCTTTTCTCGGGCGTGGTCGGCGCATTCTGCCAGTCCTCAGGGCCTTTCATCAGGACTTCGGAGGCGTCGTTGAGGAGCTGGGCGTACTCAACCCGGCCGGCGAAGCCGTCGAGGTGGAGGTGCTGGAAGGGCCAGGCGAAGAGATGGACGTACAGGCGGCGGGTGGTCGGGTTGTAGGTTAGCCGGCAGTCGCTGGGCGCGGCGAAGTCGTCGGGGGCCTGGGTGCATCCGTAGATGGAGCGGCCGTGGCGCTTCATCCATGCGCCGATGCCGGCGAGGCGGTCCAGCGCACGGGCGTCGAACTCGCCCCGCCCCGTGGGGCCGACGTTGAGCAGCAGGTTGCCGCCCTTGCTCACGGTGTCGATGAGCATCTGCACGAGCTGATCGACGCTCTTCCAGGAGGCTTCGTCCCGATGGTAGCCCCACGAGCCGGAGAAGGTCTGGCACGCCTCCCACACGACCCGTTGGCCGCCCACCGTGAGCCATTCCCGCGGCTGGTACTGCTCGGGGGTTTTGATGTCCCAGCCGTCGGGGAGGTCGAGCCGGTCGTCGAGGATGATATGGGGCTGCAGCTCCCGGACCATCTGATAGAGCGTTTCGCTCTGCCAGTCCTCCCGGCCCTTGCCGACGAAGCCTTCGCGGCTGGGGTAGCTGAAGTCGAACCACATGATATCGACGCGACCGAACTCCGTCAGGAGCTCCCGCACCTGGGCGCGGAGGTACTCGGCATAGCGGCGCTGATCGCGGCCTTCGTTCATGGCGGCCCGCCCAGGATGGTCGCGGAGGGCGTGCATATCGTCGATGATGAAGTCCTCATGATGCCAGTCGATGAGGGAGTGATAGAACCCCACCCGGAGATCGCGGGCGCGAAAGGCGTCGACCATGGGATGGAGGAGGTCCCGTCGGCAGGGGGTGTTGACGCTCTTGTACTCGCCTGCGCGGGTGTCCCACAGGCAGAAGCCTTCGTGGTGCTTGGTGGTGACGACGAAGTACTTCATGCCGGCGCCGGCAGCGGCATCGGCCCAGGCGACGGGGTCGTAGAGGTCGGGGTCGAAATGGCGGAGATAACGGTCGTACTGCGCGTCGGTCATCTTTTCGTGATGCTTCACCCACTCGTGGCGGGCCGCAAGGGCGTAGAGGCCCCAGTGGATGAACATGCCGAAACGGTCGTGCACGAACCAGCTGGTGTCGCCGGCGGTCTGGCGGACGTCCATGGCGGAGCTACTCCTGAAGGATACGGAGCCGAAGCCCCTCGATGCTCTACTGTTCGGCGTTGATGCGGGATTCCCTGCCGCGGTGGCTGAGAGCTTAGGGCTGAGGGCTGAGAGCTGAGAGGCAAGGGGCAAGGGGCCCGTCGTCGTAGGGGCAATTCATGAATTGCCCGTACCAGCCCGGTGGCTGAGCTTGTCGAAGCCCCGGTGGCTGAGAGCTGAAAGCTGAGAGGCAAGAGGCAAGAGCCAAGAGGCCCGTCGTTGTAGGGGCAATTCATGAATTGCCCGTACCGGCCCGGTGGCTGAGCCTGTCGAAGCCCCGGTGGCTGAGCCTGTCGAAGCCCCGGTGGCTGAGCCTGTCGAAGCCAAGAGCTGAGAGCTGAGAGGCGAGGGGCAAGAGGCAAGGGGCAAGGGGCAAGGGGCCCGTACCGGACCGTGCGGTCCTGTGCAGTGTGCGGCCTGCCCGATGGGGGCCGCTGGGGTCAGGGTTGGATGATGATCTTGTTGCGCTCGGGGCTGCCCATGAGGTCCATGGCGGCGTGGATCTCGGTGAGGGGGAAGCGGTGGGTGATGGCCTGTTCGGGATCGATGAGCGCGCGTTCCATGAGCCGGATGGCGTGGACCATGGCCTCGGGGTTGGTTCCGAAACTGGAGTCCATGCGCGCTTCGAGGAAATGGACGAGCCCGCCATCGAGGGCGAACGTCTCGTGGGTGGTGATGCCGAAGACGTTCCATCGGGTGCCGCGCCGGAGGAGCCGGACCATGGTCTGGACGGCTTCGATCGGCCCCGCCGCCTCGACGACCAGGTCGGGACCGTCGGGCAGGATATCGTAGACGGCATCGCGGACATCGCCGGAGCGGGGGTTGATGGCATGGGTGGCCCCCAGGCGGAGAGCCGTCGTGAGGGCGTAGTCGCTGATATCGACGGCGATGAGCCGCCCGGCGCCGGCCGCCCGGGCGACCATCAGGCAGTAGAGGCCGATGCCGCCGGCCCCGATGATCACGACGTCGTCGCCGAGGCGCATCTCGGAGTTTCGGATCACCCCCTTCCACGCGCCGCTCAGAGGTTCGGTCTGGCAGGCGGCGTCGAAGTTCAACCCGGGAGGCTTGGGGTAGAGGGTTTCCGCGCCGGTCAGGAGATATTCGGCGAAGCTGCCGTGCCGGACGTCGTCGGGGCCGTCGCCGCCGGTGACGTAGGCCCGGGCGCAATAGTGGGTGTTGCCGGTGCGGCAGACGTCGCATGATCCGCAGAAGCCGCTCGGCTGGACGATGACAGCGTCGCCCTCCCGAACATGCCGCACGCCTGCGCCGACGGCTGCGACGACGCCCGCCGGCTCGTGGCCCGGGATGATCGGGAAGGCGACGTTGGTGCGGATGCCCCGGATGGCCTTATAGTCGGTCTGGCAGATGCCGCAGGCGCGGATCCGGACCACGGCTTCGCCCGGCCCCGGCCGGGGCGTCGGGACTTCTTCCAGGACGAGCTGATCGACTCCGTGCAGCACGGCGGCGAGCATGACGATGGCCTCTCTGCGACCTCGGATCCCCGTTTATTGATGCTGCGGGTCCGTCTCCCGGACGCCCGTGACGACGGTCTTTTCGCGAGAGCTCCGCTTGAGCCTTGCGAGGAGTCGATCGTATCGAACTCGATCGACGGGCAGGCTCACCTCTTTCCCCGTCTTGCTGGAGAGGATCAGCCCGTTGATGAGCTCGACGGCCCAGAGCCCTTCGGCCCCTGGGGCGATGAGGGGTTCGCCTTTGATGATGGCCTTGCAGAAGTTGCGGGTGATCTCCTGATGGCTGCCGGAACCCTCCGGGACGGCGACGGCGATCTCCTCCGACCCGGGACTGCCCCACATCTCGGAGGCATTGCGGGCGTGCTCGCTCACCGGCTGTTTGTTGACCCACACGCGGATCGAGGAGCCCTGCAGCAGCACCTTGCCGAGGTCGCCGCAGATCTCGATCTGCTCGTAGCCGGGCGATTCGGTGGTGCTGGCGTAGAGGTAGCCGTGGGCGCCGTTGGCGTACTCGAGAGTGGCGAAGGCCTCGTCCTCGACTTCGATATCGTGCAGACGAGTGCGGGTCTCGCCCCGGAGCCGGACGGGCATCCCGCCGAGCCACGCGTACAGGTCGAGGAAGTGGGGCGCCTGATTGATCAGCACGCCGCCCCCCTCGCCGGTCCAGGTGGCGCGCCAGCCGCCCGAGTTGTAGTAGGCCTGGCTTCGGTACCAGCCGACGACCATGGAGGTGCGGTAGATCTCCCCGATCTTGCCTTCGGCGATGATCCGACGGGCGAGCTGCGCATGTCCGCTGGCCCGCATCTGATACATAACGCTGAACACGCACCCCGACGCTTCGGCGGCCGCGATCATCCGGTCGGCTGCGGAGACCGTTACGCCGATGGGCTTCTCAGACAGGACGTGGATGCGCCGTTTGAAGGCTTCGATGGCGATGGGCGGATGGAAGTAGTGGGGGGTGGCAATGATGACCGCGTCGACGAGGCGGCTCCGGAGCAGGTCGCCGGCGCGGGCGTAGGCCGGAACCTTGTACTTCTCCGAGGCGGCTCGCGCGGCCTCCGGGTCGGTGTCGCAGACGCAGGTCAGCTGCGCCTCGGCGACTTCGTGCATTCGGGCGCAATGCCCCGAACCCATACCGCCAACCCCGATCACTCCAATACGTACTTTATCGATAGCCATATGCTTGCATCTCTCCTGTTGCGTTGCCCGGCCGACGGTCCCGTCCTCGCGGGCCGTCCGCCCTTGTCCACACCGGTATCCTACCTTGTTAGGTGTTCTCCTTCAGCCATTGGAGCGCCGCCTCGCCTTCGGCGCGGGTCCGCGCCCAGGTGTCGTAGTAGACCAGCTCGGGGCGCAGTTCCCTGTGGTACAGGGGGATCTCCTCGAGCGAGCACGGGATCCAGACGGCGACGCCCCGGCCCTGAATGTCCTTCAGGAGATCCATCCATTCGATGAAGGGCTTGTTCCGCGCACCGGTGGTCCACTGGATGCAGTCGAGGCCAGGGATGCTGCAGATATCGGGCAGGTGGACCAGGCACTCGGGTCCGTCGAGGTGGTAGACGCAGTGGCCGAGGAAGGCCGCTTCCTCCTCGAGGGCCGGCATGGCCCAGCGGCGGAACTGGCGGGGGCCGATGAGTGCGGCGAAGTCGCACTGGATCGTGTTGGTGCGGACGGGATGGTAGGCATGGACCCAGCCGGTGGTCCCCGTTTCGCCCATCCGACCCGCATCGTAGAGCGCCTGATAGATCGGGACATACTGGGATCGGACGTCGGCCATGGCCCGGTCAATGATCTCGGGTCGGTCGATCAGGTCCAGGCAGAGTCGATCGCCGTTGCGCAGGGCGAGCAGGGTGTCGCAGTTGCTGTGGAGGTCGAGATGGGCCACGAGCATCTTGCCCCGTGCGGCGTCGGAGAGGACCCGGCAGAAGCGGAGCATCCGCTGCCACCAGTAGTTCTCCGGGTCGACCGCGAGGGGCAGGGCCTCGTCCCAGTCGTCGACGCACGTCTCGGCCCAGCTGGTGCCGTACTCCTGAAAGACCAGCGGTGCGCCGAACCAGGCCGCCATCATATCGGGACCGAAGCTCGGAGTATGGGCAGGTATGGCCTCGCCGCCGTACCAGATCGAGGCAGAGGCCTCGACGATCTGCCGGGCGGTGGCCTCCATGTCGCCGTGGGCTTCGGCCATGTAGGGGGGCCATGCGACGCTGGGCGCGGCCTCGTCCAGCGGAGCGCGAACGACGCACGGCGGGCGGTCGATGAGATCATGCTCCCAGAAGGCCAGCCATCGCCGGGTCGCCTCCTCGAGGTCCGGTTTATAGGAGAGGGTGATCGGCTGGGGCGTCGGTTCGAGGTTCATTCCGAACATACGGGGAACTCCGTGATGCGCAGGGGCGCGCTGCCGTAGGGCACGAGGCGGAGGGTTTCGTCCGCCTCATGGGTCTGGACCGGTGACGCGGGCACGGGGCCTGCGTTATTCTCCTGCATGGTCCAGCCCGGCACACGTCGCCCGACGACCTCCAGCGTCACCGGAGGGTTCTCGGGGTCGAAGGGGATCCCGGAGACTGAGCGCTCGTGGATCCGCATCGGCCCGTCGGCGTGCAGGGCGTAGTTCCACGGGGTCGTCGGGCGGAGCTCCCAATCGGGGCTCCGCTCGCCCGGCTTCGGCGCCGGAACGCCCTTTATCAGAGTCCGCTCGACGCCGATGGGCAGGGAGAAGACGAGGGGGCCCCGATGCAGGACCACGGCGCCGCGGCTGCGGACCTCCCTTCGGACCTCCATGGGGATCCGGAGCGTGATGGTATCGCCCGCGTGCCAGACCCGTTCCATGGTGCACCATCCTGCCTCGGCGACCGCGCGCTCCTCGGGTCGGTCCTTCGTCCTCGCGGTCCACTCGGCGGCGCCGGCCCAGGCCGGAACCCGCAGAGCCAGCGGAAACCGGAGGGGACTCGACGGATCGATGCGGAGGCGGATCTCCCCTTTGAAGGGGTACTCGGTTTCCTCATGGATTCGCAGGGGGACGCCCCCGACCGTCGCGCTCAGCTCGGAGGGGCCGTACGCGACGGCGGCGAGCCCGCCTTCGGGCGTGGCCATCCAGAGATGTCGGACCAGCTTGGGCCACCCCTGGTGGTAGTTGGCGGTGCAGCAGCCGAAGTTCGGCTCCAGCCCGTAGATGTTCGAGTCGTCCAGGTTGTTGGTCCACGGGCGGGGGGCGATGGTGCAGAGCGTCTGGTTGGCCTGCTGGTCGTACTGATGCGCCCACATATCGGCGGTGCACGTGCCGGGCAGGGCGTTGCAGGCGATCCGCTCCAGCCTGTCGGCCAGCGCCGGATCGCCGAGAATGGCGAGGAGTTCTTCGAGGGAGTACATGTACTCGACGACGGCGCAGAGCTCGGCGCCCTGGGTCGGTTCCAGGCCGGCGTAATGCTCATCGCCCGTGAAGATGCCGGTGGCCTGACCATGGTACCGGTCCAGCATCGCGATGGCCTGATAGACCGATTGCCGATCGTCGGGGTCGCCGCTCTGCCTCCACCAAACGCCGCCCGACTTGATCGCCATGGCGTTGTTGACCACATGGGTTGGGAGAATGCACGCCTCCCGCGGCGTCTTCGAGGTGTAGTGGAAGTCAGCGAAGTGCAGGCGCCAGTCGTAGCCCTGAACGGCGAGGATGCGGGCCACATCCAGCAGGTTCTCGTCGCCCGTTCGGTTGTACAGCCAGTGGATCGAGAGGACCCCGTCGGCCCAGCGGTGCTGCCCCCAGTCGCGGAGCGGCTGCGCTTCGAGGTTCCGTGCAAGGTAACCGCAGAACGCCGACAGGAAAGGGATCACCCGGGGGTCGCCGACCGCATCGTGGTACTGGGTCAGGACCTTCATGAGGATGAAGATCGGCCAGGGGTCGTACGGCTTACGGCCGGGGGCTTCGACCGGCCCGATCCAACCGTCCGCTGTCTGCATGGAGAGGATCGACTCGATCCAGCGCTGCGCTCGCGCCTTCAGCGGCGCGTCGTCGAGGATATACGCGAGGGGCACGAGCCCATCGAGGTAATAGGGGCCCCGCTCCCATCCTTCGGTCCTGCCCCCAAGCCACATATTGTCGGGTCCGAGGTCGGGCCACGCGCTCTCGAGGTGGCCGGTAAGGCCGTCGGCCTGTAGCCGGCATTGATCCCGCAGCCATCCCCGAGGCTGGACTGCCCCCAGGGCCAGGGGGATCATCGCGGAAGGCTGGAGTGGCGGTCCATTCGGTTGGAGTTCGGTCAAGAGCGCTCCTCTATACTAACAGTATGGTACAGGCTTGTAGTTCCCTCTGCGCCCTACCCGCTCCTCCCGTCGGCGGCCGAGATCCTCGGCGCAATCTTCGTCGGGCCGTCCTATCAGCCCTCGGGGTTGGGGCCGGATTCGGCAGGAAACGAGACGGGAGTCGGCGAATGCCTCAACGATGAGCGACGTGGTCTACCTGCGGAACGAACGGTACGCCGACGGGGTGTTCATCGCGCGCGAAGCTGCGGCGGTGAGCCCCGACGACCGGGGCTTTGTGTTCGCCGATGGGGTCTACGAAGTCGTCCGGGCCTATGGAGCGCGGCTGTTTCTCTTCGAGGAGCATATGGCCCGGCTGCGGCGGAGCCTCGATGAGGCCCGAATCGCGCTTACGGACCTCGACTGGGTCGAACCCACGATGATCGAGCTTATCGATCGGTCGCTGCCCGGCGTCGACGAGGCGGTCGTCTATCTGCAGATCACCCGTGGGACGGCTCCCCGGAGCCATCCGTTCCCCGACCCGTCCGTACCGCCGAGTCTCTATCTGTCGGCTGCTGCTGTCCCCGATGTAACCGCGGCCCGGGCCGACGGCCTCTCCGTGATCACGACGGAGGACCTCCGCTGGGCGCGCTGCGACATCAAGGCCATCGGGCTGATGGCCAACGTCCTCGCCATCCAGATCGCACGGGAGCGGGGAGCGCGGGAAGCCGTGCTCGTACGAGACGGCTATGTCACCGAGGGGACGCATACGACGTTCTTCGGCGTCCTTGATGGCGTGGTGCGCACGCACCCGCTGAACCAGCGCATCCTGGCCGGCATCACTCGTGGGGGCGTGCTCGAGGATTGCCGGGCGGCGGGCATCGCCGTGCGGGAAGAGCCCATCGCCGCCTCCGATCTGCCCCGGCTCGAAGAGGCGTTCTTGACCGCGACGTCCTATGAGGTGGCGCCGATCGTCCGCATCGACGATCGACCGGTGGCCGATGGTCGGCCCGGACCGCTGACTCGGCGTCTGCAGGGGCTCTGGCGCGAACGGGTGGCCCGTGCGCTCGGATAGCGACGCAGGCGAGGGAGTGCGTCCGCTCCTCGTCGTCGTGCCGCATACGCACTGGGAGGGGGCTGTGTTCCAAACGCGCGAGGCCTATCTCACGCTCGGCCTGCCGAACATCCTCCGGGCGCTCCAGCTCCTCGAGGCCGATCCCGACTACCGCTTCACCCTCGATCAATCGTGTTACATCCAGCCGTTCCTCGAGCGCTATCCCGAATGCCGCGCGGCGTTCCGAAGCATGGTGGCATCGGGGCGCCTGGCCATCGTCGGCGGCACGCACGTGATGCACGACGGGAACATCCCCGGCCCCGAGGCGCTGGTGCGCCAGATCCTGTACGGCAGGGGGTTCATGGAGCGGGAGCTGGGCGTCGAGGCGCCGATCGCGTGGCAGCTGGATACCTTCGGCCACCATGCCCAGACTCCGCAGCTGCTGAGTCTGGCGGGCTTTCGGTCCTTCTGGTTCTTCCGGGGCGTGCCGTCGCCGGAGACGCCCGCCGAGTTCCTGTGGGAAGGGATCGATGGGACGCGGCTGCCCGCGCGCTGGCTGCCCCATAGCTACGCGATGGCCTACGGATCGCCCGATGAGCCGACCGCCTTCGCGGCGTTCATGGAAGAACGGTACCGGATGCTGGAGCCCTACGCGCACGGCGACATCCGGGTGGGTCCCGCAGGGGCGGACGTCTGCGAACCCGAGGCGCATCTCGCGCCGCTCGTCCGCGCGATGAACCGCCGACCGGGCCGAGCGCTCGACGTGCAGATCGGGACACCGGCGGACTATGAAGCGCTGACGCAGCCGAACGACTCATGGCCGGTGATCCGAGGCGAGTTGAACCCCGTGTTCCAGGGGGCCTACTCCAGCCGAATCGAGCTGAAGCAGACCACCCGACGCATCGAGACCCTGCTGACCGATGCCGAGAAGATCGGAGCCGTCCTGACGGCGCTTCGGGTCTCCGGGCACGACGACCCCCTCTGGGACGCCTGGGAGCCCGCCCTCTTCAACCAGGCCCATGACCTCATGGCCGGGGTGATGACCGACCGGGTCTATGAGGATACGCTGGCCTCCTACGGCCGATCGCTGTATCGCGCCGAGGAGGCTCTTCGAAGCCGCCTTGCCCAGTATGCGGGCTGCGTCGATACGCGGGGCGATGGGACGCCGATCGTCGTCGTGAATACACTGCCATGGGACCGTACCGATCTGGTCGAGATCGATCTCGGCTTTGCCGAGCAGGGCATCCGCGGCGTTCGGCTGAGGGACGCGGCGGGGCGGAGCCTGCCCGCGCAGATCGTCGAGGCGGTCCGGCATGCAGACGGCGCCCTCGTAACCGCCCGGATCGCGTTTACCGCGGTCGACGTGCCCGCGATGGGGCATGCGGTCTACCATGCCCTCGGCGTCGACGAGGAGACGGTCGAACCCGTATGGACAGAGGTCACGACCGCGGTCGACGTCGTCACCGACCATATCAGGGCCTCGTTCGATCGGAACGGAGCCCTGACCGCGCTCGGCCGTCCGGACGGCCCATGTGCGCTGTCGGGTCCGGCGATCCTGCTGCAGGAGACCGACGAGGGGGATCTCTGGGAGCCCTACCGGCCGCTGGACGGCGGCAGTCGGATCGCCATGCGGGACCGGCATCCGATCGCCTCCGACGCCCGGAGCGGCACGACGCTTCGGTGCGAGATCCTGCGCGGTCCCGTCTATACCGAGGTTCGGGCGATGATGAAGCTCGGCTCCGGCCGGGCCGAAACCCGGGTGCGGTTGACGACGGATTCCGATCGGGTCGAGTTTCGGACGACGATCGTGAACCACGAGCGATTTGTCCGTTATCGGTCTGCATTTCCGACATCGATCAAGGCCGGCCGCAGGGTCGACGAGATACCCTTCGGGGTCGTCGAGCGCCCCGAAGGGATCGAGTACCCGGCTCAGAACTGGATCGACTATTCGGGCGACGGCGTCGGCCTCGGGCTCCTCAACGTCGGGCTGCCGGGCGCCAACGTCGCCGACGGGGCGCTCCTCCTATCGCTGATGCGCTCGACCAACATCGTAGCGTACGGCTTTGGCGGCGGCTACGAACCGGGCATGGGTTCCGATACCGGCTTCGAGGAGGGGGTGGAGCGGGCCTTCGTATACGGACTGGCGCCGCACCGGGGCGATTGGCGATCGGCCGGCGTCGATCGGCACGCAGCCGAACTCAACCATCCGCTGCACGCCGTTCCGTCGGAACCCAGGGAGGGGCGTCTGCCGGTTCGATGGGGGGCGTTCGGCGCGCTGCCGTCCGGCGTGATGCTCACCGCTCTCCAGGCGACGCCGGGCGGGGACTGGATCTGCCGGCTCTATGAGGCGCACGGACGCGGTGCGCCCTCCGTGCTCCTCAAGCTCCCGTGGCCGGTATCGGCCGCATGGACCACCGATCTGCTCGGACGGTCCGCCACGCCGGAGCCGATCGTGGACGGAACGGTCGAACTGAGCCTGCGGCCGTTCGAGATCCGTCAGGTCCGACTCGCGCTCGGATCTACCGTCGATCCGGGCAATGCCTGCGCCGGGCGCTCCGGCACACTGTCGGCCAGCGTTGACCGATGAAGACGCCACATCCGCGGGCATAGCGCCCGTCATCCTGCACGTTGAAACCAAGCGTGTGACCGGGGAGTAGTCTGGATATGATCCGAAAGGTCCGGTGTATTCCGTTCGTCTTCCTCGCTTTCGTCTCCGCCACGGCGTTCGCCCAGAAGCAGGAGATTCGCTTCACCTTAATGGGCGCCGACGCCGGATCCAACACCTATGAACGGCAGGCGGACGGCTCCTTCACGTCCGTTACCAACCTCAACCTCGCCGGCCAGAAGATCGAGAGCAGGCTCACCGGCCGGTTCGTCGAGGGTCTGCTCGTCGAGTACGCCCTCGTACAGAGCGGCGGAGGCGTGACCGTTACGATTACGGTGAAGGACGGCAGGGTGGTGGCGGACGTAGCGGGCAAGAAGCAGGAGGCGCCGTACAAGCCGAGCGCCATCGTCTTTGCGAACTACCATCCCGCCCTCAGCAGCGCCATCATCGCGGCCTATCCGCCCACGGCGACCGATCCGCGATCGTTCGATGTGCTCCTTCTGGACAACGGAATCGCCCTCAAGGTCGATGTCAGTCGGCGTGCCGCCCGCTCCGTCGTCGTCAACGGCCAGCCGCAGTCCGCCCAGGTCTATCAGGTTCGCTTTGCCACCGTCGATATCGAGGTCTTCACCACCGAAGACCGGCAGGTCATCGGCTGGAACGTCCCGACGCAGTTCTTCAAGGGGATCACGCCCGGCTGGGAGGAGCTGATCCTCGATCCGACGCTCAAGATGAAGGAGCTGAGCCAGCCCGATAACCTCCCGAAGGCCGAGAGCAACCTCCGCATCCCCATGCGGGACGGTGTCGAGCTCTCCGCCGATCTTGCCCGGCCCGTCGGTGACGGGCGCTATCCGACCATTCTGGTCCGCACTCCCTACGGCAAAGCCGGCTATAAGACCGGAGCGGAATGGTGGGCTCGCCGGGGCTACGTGTGGATCGTACAGGACGTGCGGGGCCGCGGGCAGAGCGACGGCGATTGGACGCCGCTGGTCCATGAACGGGCCGACGGCTACGACACCATCGACTGGATCAGCAAGCAGCCCTGGTCCAACGGATCCGTGGGGATGATCGGCGGAAGTTACGTCGCCTGGGTGCAGTGGTACGCCGCCGTCGAACGGCATCCGGCGCTCAAATGCATCGTGCCGCAGGTGTCGCCGCCCGATCCGTTCTATAACTTCCCGATCGACCACGGCATCCCGTTCCTGTACGGAGGCGTGTGGTGGGCTGCCGTCGTCCGAGACAAAGGGCCGATCACCAGCCTGCCGAAGCTCACGAATCTCGACAGCCTCAAGGCGCTGCCGATATCCGAAGTCGACGATAAGCTCCTGGGCAAGGATGTCCCGTTCATCGATCAATGGTGGACCCGAACCCGTCCCTCCGAGTTCGGTCCCGCGAACTTCATGGCCGATCTCAAGGGCGTCACCATCCCGGCCCTGCAGATCAGCGGTTGGTGGGACGGGGACGGTATCGGGACGAAGCTGAACTGGGAGGCCATGCGCCGCCTGGGTCGGACCAACCAGTGGCTCATCTACGGGCCGTGGACCCACGCCTTCAACACCACCTCGCGGCTGGGCGACGTCGACTACGGCCCGCAGGCCATCCTCGAGCTCGACTCCCTGTACCTCCGCTGGTTCGATACGTGGCTCAAGGGCAAGGACGTCGGGCTTCAGAACGTCCCGAAAGTGCGCGTCTTCGTCACCGGCGCCAATCGATGGGTCGATCTCGCCGATTGGCCGGCGCCGCGCTCCCGCGAGCGCACCCTCTACCTGAGCTCCGCCGGCCCCGCCAACGGTCCCGATTCCGTCGGCGAACTCGCCGAATCCCGCCCGTCCGGTCCCCAGGAGCCCGATCGATACGCCTACAATCCGGCCCGGGCCGCCATCCCCGACGAGCTCAAATCGCAGGATCCGACCACGGCGAATACCCGCGTGAAGCTGGAGCCGAAGGATCAGGACACGCTGATCTATAAGTCCCAGCCCCTCGAAGCGCCGCTCGTCATGATGGCGCCGGTCGACGTCGAACTGTATATCGCCTCAACCGCGCGGGATACCGACCTCTACGCCACCGTGGTCGACATCGACGAACAGGGCGGCATCCGGGTCATCGGGCAGGGCGGCAAGATCCGCGCCCGGTATCACCGGGGGTTCGAAAAGCCGGAGCTCCTGAAGCCCGGGACGGTCTACAGGCTCCGCATCGCCCACTGGGACGTCGCCCACGAGTTCGCAAAAGGACACCGGATCGGGCTCATGATCACCTCCGACGGCTTTCCCCTCTTTGCGCGCAACCTCGGCTACGGCGAGCCCGAGGCGTCCGCCGTCCGGATGACGGTCCAGCTCAACACGATCTACCACGACGCCCGGCGGCCCAGCGCCCTCCGGTTCCGGAGTCCCTGAACCAGCCGAACGACCGGACATCTCCGCGCCGGCTCGGCTGACCTCCTGTGATATCGGCGACCGCCGCGGCGTACTCCTGTATATACGGTACAGCCGTTATGGAACCGTCCTCATCCCGACGGTTCCAGCGGCTGTATTACGATTATATACTGGCAGGATCCCACCAGCCGGAAGAAAGGACAGCCTCCACCATGCAGACCGCCGCATCCAACCTCATGCAGACCCTCCGAGGGTTCATGCAGAGCCGAATCATCCTCACAGGAGCCGAGCTCGACCTCTTCAGCCTCCTCTCCCGCTCTCGCCTCGCCGCCCGGCAAGTGGCCGACGAACTCCAAACCGATCTTCGCGCCACCCAGATCCTCCTCGACGCATTGACCGCCATAGGCCTCCTCCGCAAAGCCAACGGCGTCTACGAAAGCGCCGACGAAGCCCGCAGCCTCCTCTCCAGCGATTCGCCCGAGAGCATCCTCCCCATCGTCCTCCACCTCTCCGGCTCATGGAAGCTCTGGTCGCGCCTCACCGACATCGTCCAGGGCGAGGTCGCCATACCGACCGACGACTTCCGCACCGAAGCGCAGCTCAGGGCGTTCATCGGAGGGATGCACGTCGTCTCCCGCCACCAGGCCCCCGGCGTAATCCAGCGGATCGGAGCCGACGGCGCGAGCCGGGTCCTCGACATCGGAGGAGCCTCCGGGACCTACACCATCGCCTTTCTCCGCGCCAATCCCGGCCTCCGCGCCACCCTCTTCGATCGGCCCGCCGTCGTCGAGATGGCCCGCGAACGACTCGGCGCCGAGGGCTTGCTCGACCGGGTCGACCTCGTAGGAGGCGACTACAACACCGATCCCCTGCCCGCTGGCCACGACCTCGCCTTCCTCTCCGCCATCATCCATCAGAACAGCCCGGAGCAGAACCTCGAGCTCTATACGAGGTGCCATGCCGCGCTCAACCCCGGCGGTCGGATCATCGTCCGCGATTACGTCCTGAGCCCCGACCGCACCAGCCCGCCCGCCGGAGCCCTCTTCGCCATCAACATGCTCTGCGCCACCCGGGGCGGCAACAGCTACACCATGGAGGAGATCAGCCTGGGACTCGTCGAAGCAGGCTTCAGCCGCCCTCGCCTCATCCATAACGAAGAGAACCACTATGGTCTCGTCGAGGCCTGGAAGGCATAAACCGCACCACACAACCAGAGAACAGGGGAGCGCTGAGCCGCCATGCCGCAGATCTACGACAACATCGACCATAACCTGTGTGCCGATGCAACCGCCCGATGCCTGCCTGGCGATGAGATCATGGAGAACCGGCTATCGCGAAACACGTCCCGGCCGGATGTGTATAGCGGCCAACCTATCATCAGGGATATGCGCATATCGGTTGAGATGATGCTGGGCCAACTCGAACAAGGCGAGACTGAGGTTGAGATGCTGGCCGACATCCCCGAACTCGAGCCTCAGGGCATCTCCACCTACCTCTCCCTTGGGCGCTACGCTGCCATGCGTTTCGAGAGCCTGGAGAGGAAGCCACTCGTCGGCAGGCATGCCGTGATTCGTCAATCCGCCGCTGCCATGTGTTCCGAGAGACTAGAGAGGAAGCTATCCTGTCCAGAGAACCCCTCCGGCAGACAACACCCGTCGAGCGCTTCGGTAGATATAAGGTCATTCCCATGGTCGGCGAGGTCAGCTAGCTGCTTGCGCATGGCGGCCATCCATCTCATTGATGACGAGTCAGAGGGATCGTCGGACTCCGCCTCGATGTCCGTGAGGCGCGGCGACGGAGGCAGCAACTCCGTTTCCGCTCGTTCGATCAGGATGGCCCTACGAAACTTCGCGCTCAAATGGGTTTGTTGTGAATCGGTGAGCGGCAGAAAGACACTCTCGAAACTGCGGACCTCGGTAGCGCCGATCCCGTTCCAGAGTGCGTAGAGGAATCGGCAGACCTTGAGCGCGCCGGCCTCGCCGTTCGGTGTCTCAACCGCGACTTCACGGATACGCGCCATCAGCTTGTTACGCACCTCACGGTACAGGTGCAAGGAGTAGTTGTCCTGGTCCTGCACCAGAAATGCGGCGCCGGCAACGCATGCGGCACAGTAGTAGCCCCAGGCTTCTTCGCGCCGATCCTGAAGCCACCGGATGTCGCCGAGGCTATCGTAGGCCTCAGCGATTATCTCGTAGTCGAAGTGCTCGCCCTTGTGGGCGACCGTGTGGCACAGGCCGAGGTCGACCTCGGCCTGGGCAATACACCTCTTCAACCGTTCCGCATCCCGGTTCATCCGCCAACGTTTCCGGCCCAAGGAGCGGACCGATTCCGTCGCACAGTCGGCACGTTCAAAATCGCAGTACGCTACATGCATCTCGTCGCCGGTCGCCTTGAAACACGCCTGGGCATCAGCATAGAGACGGTTAACCGCTGTGTCAATCGGGTACCGGAGGTTGTGGGCGTACTGCAGCGCCATCGCCAGATAGAGATCGGTGATGCCTCTTGCATACATCCAACCTGCCGCCGACATGGCTGGTGCACCGGATGGCGTGTCGGCTTCCAATGCCAGCAAGCGTCGAACGGTGCGTAGCGAGGCCTCGACTGCCACCCAGTCGTTCTTGCGCGCCGTTGTCCGTTCCTCGTACCAGTATGAAGACGGGTAGCGGTCGTAGATGGTGCGGAGGGCCTCCACAAGCTCAACACGCTCTCCCCGGTTGTTGTCTTCTGGGGTGGCCTCGACGCTCTCGCGCAGCTCATCGAGAAGCGGACGGCAGATGTGGTCCTCGGGGATATACTCAGCCCACCAGAAGTGCGTGGCAAAGAACATACAGGTCGCGGCCACCATAGCGGCTCCGTGCTCGGCGCGCCAGAGCGATGCGCACGCGCGCTTCAGCCTGTCCAACCCTTCCGCCGTCTCCAAGTTGTACATGTCGTCGAAGTCGAGGCGGTCGGCAGCCTGATTGGTCAAGAGCGCGTGCCAGTATCCACGGTGCAGCCATGTCTGCACCCGTAAGTCTGTGACGAACGAGGCCAGATCGTACCGGCTGTCGTTTCTAGAACCTGCGGCAACGACGGCGAGCTTCATGATGAGATCATCGAAAAATCCGGAATCGTCGCACATATGCTCGACGAGCGGCGGAGTCTCCCCATGGGTAGCCACGGTCGCCGCGACGAGCTCAACCGCATGGATGGCGTGGCTGTAGAGGTCGTTAAAGTCGCTGCGGTCCTGGAGCGATTGCAGTCTGCCGGGATTAAGAAGGGCGGAACTCACCACCCTGACCACCTCGTCGTTCAGTTCCGAACGCTTTTCGTCCGTGGGGACTCCCGCCAAAACCGCACGATGGACACGGTGCATGATATATGCTGGCTCCACACCGTTACCCGACGGGTCATGGGTGAGCCAGAAGAAGTCCACCATTCGCTCCAGGATCGCACGCCGCTGATCTGTGGATTTGCAGACCGAATCGAAGAGGCATCCTGGCAGGCGCGCGGTAGGGAGCGCGCTGCAGATTCTCCAGATCTTCTGGGCGGCCTCGTGTAACTCTGTACTGAGGACCCGCAGCAACGTCTGCTTGGCCACACGCATCGTAGCCGCTACATTCGGGTGCGCCTTGATGAAGCGATGAACGTCACTGAAGATGGGCTCAAGCTCGGTATCGCCTTGCAGTGCGCGCGCGAGGTCCGCGCGATAGGCCGCTACCGACTCATATTCGCCTGCACCGATCGTCTTCCCCGCCTGGGCGAGCGCTAAAGGCAGGCCGCCGACATCATCCACCAGAGGGAGAGTATCAGGGTCTGATTCTAGTTCCGGTCGCCCCGCGTGGTCGGCAACTATCTTAGCTCCGATCAGTCCGGCGAAGGGCCGCATTGTCACCTGGGACCATGTACCGGCGCCTTCAGCGCTGTTGGTGACGACGACAACATTGCACCGGAATTCGTTAAGGCCTGACCGGAAGATCGGGTTCTGCGCCGCCGTTACATAGGCATCCGCAAGCTCGGTGGCCCAGCGCTGGTTTGGTGTACCGCTGTCGGTAAAAGGAGGATAGTGTGCAATCGCCGAGGCGATATCGGCCGCTTCGATCACGCTCGTGTCGTCGGCCGCCTGCCCGAGATCGCCTCGGTTCAATGGCAGTGCCTTTAGCAGGTCTTCAACGGACTTAACGCTTTCGGCGTTGTCGAAGACCAGCAGTGCCCTGACGGACTGCCGCCACATCCAGTCCAGAAAAAGGACGGCCCTGATCCGGGACCAATGGAGCTTCACGGCGTCGGCGTGGGCCTGCCCTCGCAAACGAACGGCGTTACTCGTGGATCTCGACATGTGGTCGGGGGTTCGCTCTACCCAACATTCGAAGAGACAGGTTTCCAGACTCTCTGCGAGCGCGCCGGCGCTCGCAGAATCGCGAACGATATAGGCCCAACCCTCGAACTCGCCCCTATGGGAGGTGCAAAGGTGCGTCATCAGCGCGCTCTTGCCGGCGCCGCCGGGACCTGAGAGGCAAACGCGGCCTTTGACAGTCTGCTGGAGGCCTGCCAGCACGTCCTGGTCCATTTCGTCATGGTGTGTATACTTTATCTGCGTCATCGAAGCCCTCCTTGCAGCGTAATGTTACGGGCGTTATGCCTGGCCGAGAGCCGTCCGACGATGGCTTGCGCTACGCGCACGAACGCTCGGGTCAGTTACGGCGGGTTTCTGGGTCTGACCGGTACTGCCCATAGCGCGACCGCAGAATCCAGCACGATGCGAACGCGTTGGTCAGGTTTGTGTAGAACGCGGGGAAATGCGGATGGCGTAGTGCATTGTAGTCCAGGTCATTTCGACGCTCTGGATCATTGGCGAGGTCAGTAAAGTAGGCCCGGAGCGCAGCCTTTTCGTCACTCACGAAGACACCACGGGCAATGATGGAGCCGAGATTCCCAGCGTTACTATCCTTCGCGCGGGCTTCCCTAAGCGCCCTCTCGGCCTCAGCTTTGTTGAGCCCGAAGGTGGAAATGAGCGCGGCAACGTAGTGCTTCCGGAGCTTCCTTGAATGCAGGAACACGCCGGTGAGCACGAGCAGGGGCACGCTTAAAAAGGTGGCAACCAGGTTGACCAGCAGATCGATAACCAGGGTCATCTCTACTCCATGTAGCCGTGTCGCTCAAGAAACCTGTCGATGTTGAGAATTGTGTGAGGTGCGAAGAACCCGGCGGTATAATTAGGGATCGGTCCACCTACTCCGAGGTCAGTTCACGAAGTAACGGGTCCATTCTCAGTTGTCGCATGGAACGCCATTACAGCGTCCACCGCCCAGACCCGAATGGGTTATGATACCGTACAGCAGTACAAGACTATATAACTGCGACTACAGAGGCGATCCATGCACGTTACATTGACCGATATCCGCTCGCTCGAGGATGAGCGCTACGACGCGTACCTCGATCTCTACCAGACATCATTCCCTCTCAACGAGCAGATGCTCGTGAGCGCGCTCAACCGCACCGTTCGGGAGATCGCTTCGGGCGAGGAAACTGCATCCGCCATAGTCGTCGCGCCGGACGATGCCGGCGAAGTGGTGGCCATGGCCCACTACGAGGCATACGACGAGTGCCGCGGCGCTGTGCTGTGGTATCTGGCCGTGGCGCCCGGCAAACGCGGCATCGGCATCGGCTCCGGTGTCTACAAAGCGATCACGGCTCGCATACTGCGCGAACGGCCTTCCACGCGTGCGTTTGTGTATGAAGTCGAGCGGCCCGAGGACGCCGAAGGCCACCATCGCACCCTTGCCGAGCGCCGCATCGCCTTCTACCGTCGCAACGGGGCCAAGCTCCTTGGGGGCATACGCTATACCCAATCCGTCGGATGGCAGCCTCCGGTCCCGATGCATGTCATGGTCCACGAGTTCGAGCGCTTATCGCCCGAAGCTGCCTACGAGATGGCCCGATCACTCCTTGGGGAGGCGGTTGAGCAGGTGGGACCCCTCGCTCTCGAGTAGCATGCCGAAACTGCGCATGCTCGCCTGCGGTCCGGCGACCTCCGGGGTGTCATGGTCCGATCCGCGCCGCGCCAAGGTCATCTGATCGAGTATGACGAGTTCGACGTTGGCAGGTCCAAAGCGTTGCTGGATAGGATTGATGCGAGCCTGGCGGTGCTCTTCGGCTTCACGGACGAGGAGCTCGATTTCATCATCAACTACGACATCAAGTACCGGATGGGGAAGGGCGCGGGGGAGGCGTGATCCGACCATGACCGCGGACCAGCAGCGGACACAGCGTCCGGGCCATCCCGTAACGTGCGTTCGGGCGATTCGTGAATCGCCCCTACGACGACGAACCTCTTGCCTCTTGCCTCTCAGCTCTCAGCTCTCAGCTCTCAGCTCTCAGCCACCGGGGCTTCGACAGGCTCAGCCACCGGGCTGGTACGGGCGATTCGTGAATCGCCCCTACGACGACGGGCCTCTTGCCTCTTGCCTCTCAGCTCTCAGCTCTCAGCTCTCAGCCACCGGGGCTTCGACAGGCTCAGCCACCGGGCTGGTACGGGCGATTCATGAATCGCCCCTACGACGACGGGCCTCTTGCCTCTTGCCTCTTGCCTCTTGCCTCTTGCCTCTTGCCTCTTGCCTCTCAGCTCTCAGCTCTCAGCTCTCAGCTCTCAGCTCTCAGCCACCGGGGCTCCCAGCTCTTGCCTATCGAGTTGCCCCTGCAAGCCCGCGCGCACTATACTGTGTCGTCAGGCGTTCGAGCGGATGGTGCAGCAGGGAGGGGTGTGCCGATGGGTGAATCGAGACAACCGGATGTGGCGGGGGCCTTTGCGCTCCTGTTGGATGAGATGGAGGCGGAGTGGGCGCGGCTCAGCAGCGGAGTCAAAAAGGCGATGGAAGCGGGTCGGACGGACGAGGCTCATGCGCTGGTCGATCGGGCCAAGGGGGTTGGCGAACTCCGGCAGAAGGTCGTCGAAGTCCAGCGTCTGTGGTTAAAGATGCCGCGGACCGTCAGGAAGGATCGGCGGCCTCGACCGGCGCAAGCGGACGCTCCGGCTTCCCGCCTGCCCCGGGGCGTGCGCACTCCGGAGCAAGCCTACTATCGGCCCATCCTCCAGGCGCTGGTTGAGCTTGGCGGTCAGGCCCGGGTCGACCCGGTGCTACAGGCCGTGTACGCCCAGCTCAAGCCGACGCTCCGGCCGGTCGATCTGGAGTGCATGCCCAGCGATCGCGACATGCCCCGATGGCGATACAGGGCGCGGTGGGCGCGTCACGATATGCTCAAGCGCGGCCTGGTGGCGTCGGACAGCCCCCGAGGCGTCTGGGCGATCACCGAACAGGGGAGGGCGTACCTGCAGACCCCGGAGGATTGAGCCCCGGAACGGGAGTCGGTGGGGCTGTGCTATGATAGGGAATCCTCCGGAGATCGGACATGGAGCCGGTACTGCAGATCGTCACATTCCTGATGACGGATGTCGTGGAGAGCAGCCCTTTGTGGGAGCAGGATCCTGCCGCGATGGGGCTGGCGGCAGCGCGTCACGATGAGCTGGCCAGCGGGATCGTCGGAGCGCACGGCGGCAGGCTGGTAAAGCCGCGAGGCGAAGGGGACAGCCTGTTCATCGTCTTCAGCGACCCCCGCGACGCGGTCCGATGTGCGGCCGAGCTTCGTGATGCGATGGAGAGGGAGCCCTGGCCGACTCGCAGCGCGCTGCGCATCCGTGCGGCTGTGAATACCGGGCCGATCGAAGCCCGCGCAGGAGACTACTACGGCACAGCGGTGAATCTGTGCGCTCGTCTCCGATCGGCAGCGAATCCGGGCCAGATCCTGATCGGGCCGATCACGGCGGATCTGCTCGCGGGCCGGATGCCCGACGGGCTGCGGTTTTCGGACCTCGGCGACCACAGCTTCTCCGGCATCGGGTCGCAGGTGCGAGTGTTCCAGCTCGATCGCGAGGCCGACGCTCGATCCTTCCCTCCGATTCGTTCGCTGCACTATGCGCCGACGAACCTCCCCTATATCCACAACAGCGATTTCGTCGGGCGGGAACGGGAGATGGAGGCGATCCATGCGGCGCTGATGGATCATCCGCCCAGGGATGTCGCCATCGTAGGCCTCACAGGGATCGGCAAGACCCAGCTGGCGGTGGAATACGCCCATCGGTATCGCGAGGCGTATCCGGGCGGAATCTTCTTCGTCAACGCTTCGGACACGGCCCATCTGCACATGGACTGCGCCAGCATCGCCTCGCTTCTGGGCGTGTCGGAGCATCTGACGCCCGATGAGCGCGCCCAACGCGTCCGGGCGACGTTGAGCGCTTCTCGGCAGCCGGTGCTGGTGATCGTGGATCAACTCTCGGCGAAGACCGACATCGCGGTGATCCCGAGGGGTCCTGAGTGCCGGGTCATCGTGACGTGCGTCCGGCATCATCTTGTGCGCCGACATTACGCGCTGATCGAACCCCCGCCGCTGGCTCTCGAGGATGCCCTCACGTTGCTCCAGCGGCACAGGCCGCTCCTGCAGGAGAGTGAACGAGAGGCCGCCACGCGAACCGTGCAGATGCTGGGCTGCCTGCCGGTGGCGCTCGCGCTCGTGGCGAACCATATCGAACGGCTCGGGATCACATTCGCCGAATACGAGGAAAAGCTGGCGCAAGGGCCGATCGATCTTCTGGCTCGGGCCCGACGGCGTTTCATCAGCGACACGGGTCACGACGGTGAGCTGTTCGACGCGCTGGCCATGCACTACGCCTCGCTCGAACCGGATGCACAGACGTTGCTGACGCTGGCAAGCATCCTTGCTGACCGGGGCATCACGCCGGATACGCTTGCCCGTTGCGGGTCTCTCACGGATCGGGATCTGGTCGACGAGGCGATCGCCGATCTGGTCGACGATTGCCTGATGATGCGCGAGACCGACGGGCGCCTGTCCGTGCATAGCCTCGTGCAGCGCTCGGTTCGGAGTCTGGTCAACGATGACATGCTGATGAGCGTGGTCGTGAACGCATCGACCTGGTTCCAGACGCTGCTCGCCCGGGCCAATGAGGCCACCGATTGGTCTCGGTCTCGATCGGAAGTGATCCACTGCTTCGCCGTGGCGGACCATTGTCGGCGCTACGGCCTGAACGGGCCGCTGGAGGCCTTGCTCGGTGAACTCGGTTCGCACCAGTTCTGGAACGGGCTGTACGGGCAAGCGTTCCAATGTTTCGACGAGGCGGCGGGCCTCGCCGAAGCTCAGCGAGGATCGGCCGATCTACGCTATGCGCTGCATATCCGGAGACGGAGCGAAGCGCGTCAGCGGCTCGGCGAGCAGGACGCGGCCCTGCGGGATGCCAGGGAGGCGCTGGACATAGCCCTGACGGCGCTCGATGGCAGTGATGCGCTCCTTGCGGATTTCTACACCACAGTCGGGTATGTCCTGCGGATGTCGGGCGACCTGGCGGGGGGTGAGCAGCACTACCGGCATGCGCTCGGCATCCTGGACCGCACTCTGGGGCGGAACCATCGGAGCACGGCGACGTGCCTGAACAATCTCGGCGCGGTGCGCGAGGCTGCCGGCAATCTGGCCGATGCCCTGGAGCTGTTTGGGCAGGCCTTGCAGATCGACTGCGAGATATCCTGCGCCGACGGACCCAGAGTCGCGATCCGACTGAATAACATCGGCAGGGTTCACGGCAAGATGGGCGATTGGGATACGGCTGAGGAGCATCACGCCCGGGCTCTCGACATCAATCTCCGCGCGTATGGACCCGACCACCCGGATGTCGCCGGTACCTACTACCACCTCGGGCTGGCTGCCCAGGGGCGCAAGGATGCGGACACGGCCCTGGCGCATTTTGGCCAGGCGCTTGCCATCGGCTTACGGTTCCACTCCGAGGATCATCCGTTCTGCGATCTTGTGCGTCGGGCCATGGGCTCGACCACCACCGCAGGTTGACCACAACGAACAACACGAAGGAGATACGCCATGAATCGCACCCGCAGTCTGGCCGTACTGGGTCTCCTCATCCCGTTTGTCCTGGGGACTCCCGTCGGCGCGCAGCGCGCGGCAGGCCGCTTCCAGTTTGGCAGTCCGATGGCGGTCGGGCCGATCGACGATCGGAGTTATCCCTCCTTGATACCCGGGATGATCCTGGCGACCCTGACCAACTCGGACAAACTCAAGGAATATCAGGGGCGACGCTTGATCGATACGCTGATGAGCGCCATGTACTCGCTCGAACTGGGCGAGAGCTCGACGCCCCTCCATACGCTGGGTCTCGGCGTCGCGTCGTTCCGGCACGGGGTTGACGGTTCGCTTGTGGGTATGCTCGGCGAACGGAACGGCATCGCTGCCGGTATTCGTCTGGTTTCCTTCTCTCCAGGACGACAGGAGGCGGTGGATGCCCTGGTGCAGCTCGATCGTGAGGTGCGCCTTCTGAGCCCGCCCCCGCCCGGACCCCGTGTGTTGACGCCGAACCGATGTATCGAGGCGGCGAAGCTGTACGAACGGTACACAGAGAACCTCCGCGTCGCTGTACTCGGGGGATGGGCCTCCGTGGACCACACCTACGAGTCGGCTGATGCTGGACCGGCGATCTCGTGGCTCAGGCCCTTATCGCCCACCCGAAACCAGGAAGATTCCCGCGCGCCGGCCGGTCTCGACTTCGGCGTCCATGCGCCCTTTACCGCCGTGCGTTGGTCGGGAGGCGGCAGCACGAATGTCTGGAACCCATCGGTCCGGATCGCCTATGTCGACCAGGTTTTTCGCGTCAACCGGCAATCGGCCGCGATCAGCCGCTGGCAGCATCAGATCGGTGTCTCGCTGGGCGTTCGTAACGCGCTAAACGCGCATGCGCCCGTAACCCTATTCGCCCGTTGGCGCGATGCGCCCGATCCTGCGACCGTCACCAATCCCAGAGCCATCGTAGACCGTACGACCTTCTATACTGGCTTTCTTCGGCGCGACTCCGCACGGGATTGGAGCGTCGGATTTCAGATCGAGGCGTTCCGCTGATACCCGGGACGTCCGGGCGATCGCGAACCGAGACGTAGGGGCGATTCATGAATCGCCCCTACGACGACGGGGCTCTTGCCTCTTGCCTCTTGCCTCTCAGCTCTCAGCTCTCAGCCACCGGGCTTCGACAGGCTCAGCCACCGGGCTGGTACGGGCGATTCATGAATCGCCCGTACGAGCATGTACCGTTACCTATCGCCGCTTAGCTCTTAGCTCTCAACTCTCGAATCGCGCCTGCATACCAGCGCGCACTATACTTTATCCTCAGGCGTTCTAGCGGATTTGGCAACAGGGTTGGATGTGAGGAATATGCGGCTCAACAATATTGCCGCATGCTAGCAAGCGTATGTATTCGGCTCGGTATATGTGCGGTAGATGGTTCAGGGTCTGGTGTATTCGTGGTATTGTGTATCGAAGCGCCGGGTTGACCTGGGTGCGATATAGCCGGTTAGTGCAATGGTATTTATGCGCTTGACAGTATGGAAATACATGTGATATTGTAGACGCATACCGATTAACGCGCGTAAGATAAGGAGTGGTATTATGCCGTTCGTACGTTTTACTCAGTCGGGGCGAATCTCAACTCCGCGTGTGTCGCTCAGCCGAATCGGAATGTTGACGTTCAACCATGCTTCTCGCATCAAGTACAAACTGCAGGATTATAATCACGTTGTTTTATACTACGATGACGAACGTCGCCGTATCGGAATCGAATTAACCAATAACACTGGAGCGGATGGTGCAACGCGTCTACGCGTTCGGTCTACAGGTGCTGATGTGTCTGCCAAATCCTTTATGAGTTTCTTTGCCATCCAACTTAATGCAACTACATCTTACCCTTTGTGTAGAGATGAGGAAACCGGGTACTTAGTGTTCGATCTCGAGGAAGGGCGAGAGCGGGGAACATCAACGAAAGCGAAGGCGCAAGTATGAGGATTGGAGTGTGGAACAAGCAACACTGAATAATGTACGACCATAGACTGGGGCGCGGCGGTCTTTAGCGAGAGTGGCCGCGCCCCACTACGAACTTGGGTCATACCCAAGCAGGCTCGTGGCGTGCCTAGCGGCGGCCCACGCGCGTACCTGTATTCTACCCGGCTGCCGTTAGATTAAATATGGAGGAATCTGAATGTTTTCAGACTCTGTCGTTAGAAATGCGTGGGCTCGAGCCGAGGGTAGATGCGAATGCAGACGCTCTCAGCATGACCACAGTGGAAGATGCTCTGCGCTACTCAAGTGGGAGCGGAGAGGTTCGGAGTGTGATGGGGGATGGGAAGCCCATCACATCAACGCGAACGGGCGTGACACGCTGTCCAACTGCGAGATACTGTGCCAACCGTGCCACAAGGCGACCCGGAGCTACGGAGCACACTGATCTCGTATGCGAGCCCGACGGACGCCATCGTCCGTCGGGCTTCGAACCCGCAACTGTGGCGGCGGGCTGGGCTTATCGGGCTGCTGCTGCAGAGGGCATCGTGTAGAAGGAGGGCGTTAGATATCTGCGGTTGTAGTGCACTACGTCGTGTGTTACGACAGTCGCTACCGGATGTGCAAAGACACCGCGGATGTAGGTAAGTGATATGCATAAAATCGGTAAGTGTCCGCTGTGCCGCTTGGAAGCCCGTTATATCTCGAGCGCATATCAGATCAAGGAACACAACAACCTATTTGACGACGAGATGATATCGGAGATCCGCCAGAGCCGTGCCGTCGTGGCGGAGTTCACTGGGCAACGTGCGGGCGTCTACTACGAAGCGAGGTTCGCCCGGGGCCTTGGTCTCGAGGTCGTGCCCAGCGTGCGCCAGGATGAAATGAACGCGTGCCATTTCGACACCAACCATCTCAACCACATCCTTTGGAGCGGCGCCACGGATCTTCAGGTTAAGCTGAAGAACCGATTGGTCGCAACCCTGGGCCGCGGTTCAATCGCATTGCCCGGCAGGGATCGACATTGACCGCGTCACCGATGGAATCAAAACGCCGGTATTACATTGACGAAGTCGGTAACCCTGATCTTGGCGCGAGCGAGGACCCGAACCATCGCTATCTCAGCCTGACCGGGGTGATTGTGAGCCTCGATTACGTGAGGGTGACGCTCAGCCCGGAGCTCGAGGCGCTCAAAGCGCGTCACTTCGGATGCCATCCTGACGAGCCCGTCACGCTGCACCGAAAGGAGCTCGTGAATAAGCGGCCGCCTTTTGAAGCGTTGAGGGAACAGCAGAGGGAACGCGCCTTCAATGAGGACCTGCTCGATCGGCTATCCACATGGGACTATACCGTGCAGACCGTTATCCTCGACAAGCTGGAGTACCGAGCACGGTACAGGACCTGGCAGGCCGATCCCTATCACTACTGCCTGCGTGTGCTCCTTGAGCGTTATGTGCGTTGGCTTGAACGCAACAACTGTGTCGGGGATGTGATGGCGGAGTCGCGCGGCGGTAAGGAAGACCTTCGGTTAAAGGGGTCCTTCGGGCGAGTTCACGAGCAGGGAACCGAGTATGTGGACAGGTCGGTGTTCCAGGAGCGTCTGACATCGAGCGAGTTGAAGGTTAAGAAAAAGGACAATAATATAGCCGGTCTGCAGCTCGCTGACCTGGTCGCGCATCCGAGCTTTCGCGCCAGCCTCGCGCGCTCGCAGCGCTCGAGGCTCCCCGACACGTTCGGCGGCAGGATCGCGCAGATCCTGGAGGCGGCAAAGTACGATCGCCGTCCTGATGGTCGCATCGACGGATGGGGCCGGAAGATCCTGCCGTAGACGGAAAAGGGAGCCCTTTCGGGCTCCCCCGATGGCACTGCCATCCACCTCCGAACAATCGGATTGATCACAGTATATCCCTGTCCAGTTACTGTGTCAAGTGACCGGACGCGGGGTTCATCGGTCCCGACCGCCCGTACGGGCCATCACGAACCGAGACGTAGGGGCGATTCATGAATCGCCCCTACAACGACGGGCCTCTTGCCCCTTGCCTCTTAGCTCTCAGCTCTCAGCTCTCAGCTCTCAGCCACCGGGGCTTCGACAGGCTCAGCCACCGGGCTGGTACGGGCGATTCATGAATCGCCCCTACAACGACGGGGCTCTTGCCTCTTGCCTCTTGCCTCTCAGCTCTCAGCTCTCAGCCCTTGGCTTCGACAGGCTCAGCCACCGGGCTGGTACGGGCGATTCATGAATCGCCCCTACGACGACGGACCCTTTGCCTCTTGCCTCTTGCCTCTTGCCCCTTGCCTCTTGCCTCTTGCCTCTCAGCTCTCAGCTCTCAGCCACCGGGCTTCGACAGGCTCAGCCACCGGGCTGGTACGGGCGATTCATGAATCGCCCCTACGACGACGGACCCCTTGCCTCTTGCCTCTTGCCTCTTGCCTCTTGCCTCTCAGCTCTCAGCTCTCAGCTCTCAGCTCTTGCCTCTCAGCTCCGGCCGGCGTCCCCGTCCGCGGGCTCAGCGCGCTCCGATCCAATCCATGACGGCGCGGTACTTCGGGGTGTCGTCGTCGTAGTATTCGAGCAGGCCCCATGAACCCCACTTGCTCCAGCTTCCGACGGAGGAGAAGATGCAGCAGAGGTCGCCGCCGCCGGTCTCCTTCCACGCCTGGAGATAGCGGGTGTAGAGTCGGCCCATGCGCTCGGTTCGGTTGGCCGCCATCAGGGTCTTCGTGAAGGCGTCGTTGTTCTCGGAGCCGGCGATGCCGACGGCGTGCTGGCCCGCTTCGTAGCAGATCAGGCGGAGCTTGAACTTGTCGGCGACGGCCCGGGATTGGCGGATGAAATCGATCGTCTCGTCGAGGCTCGTCCGCTCCATATGGTCCATGACCTGATCGACGCTCCAGCCGGCGGCCTCGGCGATCGAGGGCTTGGTGTCCGGGCCGATGCTGAAGCCGACGTACGGCGCGATCGCGAGGGCGTCGCAGCTCTTGTGCGTGTCCTTGTAGAGGAGGTCCTGTTCCGCCCACCACGAGCCGGCCGCCTGGGCTCCGAGCACCCGGACTAGACGTCGATCAGCCGGCAGCGCGTCCTTCCAGATCTTCCAGACCTCCTGCGCGCGGATCGCGTAGTAGCGGTGGGCCGCCTCCCAGGGCGCCGAAGCGTTGGCCAGACCCCGCTTGATCCCTTCGGCGGCGTAGTCCGAATGCTGGCCGAACTGGGAGTTCCAGACTTCGTTGGATAGCTCAAGGTAGATCGGCAGCGACGGATCGAGCGAGTCCCGGACCAGCTCGGCGAAGCGGCGGACGTAGTTGTCGTCGGCCCGGTGCGGGATGCAGAACCACGGGGCGATCTTCAGCCGATTGCAGAGGTCGACCATGGTCTCGATGGGCGCGCCCCGGACGGTCGTGGTGAAGTAGCTGGGTGTGGGGCGCTGCGACCACGTCGCGATCTTCGAGTCGTTGGTCCTCATCCAGTCCATGAATCGGATGGCCGCCATCCCTTTCCAGCGCTCGAGGAACCATGGTGTGAACGGTTCCTTCTGATATCGCTTCTCGTATCCGGGGATCAGGACGCGGATGTTCCGGATCGGATCGGCGGGGTCGGTCTGCATGATCCGGAGGAAGATCGTGCCTCGATTGGGCTCGAACGCGATGCGGCCGGCGCTCCTCGCCGTTTCCCGCTTGATGTTGTTGAACTCGATGCGCCCCCTGCCGTCGTACAGGCAGACGTACTCGCCCATCGGCATCCGGCCCGAGTCGATGGTGCAGAGGAGGGTCTCGGCATAGCAGCCGGGCTGCAGGCGGGCGACCCAGCCGTCGGCGGTCTGCTCCAGTGCGGGGCCCCGGCCCCAGCTCTCGCCCTCACGCTGGCTGATCCACTCCCGGGCCAGCCGGAAGACATCGGTAAAGGGGAGTTCCGTGTTCCAATCGTCGAGCCCGGCAAGGTTGATGCCCAGGGGCGACCGGGGCGCCACGGGCGCGCTGCCCCGCACGCAGCCGGCGAGCAGCACGACGCTCAGAAGCGTCAGAACCATGGGCAGGCGTCTGTTCATGAGTATCCTTCTCCTTGTGGCTTTGCCGGGGGATGCGCTGGGCGATGCGGCTCCGTGCGCTCCTGATGGTCCAGAGCCTGGAGCACCCGCTCGGCGAGGAGATCGGCGCCGACTTGCGGGATGCATGTCATCTGCCGGGCCCTGCATTTCGCCGGCACGTTGATCTCCGATCGGGCATGGTATTGGCGGCAGGGCTCGCTGCAATGGCAACGCGCGTTTACCGATAGGTGCGTGTAGCCGTAGGGTCCAACCCGGTCTATGTTGCTCCGGCCGTACACGGCCACCGGCGGCGTCCCGAGCGCGGCCGCGATATGGGCCGAGCCGGTATCGCCGGACAGATGCGCCCGGGCGAGGCTGATCACGGCTATGAGCTCGTGGATCGACGTCTGACCGACGAGGTCGAGCGCCTCGATCGACGCCAGACGCAGCACGTCGTCGGCGCGAGTGCGGTCGCCGGCGCCTCCGATAAGGAGCCAGGGGAGGCCCGTGCGTTGATGGACCCTCCGAATCGTTTCGGCCATCGCCTCTGGCGTGATCCCCTTGTCGCCTCCGCCGCCCCCGTCGGTCGGGTTGAGGACCAGAAACGGTGCGCCTCGGGGCCAGCCAGCAGCCTCGAGCCTGTCCGTCACGCGAGCGAGGTCCTCCGCCGCGGGCGCAAGGCCGAACCGGACCGGCCGATCCGGAGCGCCAAGGTGCACGGCGACATCGAGCAGCTGATCGACGATGTGCAGGCTCTGGGATCGCCGGCGCACCCGCTGGACCAGGGCCGGCGCGAGTTCGCGCAGCCAATCATAGCCCAGCCGATGCCGCGCGCCCGAGGCGCGAGCCAGCACCGCGCTCTTGGTGAGGCCCTGCAGGTCCATCGCGATGTCGTAGGATCGGGAGCGCAGACCATGGATCAGGCTGAGGAACTGCCGCACCCCCGCGAAGCCCATCCGACGGAGGCGACGGTCTTTGGGAGCCCGATACAGCCGATTGATGGCCGTGCATCGCTCCACGATCGGGGCCGCCATCGGTTCGGCGACCCAATCGATCTCAACCTCGGGGTTCGCGGCTTTCAGCGCGGAGGCCACGGGCAGGGCGTGGGTGACGTCGCCCAGGGCGCTCAGCTTGACGATGAGCACGCGGCGGCATGATGGTATCGAAGGGGCTGGAGCCATGGAGCGGTGGATCTCAACCTCCGTTCTACCCGACGATTGCCCTTCATGCCATCGAAGAGCGGATTCGTGAGCGTACCGAACGGCCCTTCGGCTCGGAACCCGCCGGAAGATACGCTGTTGCCGCAAGTCTGGTAGACTCTGCGCACGGATGATCAATAATCCAGCAGGAGTGCGCATCATGCGACTTCACGCAGTCCTCGCAGCCGTGGTCCTCGGGATCGGCCTGACGGCGTGCGGGCGGTCCGTTACGGGCTCCGCTTCATCGGTAGGCTCCGGAGGCCAGGCTGCCGCATCCCAGACTCCGGTCAGCGGCGGCAGCGACTGGCCCCGCTTCCTCGGTCCCAACGCCAGCAGCATCTCGCCGGAGAAGGGGATCAACAAACAATGGTCCTCGCGTGCGCCCAAACCCCTCTGGAAGGTTGCCCTCAGCGATGACGGCTACGCGGGACCATCGGTCGCCAACGGCCGGGTCTACATCATCGACCATTCGGGCGACAAGGACATCGTGCGGGCCCTCGACCTGAAGACCGGCGCCGATGTCTGGACCTACGCGTACGCCGATACGGCCTCAGCCAACTACGGGTACGCCCGTTCGACCCCGCTGATTGCTGGCGGCAAGGTCTACACGATCAGTCGGCTGGGCATCGTCAACTGTCTGGACGAGAAGACGGGCAAGCTCGTCTGGTCGCGCGACATGGTCCGGGAGTTTGGCACCCAGCGGCCGGGCTGGGACCTCGCCGGCTCGCCGATCCTCGACGGCGACCGGATCGTCCTTGCGCCGGGCGGTCAGAACGCGGCGATCGTCGCCCTCAACAAAGACACCGGCGCGACGATCCTTCAGGGCGGCGGCGACGTCCAGGCCGGTTATGCGACGCCCGTGACGGCGACGATCAACGGAGTCAAACAGTATGTCGCCTTCACTGCCAAGGCGGTCATGGGCGTGGACGCCTCCTCCGGACGGGCTCTCTGGAGCGCGGGTTGGAACACGGATTATGACGTCAATGCGGCCACACCGCTGGTGATCGGCAATACGGTCTTCATCACATCGAACTACGGCCGGGGCTGCGGACTGGTCGATGTGGGCCCGAACGGCGCCGCGCTGCGCTGGCAGAATCGGAATCTGATCTCCCATTTCAACTCGCCGCTCCTCTATCAGGGGATGATCTACGGCATCGGAGATCCGGGCAATCTCGTCTGCATCGATCCCAAGACCGGCTCGCTGATGTGGAAGCAGTCCGGGTTTGAGAAAGGGGGGCTGATGCTCGTGGATGGCGTTCTGATCGCGATGGATGGGCGGACGGGCGCCTGCGTCATGGTCAGCGCTTCGGCCGACGGTTACAAGGAACTGGGCCGCTTCACCCCTCTGGGCGGTCAGAGCTGGACGGCGCCGGTGGTCGCGCAGGGACGGTTGATCGTTCGGAACAAACAGAGTATCGCCTGCTTTGATCTGAAATAGCGGATGGACCGTCGTCCGCGACGGACAAGTGCGGACACGGGCAGGAGTTTCCGGGGGCGCGCAGAAACCTGAGTAGCCCCGCGACGGAGGCTTGACGATCCCTATGGGACACCAGTAAGGAGGCCACAGTATGGCGAAACGTCCTCTCAATATCGCTCTGATCGGTTACTCGTTCATGGGCAAGGCCCACAGCAACGCCTGGCGCCAGGTCGCCCGGTTCTTCGATACCCCGTATGAACCCGTTTTGAAGGTGATCTGCGGGCGAAACGAAGACAAGGTTCGGGCGGCGCGGGACAAATACGGCTGGGACGAATACGCCACCAACTACGAGGATGTGATCAATCGATCGGATATCGACGTCGTCGACGTCACGACGGCCAACAACAGCCATGCGCTCATCGCCGGCGCCGCTGCGCGATGCGGCAAGACGGTCCTCTGCGAGAAACCCCTCGCGACCAATCTGGCCGATGCCCGTGATATGCTCGCGACCGCTGAAGCGGCGGGCATCACGCATGCCATCTGTCACAACTACCGATACGCTCCGGCGGTGTCGATGGCCAAGAGGCTGATCGATCAGGGGCGGATCGGCCATATCTACCACTTCCGCGGGGTCTATCTGCAGGATTGGATCCTCGATCCGAGCTTCCCCGTCGTCTGGCGGCTCGATAAGGATGTGGCCGGCTCCGGCTCCCATGGCGACCTCGCGGCCCACCTGATCGATGTCGCGCGCTGGCTTGTCGGCGAGATCGGCGAGGTCAGCGGCATGCTCGATACATTCGTCAAGCAGCGACCGAGGCTGGCCGAGATTGATGATCGTCTGGGCGGCAAGGCCTCCGATGAGATGGCGGACGTCACCGTGGACGATAGTTCGATCTTCATGGCTCGCTTCGCCAACGGCGCGGTCGGGACCTTCGAGGCGAGCCGATTCTGCGCCGGCCGGAAGAACCATCAGCGCTGGGAGATCAACGGCAGCAAGGGGAGCCTCGTCTTCAATCTCGAGCGGATGAACGAGCTCGAAGTCTACTTCGATGCGGATCCGCCCGAGACCCGCGGTTTCCGATTGGTCCAGACGACCGACGGCTGTCACCCCTTTACCGGCGACTACTGGCCGATCGCGCACATCATCGGCTACGAGCACACGTTCACAAACCTGCTGAAGGAACTGTTAGATTCGCTGGCTGCGGGCAAGCCCGCCTCGCCCAACTGGGTTGATGGGGTTCGGAATCAGGCGGTCCTTGAAGCGGTCGAGAAATCCTCGGCCTCTCGCGCCTGGGAGAAACCCGAGGCGTAAGCTTCGCGGTACCCTATCGACCTTGCGGACGCGCCTCTTCCCGGCCATGAGAAGGCTCCGGGAGGGGGCGCTCCGGGAGATCATGGCCCCGACGAGCCTGTGGACAGGGACCGCCCCTGCAGCGGCGCCTGAATCGATGTGGCGCCTTTCAGCGAATCGCGCGGATTGACGAATGCGCCCGTAGCGGTCCACATCAGCTCGAAATGCAGGTGCGGCGCGGTCTCCTCTGCGTTGCCGCTGTCGCCGACAAAGCCGAGCAGCTCGCCCGCCCGAACTCGGGCGCCGGTCATCAAGCCGGGGGCGTAGACCTTGTCGAGGCTCGCCATGCCGTCATCCGTGCCGGGCGTATCGTTGTTCAGATGCATGTAGTAGGCGGTCCAACCGTTATCCCCGATCAGCATCAACCAGTGATGCCCTCCCGGGCTGGACGCCTGTCGGAGGACGATCGAGCCGTCGAAGGCCGCCACGACGGGGCGCATCTTCGGGGCCATCAGGTCCTGTCCCCGGTGTTGTCTGCGGCCGCCGTCCCGCGCTGCGCCGTAGGAGTCGGACCATTGGGCGCCGCCGCATACCGGGAAGATCATCGGGCTCACGTGCGGCGGCATGATCGGCGGTACGATGGGCGCCTCAGGCTCCTCAGAGCCGCCGGTCTGAGCCCGTAGGGGCGGGTCGGTGACCGCCTGCGGATGTTGAACAATCGTGACCGGGGTCGGCGCGGCAGGCGGGCGGGGCGGCGTCGCCGACGCAATGGCTTCCGCCAATGCCGCCGACCGGCTCCAATCGGCATCGATCAGGACGGCGCCGTCCGGAAGTGAACCGAGGGTTCGGGCGTCGCTCTGTCCGATCGCAGCCAGCTCCAGAGAGCCGCCCTTCGGCCGGAGCAGCAGAGTGGCATCGGTCTCGCGGTCCTCCAGAACTATGGAACCGGCTGAGGCGCCGACCTCGGTGACGCTGCGCGCCGTGGGGCGGATGCATCGGAGGTCGCGGCCATCCCGGACGAACACAGTCTCGCCGTCGCGGCTCCAGCGAATCGCCGTCCCCTGGACATTGATCGGGCTGGCAAGACCGGCGGAGCTTCGGGCAAAGATCGACAGACGAGGCGTCGCCATCCGCTCGGGGTCGGATTCCAGGACAGCGAGCTTGTCATGGAAGGGCGACCACGCCAGCGCCAGCGGACGGGCGCACATCGCCAGGCGCTCCGGCGTCCCGCCGGATGCCGGGACGCGCCAGACGGAGCCGGCATTGCCCGAGGCCCGGGCGAAGACCAGAGCGGCGGCCCCGGGTTCCCACGACGGCGCATATCCCCGCTCTGCGCCCCTCAAGGGCGTAACGGCGCGCGCGGCGAGATCGCCGATCATGATGCCGTCCGGTCCGGCGAAGGCGAGCTGCCGTCCGTCCGGCGACCACGCTGGGCCGGACGCCTGAGGGTGCACCATCCAGGCTGTGTCGGGATGGAAGGTATCGACGATCCATAGCGGCCCCCGCGATCCCTCGGCGCCTGCCGCGATGGCCAGGCGGCGGCCGTCGGAGGACCAGAACACCCGACCGGGCTTGAACTCGCCAGCCCTGACGACGCGCCCCGCCGAATCGAGCAGGAGGAGCTGCGCGGCATCGCCCGAACGGGCGAGCGCGGCGACGAGGCCCTTCTCCGACGGCGCCTCTCGAGTCCATGCCCCTGCGATGCTGGCCGCGAGCATCAGACCGACCACAACGCCGGAGACCAATCCGCCAGGCTTCACGAGTCGTCTACCGCCCCGCATGGATGGCCTCGACTCCGTCGTTCACCGCGGTCATACGCGCCGTTATTACCTCCCACGGCGTATCGTCGATACGGACCAGCCCGTAGTTGCTGTTCTCGCCGTCGAAGCGTCCCTCCTTCGGCTCGTCGCACCATTCGAACCAGTGATAACCCACGCAGTCAGCCCGCTTCATGAGCGCGGTCACATAGCCTTCGAACCGGTCCGCGCGGTCGTTCTGCGTCTCGACGGGCAGTCCGGCGCCCCTTGTGTTGGGCAGGCCGCTGTCCCTGGCTTTGAAGGAAAACTCCGTGAGCATCAAAGGGCGTCCCGTTGTGGTGGCGATCCGATCCAGCGTCCAGACCGGCGGCACGAAGCCGTAGTCATTATAGGAGATCACGTCCACATATCGTCGCAGCCCCTGCAGCACGGCGTCCGGAGCGTAGCCTCCGAATCGACAGCCGATGATCATATGGTTCGGATCGGCCGCTTTGATGGCGTCGCGACAGACCTTGAAGTACCGTTCCGCGACGAGGCCGAGGAAGGCCGAAGCGTCGGCGTCCGTCGGCGGGCCGCTGGATTTGCGGCGTTTCAGAAACGCCTCGGCTCGCCGGCGCCCGGGGGAATCGGCCGGCATCTTCAGGAACGTGTCGAGCAGGGTCTCGTGGGATCGCCAATCGGGCCCCCATCGCAGTTCGTTATCGGTGAAGTAGCCCAGCACCCACGGGTCCTGTCGGAGCGGGCGGCATCGCTCCATGGCCAGCTTCCTCGCTCCGGCCTCGAAGGCGGGTGCGAAGACGTCGACGACGCCCCCTTTGAGCCAGAGGTCCTTTTCGAGGCTCGCCGCGATGTTCAGAATCGGCGCATAGGCCATCGCCTGCGTATGCATTTCCGGACTGGACCATGCGCCCACGGTGTTGAAACCCCAGGCCTTCAGCCGTCGGGCCGTCGCGGCTGCCCACCGTTCGGCCGTACCGTACGTCGCCTCCGTGATCCGGCCGTAGGGCGAATACCCCAGTGTCGGGGCATGGTCCGCCGTATAGGCGATGTGACAGACGCCCTTGCTGATGAACCCGTGCCCTCCGGGCGTGATGATCCACCACCGCCCCCTGATCTTCTCGACGTGGTAGTAGCCCGTCCGTCGACCGACGACGCTCCGGATGCCGCCGTAGGTATCGCGCTGCGCCTGGGCCGACGGCGTCAGGAGCGTCAGTGCTCCGACGAGCGCCATGCTCAATCCCACCATACCCTCGTGCCCCGTTCTAGTCGGATTCGTAACGGTAGCGGAAGCGCGCGGCTGGGGCCGTATCGCCGCTGACATACAGGTCCAGCGGGTTGCCCGGGTCCGCCGCATTATCGATCCATTTGAACTCGATGATGATACCGTCGGAGCCGTCGGCCAGGCCCAGCGCCTTGCGGGGGATGGCCAGCTCCATCTCCCGGGTCCCAGTCGCATAGCGGATCGATGCCGCGCGTTCCCACCGCCAACCGCCCAGACACCGTTCGAGCGAGGTCTCTCGCGCGGAGCCGGGCTGGCGATTCGCGATGAACTGGAAGCCCTCCCAGTCGGCGGGAGGCGCGGCGGAGCCGGGGGCGCGCACGACCCGGATCAGCAGCCACATCCAGTTCGGCGAGTTCCAGGCCGTCAGGGGCTCCCGTGTCCGGACGTAGAAATAGACGTTGCGTCGGTCCCGAGCGACTTTGCACAGGACGATGTCGTTGCGGCCGGTATCGTTCCGATAATGAGTGCCTCCCGCCCCCGCGTGGTCCCGCGGCTCCGATCCGGCCTGGTGCGCGATGTATTCCGGCGCCACCCTGCCCCAGTCCTCGAAGCGGCCGTCGACGCGGATGGCCGCAGGGCCGGACGATGTCGGTATCGGCGAGACGCCCTTGTACCGCCGGATTTCGCCGACCATCTGCCAGTAGTAGTTGTCTCCATGGCTGCACTGGCCCGGCTCGATATCCCGGCTGTGCTCCTGGTCAAACTGATCGACGAAGACCAGCGGGCCTTTCGGGTCGCCCCAGCGGCCCGCGATCCATTCGTTCCATCCGGTGATCATTACGAAGGGCGGATCCAGCTCGTGGGCCCGTTTCCATTGCTCCGCGAAGTTCAGCCCCCGGTCGACCGAGCCCGGAGAGGTGTCCCGCTTGCCGTCGTGGAAACTCCGACCGCGAGCGTCGCCGTTGCTCATGTTGGTGACCTTGCCATCGCTGATCCGCAGGTTCTGGGCCACCGAGACGTTGACCATCTCGGCCCTGCCCGGATCGGTCGTATACCCGTACGGCTGCGGATAGGCCGCTTCCCAGTGCCATGCGTTTACCGTATTGATCATCTCGAACGGCCAGTGGGCGCGGCGGAGAGTGAAGAACTCCCGGAGCTCGGCGTCGGCCTCCTTCGGATCGCAGATCATCAGCGGTTTGCCCTGCCATCGGAACCAGAGGTCCCGGTACAGCCCCTTCTGGTACAGGTCCTGATAGATGCGCCGGGCGGTCTCGCCCGCCCGGGTGTTGACCATGAAGCAGATGCTCGGTGTCTTGCCTCCTTCCGCGCGGACCTGGCTGAACACCTCGCACAGCTTGAGGAACACCGGCGTATAGGTGACCGCGTTGGTGGTATCGAAGATCAGCGTGTCGATCCCCGCATCGGCGAGGAGCTGCGCATGACGGCGCAGGACCCAGGGATCGTCGCTCTCGTAGTAGCCGTACAGCGGTTCGCCCCAGTAGTGGTACATACCGATCGGCCCCCAGTAGGGCGACTCCGGTTTGCTCAGGGCGTCGGGCTCGACCTTGAGGATCTTGTTGATATCGTACGGACCCTTCCAGTGCGGGCTTTCGCCGCCCGGATTGTTGTGCCATAGAAAATAGAAGATGCCGACCCAGCGATCCGGCCGCACCGGGCCGACCTCGGCGGCATCGGGCAGATTCCGTCCGAGGGCGTCGGTGGCTGGCCACGGGGAGCCCAGCAGCGGCCGGTCCGATTGGGCGTCCGCGCGCGCTGATACACAGCCGAAGACGAGCGCGCTGAAGAGGGCAGCGGCGATCTCCCACGTCTCGATTGTGAGCATGATCCCGAACCTCCCGGGTTGTGATGTTGCAAGGCGCTGGACGGCTGCGGCTCGGACCCGTGCCGTCCCCTATCGGGCGTCACCGCCGTAATAGACGAATCGGGCCGAAGTCCGAAAGACGAGGGCTGTCGCTGCCACGATCACGACGAACATGAGCCAGGCCATCGCGCAAGCATAGCCCATTTTAAAGAACTGGAAGGCGTTCTGGAACAGGTACATGGGGTACATCATCGTCGAGTTGGCCGGGCTGCCCGTGCCGTTCGTCATTACCCACGCCTGGGTGAAGTACTGGAACGAACCGATCAGCCCCATGATCAGCATAAAGAGCACGTAGGGGCTCATCAGCGGCAGCGTGACGTGGATGGTCTTCTGACCCGAGCTCGCCCCGTCCAGATCGGCCGCTTCGTACAGCTCGGCGGGAACGCCCTGGAGCCCCGCGAGGAAGATCACCATCGAGTTGCCCACCCCCCAGAGGCTCATCAGGATCAGGGCGGGTTTCGACCATGCCGGGTCCGCCAGCCATCCGATGGGCGTCTTGAACCCGAGGCCGGCCATCGCCGCCTCGATGCCGGTCCATTTCGCGGCCAGGTTCACCAGGCCGGACTGGGGGTTCAGCAGCCAGAGCCAGAGGACCGACGAGGCCACCACGGGCACGACGGAGGGAACGTAAAAGAGGGTGCGGAAAAAGGCCTGCCCCCGGACCTTCTGATTCAGGAGCAGCGCCAGCAGGAAGGCGGCGATGATGCCGAGCGGGACGGCGAAGACCGAGTAGTAGACCGTGTTCCAGATCGCTTCGTAGAGAAGGCCCCGGTGGGTAAGGTCCCGCCAGATCAGCCGATAGTTCCCGATCCCCACCCACTCCGGGGGCTTCAGGACCGAATAGGAACAGAAGCTGTAGTAGAGCGAGGCGGCCAGCGGATAGATGGTGAGGAGGGCGAGGCTCAGAATGGCGGGCGATGTAAAGAGGAGGCCGTTGATCGTATGCCTCCGCTCCAGCGCCCCGGCCCGCGGCCGATCTCGCGCAGCCTCGTTCTTCACGGTCACGATTCTACCATCCGTTCGATGGGCGGAGTCAGGTCGTATCGCCCTCGTAATAGACCCATCGGGCCGAGGATCGAAAGATCAGAAGCGTCGCCGCCAGGGTCAGCAGGAACAGCACCCACGCCATCGCCGAGGCATACCCCATGCGGAAATAGGTGAACGCGTTCTGGAACAGGTAGAGCGCGTAGAACAGGGTCGAGTTCGCCGGACCGCCGGGCGGCACACCCGTCATCAAGAACGCCTGGGTGAAGTACTGAAACGTGCCGATGACCCCGAGGATGAGGTTGAAAAAGATGACCGGCGAGATGCTCGGCAGGGTGATGTGCCAGGTGCGCCGCCAGGGCGAGGCTCCGTCGAGCTCGGCCGCCTCGTAGAGGTGTTCCGGCACGCCCTGGAGCGCCGCCAGATAGATCACGATCCCTCCGCCGATCATCCAGAGATCGAGGACGATGAAGGCCGGTTTGGACCATAGCGGACTCTGCAGCCACTCCGTCGTCGGGATGTGCAGCCATCGGAGCGACTGGTTCACCAGTCCGTACTCAGGGTTCAGGAGCCATAGCCAGAGGATCGACGCCGCGACGGTCGGGACGACGGACGGGAGGTAGTAGAGGGTTCGGAACAGGGCGATGCCCGGAATCCTCCGGTTCAGCAGCAGGGCGATCCCGACCGAGATGGCCAGCGCGATCGGGAGTTCGATGAACATGAACGCCGTGTTCGCGAGGCTGGGCAGGAAGTAGTCGTGGTCGGTGAAGAGCTCGACGTAGTTGCGCAGCCCCACCCAGCGGGGCGGCGTCAGCACCCGATACTCGCAGAAGCTGTAGTAGAGCGAGGCTAAAATGGGGTAGAGCGTCAGGGCGAAGAACCCGACCAGCCACGGCGAAATGAAGGCGATGCCCGTCCAGAAGTCCCGTCGTGCGCGGGCGCTGCCGCGACGGTCCGTCATCGTCGCACGATCCCGTCGTAGACGTAGGCCGCGGGGCCTGCCTGTGTCATCGCCGTTCCTCCGTCCCAGCTGATCTGCAGCTCGCCGCCCGGCGATCCGACGATGACATCGGCATCGACGCAGCCGCGCACCCGTGCCGCCGCCATCGCCGCGCAGGCCCCCGTGCCGCATCCCAGCGTTTCGCCGATGCCCCGTTCCCATATGCGCAGCGAGAGGCGATCAGCGCCCTCGACCCTGGTCCAGAGGACGCTGGTGCGCAGCGGGTAGAGGGGATGGTCGGCGATCAGAGCGCTCAGCTTCCGAAAGGGCTCATCGTCCGGCAGCGCCTCGACGAAGATCACGGTATGGGCGGTCCCGGTTGAGAGCGACGTCACCGTGAGGGTCTCGCCGTCGATCGTGAGCGGATAATCCACCGCCCGATCGTCGGGTACGTCCATCGGGATTCGATCCGGCCGAAAATCGGGCGGCTGCATATCGGTCTCGACTAGCCCCGATCCATCGGCGGCGACACGGGCGGTCCGGATGCCCGACGCCGTAGCGATCGTCAGCGGTCCCGGACCGAGGCCCATGACATCCGCCCCGTACCGCGCCACGCAGCGGAGGCCGTTGCCGCAGAAATCGGGGGTGCCGTCCGGGTTGAACATCCGCATGCCGAGGTCGGCGTTCTCCGTTCGATCGATGACGAGGAGCCCGTCGGAACCGATCGAGAATCGGCGGGCGCACAGGGCCACGGCGAGCGCCGACAGATCTTCGCCGGGGCACGCCCGCTCCTCCACAACGATGAAATCGTTGCCGATACCCTGCATTTTATGAAACGGAATGTCCATGCTCGACCGGCGTTCCCTCTCCACCCGCAATGATGATCCGCGAACGGCATGGTGCATAGTACGCCGCCGAGGCCCTCCGTTCCTTCGGAGAGGCACGGACCCATGGGAGGTTGGTAGAATGATGGTATCGTCCGGGTCACTTCCGACCCGGGCAGGAGGCCGCCGACATGACCGTAAGGATGGGCATGATGATCCTCATCGCTCTGCAGGCCGTGACCGCTGCCGCAGCTCCGCTCAGGCAGCACCCTGCCAACCCTCGGTATTTCCTGTATCGCGGCAAACCCGCGGTGATCGTCGGTTCGGGCGAGCATTACGGAGCGGTCCTGAACCTCGACTTCGACTATGTCCGGTATCTGGACGAGCTGAGCCGCAGCGGGCTGAACCACACGAGAACGTTTGCGGGAGCCTACTGCGAGACACCCGGGAACTTCCAGATCGCTGGCAACACGCTGGCGCCCGCCGAGGGCCGCTTCATCGCGCCCTGGGCCCGCTCGGATCGGCCCGGCTACCCGGGCGGAGGAGCCCGGTTCGACCTGAGCCGCTGCGACCCCGCCTATTTCCGACGCCTCAAGGACTTCCTCGCCCGGGCCAGCCGTCGGGACATCATCGTCGAACTGAACCTGTTCTGCCCCTTTTACGATGAATCGATGTGGCGGCTAAGCCCGATGAACGAGGCTTGCAACATCAACGGGATCGGGAAGGTGAAGCGGACCGACGTCTATACCCTGGACCGAAACGGCGGACTCCTGGCCGTGCAGGAAGCCATGACCCGGAAGATCGTCACCGAAGTCAACGGCTTCGACAACCTCTACTTTGAGATCTGCAACGAGCCCTACTTCGGCGGTGTGACGATGGAATGGCAGCGTCGGATCGCCGATGTGATCCTCGACACCGAGAAGGGACTGGCCAAACGTCATCTCATCTCGATGAACATCGCCAACGGCTCTCAGGCGGTGCGGGATCCCCATCCTGGCGTCTCCATCCTGAACTTCCACTACGCCCATCCGCCCGCCGCTGTCGGCGCCAACGAGCGCCTCGGGAGGATCATCGGCGATAACGAAACCGGGTTTCGGGGTACGGGCGATACGACCTATCGGATGGAGGCATGGGAGTTCATCCTCGCCGGCGGAGGCCTCTTCAGCCATCTCGACTATTCCTTTGCAGTCGGCCATGAAGACGGCAGCTTCGTCTATCCGCAGAGCCAGCCCGGCGGCGGTAATCGCGGCTTTCGGGCGCAGATGCGGATCCTCAAGGACTTCATCCACCGCTTCGACTTTCTCAGGATGAAGCCCTACCAGGCAGCGGTCGCGGCGACGCCCGAGGGCACGCGCGCCGCCGTGCTGGCCGAGCCGGGACGGCAGTATGCGGTGTATCTCTTCGGCAGCGGTGCGGGGCCGTTGAAGCTGGAAGCGCCCGCCGGCCGCTACGCCGCGACCTGGGTCGATACCCTCACGGGCGCGAGAACCACGCAGCCCGAACGGACCCATGCGGGCGGCCCGATCGCCTTCGACGTGCCCGACCATGCCGACGACATCGCGCTGGAGCTCCGCGCCGTCCGATAACAGGCCGCCGGGGTACCATGAGGGCATCTGGCAGAGCCTGCGCGCTCGGCTCTGCGACGAGGAGGTGGGCCATGCTTCCTGGTCTCCTTACGGCGCTATGGTGCATGGCGGCTCCGGACCAGCCGTCCGGGCGGGTCGACGCCGGATTGCGCATCGCCCCCATGCCCGCGGGGGAGCGCTCGTCCGATCGTTACCGCGTTACCGTCGACGGCCGCCCGGCGCCCGTCTACGTGGCCCGCGTCGCCCCGCGGGACGAGGAGCGGCGCTGGAAGGCGATGGACGACAAGGCGAACTCCGCCCTCTACTACGAGGAGGCGGCGTTCACCACGTTCGATATGGCCCGTCCCGTCCGGGTCGTGGTGACCTGTACGGAGGCCATCCGCTCCGCGAAGCTCCTGCCGGCCTCCGCCGGCATCCGCCCGCTCATCAGGGGCCGGACCCTGGCCTTTCGGCTGGACCGCCCGAGGCCGATCACCGTGGAGGTGAACGGAGAGTGGGTGCGATCGCTCCACATCCTGGCGTCGCCGCCCGAGCGGAACCCGCCCCGCCCCGACGATCCGAACGTGATCTACTACGGGCCGGGCATCCATGAGGTCCGGAGGGTGGTGGTCCATGACGGCCAGACCGTCTACATCGCCCCGGGCGCGGTCGTGCGGGCCGTGATCGGCCCGGATGAGCCCTATCAGATCAGCGACTACAGCGGCCTCAAGACCTACCCGCCCACGTTCGAGCTGCGGGGTTCGAAGGTCACGTTCCGCGGCAGGGGGATCCTCGACGGCAGCGGGTTGACGACCCATGCGCGGAACCTGCTCTACTGCACGGGCAGGAATGTCGAGATCGAAGGGGTCATCCTCCGGGATTCGCCGACGTGGAACCTCCCCATCCGTCAGTCGGATCACGTTCGGGTGCGGAACCTCAAGATCATCGGCTATCGGGCCAACTCCGACGGAATCGACATCTGCAACAGCCGCGACGTCACGGTGGAGGATTGCTTCCTCCGGACGCTGGACGATCTCATCGTGGTCAAGACCGACGCCGGACAGGGGAAGGCCGCCAGGATAGCGGCGCGCCGGTGCGTCCTATGGAACGAGGTCGCCCACGCCCTCAGCGTCGGGGCCGAGCTCCGGGAGGACGTGGACGATGTCCTGTTCGAGGATTGCGACGTGATCCACGACAAAGGCCGGGAGTGGACGCTCCGGGTGTACCATTGCGACGCGGCCCGGATCACCAACGTTCGATGGATCAACATCCGGATCGAGGAGACGCGGAGGCTGATCTCGCTGTGGATCAACAAGGCCGTCTGGACACGAGACGAGGCCCGGGGGCACATCAGCGACATCGAGTTTCGGGATATCACAGCCGCAGGTCAGCCTGCGACCATCGAACTGCTCGGCTACGATGCCGAACACCGGGTGGAGCGTGTCGTTCTCCGGGGCGTTCGCGTGAACGGGCGGGACATCGCCCGCGCGGACGTCCAGACCAACAAGTTCGTCGACCGCGTGACCGTACAGCCCGATACCGGCTCAGTCCCCCCGACGGCCCCCTGACGCCCCAGATCCTCCGACATCGCTGATGGGGATCCTCCGATGACGGAGGAACACCCCCAGTGGCTGCTCAGGGGCCTCCGTCCTCAATGGCTGCGCTATAATGCTGCCACGAAACCACCAGTCCCCATCCGGCGGAGCGTGGTTGCCGGACCGAAGATGCACTCCCGGTCGGGACCGAGTGAGGTTGAAACTGGCTGTGACAATCGAGGATCTGCTGAAAGCAGCAAACGATATCCATGAGACGATGGAGGCTAAGGCGACCGGTCAGCCATGCGACAGTGACCGGTATGAGGAGCTGAGACAACTCCTACTGAGTGATCCCCGATCTCGCGAGCACGCGCCGCAGGTGCTGTGGGACTATCGGTCCCTCGGCAGTTTCTGGATGTACATAAAATACGTCTCGGCGACGTACCCTGGGCGACGAAAGCACCTGGAGGAGGTCTTTCGGCCTCTCTTCAAAGCTCTTGAGGTAATCAGCTGGTCGGCCATGTCGGACGCTAGCATATCGGACGTGTTGAAACGACTGGGCTATCAGGCCGTGCAGGAAGCCTGGGCCAAGGCACTTGACCGTCGACGACGTGACCCGGATGGAGCGATCACCTCCGCCCGAGCGGTATTGGAGGCGACGTGCAAGCAGATACTGGAAGAGTGCAGTGTCGAGTACGATCGCACCTTGGATCTGCCGCGGCTGTACAAACAAGCCGCCAAGGTCCTCAACCTCGGAGCCGATACCTGTTCCGAAGGAGCGTTCAAGCAGGCGCTCGGTGGCTGCGTGTCTGTGGTGTGCGGTCTGGCAGCCATCCGGAACGAGCTTGGGGACGCCCATGGCAAAGGGCAGGATGGAAGGCTCCCGATGCCTTTCGAGGCTGAGCTGGCGGTTAACCTTGCAGGGGCCATGGCGTCGTTCCTGTTCCAGACACTCGAGCATCAGCAGCGTTGATCTGCAAGAACCAGCGTCGAAGGCGACCGTACGTCAACTGGCCGAAACGGCTGATCGCTGCCCGGACGACGGCACCCGTGCGCAGTCCTTCTGCCTGCCTGCGGCCCAACGAGCGATCCTGTACGGGCGACTCATGGACTGCCCCTACCATCACGTACACCTCGCTGCTTGCCTCGACGCCATCTGACCGGGCAGGCACAAGGCCAGCCCCTACGTTCTGGCCGCGTACTCCTCGTCCGTTCGTTCTCCCTACGGCTTGCGGCTGGGCGCGGGTTCGGCCCCTGCGGGAGCGATCTTCTTCGCGCTCATGCGTTCGGCTGCCCACGGATCGAGCGCCTTCGCCAGAGCGAGCTGGACGGCCCTCTGTTCGTGCGGCGTCTTCGGGCCTCCGCTAACGACCGTGAATAAGGCAGTCACGAACACCGTTCCGAGCGCCTTCAACGTGTCTTCCTTCGCAGTGCTATCCATCTTAAGGGCCTTGACATCCAGCGGCACCGCCTGCCTTGCTACATCGACGACCCTGACGCTGACCGTGCATGTTGACTTCGTCTTTGGCCCGAGGCTGATCCAGATCGCACGCGAGTGCCAGCTTGCGCTGCCCGCCATCACGTAGTCGACGCCGAGTCGTCTGCCTACTTCCAGCAGTTGCGTCGCCGATGGCAACGGTCCCTCCGTCGGGTAGTCGCTCTTGGCCACCTCATTCCAGGCAGCAAGCGTCCGGGCCTCGGGGATCGGTTCCAGGTTCATGCGCGGCAACGTCTGCGCGAGGAAGTCGCGCCCTGTACGCTTAGCCCCGTCGGTGCCGTTGGTCATGGCCCACGGCAACACGGCGATCGTATCAACCCTGTTCGCATGAGGCTTCGGAGTCTGCGACAACGGTCGGCTTTCCCATTCGATCGCATCCGCGTCGGTCAAGGTCAGCGCGAGCGGCTTGCCTGCCTCAACCGCGATCTCCCGATCCCACGTGAGTTCCTTGCCCTTGAACGAGACCGCCCGGAGGGATCGGATATGGTAAGCGCCTGCGGGGAGGCTGGTTGTGACGACGCCTTTGTCGTCGGTCCGGATCCGCCGCGATTCCCCCTGACCGTCGGCGCGTACCACTTCGAAGTCGGTGAACGGCACCGCCTTCGGCACCAGATCATCGATGACGACGACCGTGATCGTAACGGCGGCATCGTCGATCGGGGTTCGGGCGCTGGCCGAGGCCCGCGGGATCACGACTGCAAGAGCCGCCACCAATGACAACGCTGCAATAAGCCGCATCATAGCCTGTGTCTCCTCTCAACAGGGGCTTTCGTTCGGCAGACCGATCTGCCCGCAACTCAATCAATCGAATCGTTCGACCCTACTCCAGCACGGGTTTCAGGATCGGCAGGCCGGCCTTCTGGCGTTCCTGATCGGCGGAATCAAAGGTCCCGTAGAACAGGGCGCTGACGTCCATCCAGGTCGCGAGGCGTTCGATCTCGGAGGGGGTCAGCTTCACGCCCTGATGGCCGGCGAGGAGCTTCTTCATGAGCGGGCTGGCGGTGGAGCCGTAGCGGCCCGGCTTGCTGAGGGCCTCGCCGTTCTCCATGTCGCTGAAGGGCACCTGCCGGACGAGGGCAAGGTAGGAGCGGGTGTAGTGCCCCTCGGGTGCGCCGGTCAGGTCGACTCCTCCGGAAGGAGCCTTCCCCGAATGGCAGGAGACGCACCGATCATCGAGAACCTTCTGCACGAGCCGGGTATAGCTCAGAGGCTTGGAGCCATCGGGCCCCGGCGTGATCCGGGATGGGGGGCGCAACTGGGCCAGCGGCCGCGCGCTCGGTGGTGCGGTCGTGCGGCTTTCATGACATCCGATGCAGGTCATCCGTTCGCCGGGTTGAAGGTAGGCGCCGCTCCGCATGATCTGAACGGCCATCCCCCGATCGTCCAGCGCCTGGAACGCGAGCTCCTTGCGGGCCGGCACGATGAAATGGGCGGAACCGTCCTTCTCCACGGGAACGGTGCCGAGAACCTGCTTGCCCGGCGCGCCGGAGGGCACGCCGATGGGCGGGAGGTCCTTGCCCGGGGTCGACTTGGGCAGCACCTGAACGATCCGGAGCGCCTTGACGCTGCCCGGCGGCAGGGCCGGCTGGCTGGCGTAGACGTTCTGCACCACATAGACTCCGTTGTCGCCCAGCGACGGATCGAGGGTCGAGGCGTAGGGCCGCGGGCGGCTTCGCGGCGTCAGAGGGACGGGCCACAGGGAGGCGATGGAGGGGTCCCGATACAGGAGCTCCCGATTGCCGTCGGAGTCGCACAGGTACAGGCCGAACATGTTGGCGGGGTTGCCCTGCGGCTCGCCGACCAACTGCTCATAGCTGTAGGCTGCGAGGAAGAGGTTCTCGCTCAGCGGATACGGGCTCCGGTAGGTATGCCCGGGCCAGCGCCGATTCTCCTCCGAATCCCGTGCCTCGACGCCTGCCGTCGGCGCATACCACGAGGGTGTCACCCGGGTCTCGCTCTCGGGGAAGGGCGTCTCCGGGGTCAGCCGGGTCAGGGGGATCGGGCCGTCCACTCCGGCGGCGGGATCGAGGCGGATGATGGAACCCGCCGTCATGGCGTGGTGCGCGGCGGCGGTGGCGAGGATCCTGCGGGAGCCGGGGATCGGACGCGCTTCCCAGATTCCGACCGGGTTGAACGTGTTGTTGCCGAAGAGGGCCGCGGCGCGGGCGCCGTCGGGGGCGGTCGTCCAGAGGTGTTCGTAGAACACAGGATGCCGGTCGACGTAATCCCATCGGGTGTAGATGATCCGCCCATCGTTGAGGACGGCCGGATCCCATTCCTGCGTTTCGTGGAAGGAGATCGGCTGGATCCCGCTGCCGTCGGCGTTGGCCGTGGTGAGGACGTAGTTCTCGCAGCCCGGAGTGCCGCAGCGGTGCCAGCCGCCCCTCCGGGTCGAGATGAAGACCATCCGATCATCGGGCAGGAAGCGGGGCGTAAAATCGTCAAATGGCCCGTCGGTCAGGCGTCGGAGGCCCGCGCCGCCGGGGGATATGGCATAAAGGTGGTAGTACCGGCCTCTGGCGCCCTGGATGGTGTCGTCCGGCGTGGTCTCGGCCTGGACGAAGGCGAAGAGGATCCGATCGGCGTTCCACGAGACCTCGGGGAAGGCGAAGCTGCCGAGGGCGAAGCGGCCGTCGGTCAGAGACCGGAGCCCCATGTCGATGCCGGGCCGTTCGAGGATGTAGATGCCGCCGCCGGGGCGGGCATAGCGGCCGTAGTACTGAGTCAGCTGATGGCTGAAGCAGCTCGGAACCTGCTTGGCGAAGACGATGGGGGGCAATCGGCCGGCCAGCGTCAGCAGCATCTCCCGTTTCAGCCGACGCATGGCGAGATAGGCCCGGCGTGATCCGTCGCCGCTCGCGGCGAGCGCGCTCCAGCGTCGCGTCAGGGCGGAACGCTCGCCCAGCTTTCGAGCGAGCGCGTCGCCCTTCGCACGGAGCGCCCGAATCGCCTCCGGATAGTCCCTGGGCTCGCGGGAGGTCCCGATTCCGTCCTGCGCATGCCAGTCGAGCTCGACCATGGCCCGTTCCATGCCGGGTCGCAGAGGGGGCGTTTGAGGGGGCGGGCCGGAGCCGTATTCTGTGGCCGACACGTCGAGTCGCGCATCACAGGTGATCGCACCCGACACGGCGCGCAGACCCGAGACGCGGACCGTCGCCGGGCTGTCGGCATGAATCTGCAGCTGCACCTCGCCCCGATATCCCGCGGGGAGGGGCGCTTCCAGCTCACCGCCGCGCCCTTCAACGGCGCCGAGATGGGCGCGTGGTGGATGACCAAATACGACGGCACCGGCGCCAACGCCCGCTACAAGCTCGACAACGGTTCCGCCGTGAACGGCGCCATCTACTCCTACGGCACCATCGGCGCGGCGGACCGCGCCCTCGGCTCCGTCGGCAGCGGCTCCACGCGGTCGCGCTTCGGGATGATTCTGAACAACAACTCCGGCCAGACGCTCACGGAGTTCACCGTCACCTACGTCGGCGAGCAGTGGCGCGAGGGCAA
>JABWBA010000078.1 GCA_013360745.1 Chthonomonadales bacterium | reverse complement strand
CATCCTCACGCTGGACGAGGCATCGAGCATGGTGACTATGCTGGACCATCCGGCGGCCCGCACCATCTTCGATGTCAAGAGCGCCACTACAGAAGGTCGATCGCTCGAGCAGCTCATCCGAGAGCACGCCGACATCATCGCCCACGTCCACGCCAACGACGCCAATCGCCGTGGTCCCGGCTTCGGCGACACCGACTTCGCTCCTATTCTGCAGACGCTCCGATCGATCGGATATGACGGCTACGTATCGGTCGAGGTGTTCGATTACTCGCCAGATCCTGAGACGATCGCCCGGGAAAGCCTCCGCTACCTCAAGGAGTGCGCGGCGCGCTGATCCCAGGCTGAGAGGGGCGCCTGCTCACTCCCCCTGGCCCCGGGCGTCCACCGTGGCGGCGTACCCGGAATACCATTCGGCAAGGAGATCGCCCGCCAGGGCTTTGTCGCCTGGCGACAGGCGACCTTCGATGATCTCATTGATCAAGAACTCCTTCGCGCTCCCGATCGCCGGGCCGGATCGAAGTCCCAGCAGCTGCATGATCTCCGTGCCCGACAGAGGGCTGGTGATCCGAGCAGCGTTCAGTTCGGCGTTGGCCTCATCGATCCGCTCCATCACCATGTCGATGTCCGTCGGTTCTGCGTCGGGGCCCATGGCCGAGGTGTCGGCTCGCGCGATCGTCTCAAGATCCGCTAGCCTATCGCCGACATCCCGCACCAATCGGTGCACCGCAGAGCGACTCCACCCCGGGCGCATCTGCCCGAGGCGCATGTGAAGAGCGACCAGATCGCCAACCCGACGCACCAGATCACCCGGCACACATAGCCGCTGCAGCGCAACCCGGGTCATCTGCGCCCCAACCTTCTCATGCTCATAGAAATGGACCCCGCGCTGATCTTCCGTTCGCGTCGCAGGTTTCCCGACATCGTGAAATAGAACGCCAAGACGCACGGCAAGATCCGTTTGCGCTGGCAGGGCCGCGACTGCCCGCAGCGTATGCTCCCAGACATCGTCGGAATGCCAGGCGTTCTGGCCCACGCCATCCATGTCGGACAACTCAGGCAGGAAACCGCGCAGCAGGCCCGACTCCTGAAGCATCCGGAGCCCCGAGGCGGGATCGGGCGATCCGATGGTCTTGAAAAACTCATCCCGGACACGCTCAGCTGAGACGATTCGGCCGACTCCGTGCATGAGATCGATCCGCCCGGCCTGTTCGCATATCCCCAACCATGTCTCCGGAACGATCGTGAAGTCCAGAGCAACCGCGAAGCGAATCGCCCGAAGCATACGGAGCGGATCATCCGCGAACGTCTGGGACGGATCGAGAGGTGTGCGAATGAGGCGATCCCGAATATCAGCTATGCCGTAGCCGGTCTTATCCTCGATGATGCCGTCGTGCAGCCCCATCACGAGCGTGTTCATCGTGAAGTCGCGACGGAGGATGTCGTCTTCGAGCGTAGCCGGTCGGACCTCCGGTTTCCTCGTGCGGCCGTCGTAGCTCTCGGCGCGGGCGGACGCCAGTTCGATCTCGGCCCCCTGATAGGTGATCCGTGCTGTGCCGAAGCGGGGATAAACGACGGGTCGATGGTCGGAAAGCCCGAGGTCGTACAGACGGTGGGCGACCTCGAGCGCGTCGCCTTCTACGACGATGTCCAGATCGGGGCACGATGGCCGGCCGAGCAGACGGTCCCGTATCGTGCCGCCAACGATGTACAATCGGCCTTCCCACTCGGAGCCCCGGGTAGCCTCACGCAGTCGCTCCACAATATCCATAACGGAGGATTATGGCACCCTACGGCAACCACACGCGGCCGCTCGACGTTGACGATGGACGCTGGGACGTGTACAATGGCCCCTCTGCCTTATGTACCGTTGACGGAGATCTGGATGGGGCTGTCCGATAACACAATCTACAGAACGGTCTGCGCGACGGCGCTACGGTTTCCCGAACGCCCGGCGCTCCGGTACAAACGGGGCAACGCGTATGAGCGTCTGACCTACTGCGAGCTTCTGAAGCAGGCCCGCGCCCTAAGAGCCAGTCTGGATGCCCTGGGAGTTCGTCGCGGCGATCGGGTTGCGATCCTGTCCTACAACCGACCGGAGTGGGCCGTGTGCGACCTCGCCATCCAGGCTCTGGGCGCAGTCACAGTTCCCATCTACCACACCCTTCCAGCCGCCCAGGTTCGTCATTATCTTAGCGATTCCGGCGCAACGATGATCATCGTTGAGGACCACCGGCAGCTCGCCAAGCTCGATCCGACCATGGAACGCTTGACGGTCGCGATGATCGACGGCCACGAGTCCTCTGGCATCCCAACCGTCGCCGACATGCTCGGCCAGCCCCGTTCGGATGCCCATCACGACGCAGCGCTGGATGAAGCCGAACGGTCGGTCTCGCCCGATGATATCGCGACGTTCATCTATACATCGGGCACTACGGGAGCGCCCAAAGGGGCGATGCTGTCCCATCGAGCGCTCCTCTATACCACCGAGGCCGCGCTTCAGTTCGTCACCATCGACCAGCGCGATGTCTTTCTATCGTTCCTTCCGCTGTGCCACGTCGTCGAGCGGGTGGGCGGCTACTATCTTCCCCTATCCGTGGGCGCCGAGATTGTCTACTCGCAGGGACCGTTTGCCGTGGCGGGTGAGATCGCCGAGGTCCAACCGACCGCGTTCATCTGCGTTCCTCGCCTGTACGACACCGTACGTGAGCGGGTAACCGACACACTCACCCGTCTGCGGCCCGTGCCCCGTCGGATCGCGCACTGGGCCCTCGCCATCGGAAGGCGAGCGGCCAAACGCCGCCTCGACGGGGCGTCCCTTGCGCTGGTCGATCGGGTACTGACGCCGGTGGCGGATCGGCTAGTGCTACATAAGATACGCCAGAGGGCTACCGGCGGGCGCGTACGCTTTCTAGTCTCCGGAGGCGCGCCCTTGAGCCCCGAAACCGGTTTCTTTTTCGAATCGATCGGAGTTCGGATCCTGGAAGGTTATGGGCTCACCGAGTTTCCGGTGATCTCGATCAATCGTCCGGAAACGGCGCGCATTGGCTCCGTCGGCACGCCGCTGCCGGGCGTCGAGGTCCGTTTGGGCTCGGATGGAGAGATCCTTGCTCGGGGCCCGAGCATGATGAGGGGCTATCACAACCTGCCGGAGGAGACCGCCCACGTCATCGATGCGGATGGCTGGTTCCATACCGGTGACATCGGCGCGATCGATACCGATGATCGGATTACGATTACGGAACGAATCAAGGATATCATCGTCCTTGCGAACGGTAAGAACGTGGCTCCCCAGCCCATCGAGGCCCGCCTCAAGGAGAGCCCGTATATCGCGGAGGCCGTATTGTTCGGCGACGGACAGGCAGTGGTTGTCGCCCTGATCCTGCCCGCGCGGGAACCCGTAGAAGCCTGGGCCGCCGCTCGTGGGATCCAAGTCGGATGGGACAATGGCGCACTCTGCGATTCGCCCGACCTGCATGGGCTTATCAAAGCGGAGATCGCGCAACAATCCGAGGAGCTTGCCGACTTCGAGCGCATCCGCCGTTTCGCGCTTATCGGACGGCCTTTCTCGATCGAGACCGGCGAGCTGACCCCAACACTCAAAGTCAGACGCCGAGCCGTCGCTGAGCAATATGCAGATATTCTGAGGGAGATGCAGCGATGATCGTTGTCGACAAAACCAACCGTCCATGACGTCCGTCTACAGAGAGGTGCAGATATGAGAGTGATGCAGTGCCTATAGCGACGGCTTCATCTCTGACGGTACGGTATGGGCCAAAGACCGTGCTGAGCGATTTCAGCGTTGTGCTGCCCGAAGGCAGCGTAGGCCTTCTCGGCCCGAACGGCGCCGGCAAGACCACCCTCCTCAAAACCTGGCTCGGATTCCTGTCCCCTGTGCACGGCGATGCCTCGGTGCTGGGCCTGGACACCCGAACGGCAAGCCTTCAGATTCGTCAGCGTATAGGCCTCATGCCGGAGCTGGACTGCCATATACCCGGTATGAATGCGGTCACCTATATCGCCTATGTTGGGGAGCTGTGCGGGATGCCTGGCAACCACGCGCTCCGCCGCGCCCACGAGGTATTGGAGTATTGCGGGCTGGGCGAGGCCCGCTACCGGTTTGTTGAGACCTATTCCACGGGTATGAAGCAGCGGATCAAGCTCGCGCAGGCGCTCGTCCACGGCCCTCGCCTTCTGTTTCTCGACGAACCTACTAACGGTCTCGATCCCGAAGGGCGCACGGAGATGCTCCGCTTGATCCGCGACATCTCCCACGGCAAGGGGATCCACGTCGTCGTATGTTCCCATCTGTTGCCGGATGTGGAACAGACCTGCGACAGGGTCGTGGTGATGCGCGACGGCCGTATCGCCACCGAGGGCTCCGTCGAGGATCTCCGCAAGCTGGCGGGAGTGCACGTCGACGTGGAGCTCCGCGAACCGTCGCAGGCCTTCCTCGACCTCGTCGCGAGAGAAGGCGGGACCGTGAGCTCGAGCATCGGGTCGCGGTGCCGTGTGGCGCTGCCCTCGACGACCACAGATCCGACCCGAGCCCTGCTGGCGATGGCCCAATCTACGGGCGCGCAGATACGGGCGATCCGACCGGCCCGACGTTCCCTGGAAGACATCTTCATGGAGGCCGTTTCATGAGCACGTCTCAGGCGCCGACGGTCGATCCGCCGGGCGGCGCCTCTGCCGTCAATCCGATCGCGGATCTCTCCTACCGCCATTACGATGGTCCGCTTCGCACTCGGGCGGTTCGATGGTGGATCGTCGCGTTGCTCGCGATACGGGGCACAATTCGGAAGTGGTGGTTCTGGCTTCTGTTCCTCCTGGCGTCGAGCTCCTACGGGTTCTGGGGTTTGATGTTGTTCCTGGAGAGCAGGTTCGGATCCGATTTTCGTCGGATGATGTTCCAGACTTCGCAACAGGATCGCTTCGCCACATCGTTCTTCCAGGCCTATGACGGCAGCCTGTTCTGGTTGATGGTGATCGGGCTGGTGGTCGGCGCCCCGAGCATCGCCGGCGACAACCGCGCCCACGCCCTCCAGGTCTATCTGGCGAAACCGATCACCAAGACGGATTATCTGCTCGGTAAATGGGCAGGGGTCTTCGCCCTCGTATTTATCTCCGCGTTCCTTCCGGCGCTTCTTCTGTACTGTTACTGCATACTTGCCTTCTGGTCGGAGGGCATCGTCCGGCATGAGCCATGGCTGATCTTCCGGATCGTCGCAGCATCCGGCGCCACGGCAGCGGGCCTTGCGAGCCTCTTCGTAGGGATTTCAGCCTGGTGTCGGAGCACGATGGTCTCCGCGGCAATCAGCGCCGGCATCTATATTGCTACGTCGGCGATCGCCGGGATCCTGTGGGGCGTTCTCTTCTTTCGGGCCATCCAGAACGGATCGATGCCGCTCGGCAGCGTGATCCAGCACGCCTCCATCAGCGGCGTGATCAAGGGGGTGGCGTGGAACATCTACGGCGTGGCCCTGAGCATCCCAAACATGGGTCAGGGTCCGATGAGCGGTGTCACCCTGCGCGCTCCCAACGGCTGGATCATGGGAACCGCTCTGGGCGTATTGATCGCTGTCGGGCTCCTCGCCGCCAGGCTCAGGATCCGAGCGGTCGAGGTCGTTACAGGATGATCGGCCTGAACCGCGTATCCCGCTGGTACGGACAGGTGATCGGGGTGAACGATATCACCTGTGCGATCCAACCCGGCCTGACCGCGCTGCTCGGGCCTAACGGAGCCGGAAAGTCCACCCTCATGAAGCTGATCACCGGCCAGCTCCGGCCAACCACAGGGAGGATCGCCGTCTACGGAGAGGCGCCATTCGCGAATCGTCGAGTGTACCGTCGCCTGGGCTACTGTCCGGAGATCGAGAGTTGCTACGAGGAGATGACCGGACGCCAGTTCGTCCGGATGCTTGGTTTGATGGCGAACCTTCCACGGTCCACGGTCGCCGACCGGGCCGATGAGGCGATCGCTGCGGTCCGCATGGAGCACGCGGCGGATAGTCGAATCGGAGGATATTCGAAAGGCATGCGCCAGCGTATCAAGATCGCGCAGGCCATTCTCCATGATCCGGATCTGCTCGTGCTGGACGAGCCGCTCAACGGCCTCGACCCCGTAGGACGGCGCGAGATGACGGATCTGTTCGTTCAGCAAGCCCAGAAGGGCAAAACCGTCCTCGTCTCCAGCCATATACTCTACGAAGTGGAGCAGATGACGAGGAACATCCTGTTGATGGACCGGGGGCGTCTTCGCGCCATGGGCGACATCTACGAGATCCGGGCCCTGATCGATGCCCATCCGCATCGGATCGCGATCCACGCCGAGAACAGCCGAACCCTCGCCAAACGATTGCTCGATCTCGCCTGCGTGATCAGCGCTCGGCTCGATCCTGATACGCCCGACTTTGTGGAGATCGAGACCCGCGAGCCCGACGAGTTCTACAGCATCCTGCCCGATATAACGATGAAAGACGGCTTCCGGATCACCTCATTCGAATCGCCGGACAACAACCTCGAAGCGGTGTTTCGGTACCTGGTGAAGGGATAGGGTGAGCGCTATGCTCGAGTGGCTCCTGTACCGAATCGCCCTCCGTGACCTGCTTCGCATACGCCGGGTCAGTGTAGCCATACTGCTCATGGCGGCCCCAGCCGCCATCGCACTGACGATTCGTCTGTCCTCCGCCTCGGAGTTCGACGGCGCTGCGATCTACGGCGCGTTCGCCTCGCTCCTGGTCTTCGGCTTCGTACTGCCGATCCTATCGGTCGTCTTCTGCACAGGCGTGATCTCGCAGGAAATGGAACAGCGTACGATCGTATATCTGCTCACTCGCCCCATCGCGCGATCGCGCATCCTGCTTGCCAAGTTCGCTGCGGCCTGGACCCTCGTTAGCGCCACCACGGTAGTCGCGATCGGCATCCTCGCTACGGTTACCTACGAACCCGGCAGCTCATCGGGCCAGGCCCGACTCTATCCTGAGGCGATCAAGAACCCGAAAGCGCTTCTCGAACAGCTGCAGTACCCGATCGATCCGGTATCTGAATACCTCCGCAACAGCCTGTCCCTGCGAAGCGGTGAGGGGCTCGATGCCTGGGACCCAGCCACCCAACCGCGACGTGGACTGGTACAGGGCGTCATCAACGACCTGAACCGCGTCATCGAGCGGGATCGGCGATTCTACAACGCGGATCGCTTCGCCAGCACACGCCTTCCCGAGGACGCCCGCCAGCTTGCCAGCGAGCGCCCACGAGGAGACGGGCTGGCTACCCTCAACCGCTGGCTCCTCGAGGCGGCCTATCCGGATTTGCTGATTCGAAGCAGGCGCTCAATGAGCCAGGCCCCGCGGGACATGCTGGTGCTGCCGATCGGCGCTCTAGCCTATGGCGCCATCTCCCTTTTGCTGGCAACCCTCCTCAATCGTGCTCTGATCGTCGGACTCTTTCTGGCCTTCGGTTGGGAGTCGTGGGTCTCTTTGCTGCCCGGCAACTTCAAGCTCATCTCGCTGATGACCTATCTGCGGGCGCTTGCGCCCCATGCGCGGCCCGAAACGAGCACTCCGGGATCGATGGCCCTCTTCACCGCACTCAACCCGGAGAGCGTCGCGTCGCATATTGCGTGGATCGTCCTTCCGAGCGTCAGCGTCATCGCGTGTCTTCTCGCGATGGCGGTGTTCACGCTGCGCGAGTACGCGCCGAAGGAGGATGCATGATCGCGGCGCCTGCGATCCTGCGCCAGCGCGTCCGAGCCGAGCACGGAGCGAAACCAACCGCCCTCGGCCTGAGGTACGATGGTCCGTTGCGCTACGGCGGCCCGGGCTTATCGGGCGCATCCATCGAATGGCGCATCGGGCTCGCTGCACCATAAGGAGTGTCGTATGGCCAAAGTCATCCACGTCGTCTTGTTTCGCTGGAACGAGGACGCTCGTCAAGATCAGATTGACGCCGCGTTCGGCGCTCTTCGCCAGCTGCCGGATCTCATTCCGGGCATCGTGGAACTAACGTGCGGGCCGAACTTCACAGACCGATCGCAGGGCTATCAGGCGGGCGTCGTGGTGCGTTTCGTCAACCGAGCCGCCCTTGAGGCCTATCTGCCCCACCCGGACCATGTGGCCGCCGTTCGCGACTACATCAATCCCATCAGGGCCGCTTCGCTAGCGCTGGATTACGAGGTTCCCTGACCATCGTGCCCGACTGACGAGGTGTGACCAGCAGCTCGGAGACCATATCGCTGACGCCCTCAGGACGCAGGGTCACAACGATTCGGCCGTCCTCCGTCTCCGTCGGTCCGACGGCCAGTCGCAGCCAGACTCCTTCCGGGCCGTAGTCGGTCACCGTCTCGGCAAGCCGACCGTCGATCTCCACCTGCGAACTCCGCCCTTCCCGCGTGGCATCGAGAAGATGGATCGACACGAACCCGCTGAAGCCGCTCGGCACCGTAAGGTTGATGACGAGACGCGTGTTCTCCGTCCATACAGAGTCCGTTTCGCCCCGCCAGGTTTCCCCCTCGATCGAATAATCAAAACCGATCATTCGAACGAACACCGTATCGGCCCCGGGTATCCATGCCGCTCGTGCGCCGACGCTGACGTTGGTTGCGGCACGAGCATGAAGCTCAGCCCGAACGGAATCCGGCCGATATCGGGAACGGACCGGATCGGAGGTCGGATCGACGAAGAGAGCGGATATATCCGCAGGCGTCAGTTCCACCTTCGGCGCGAATCGATCGGATGCCGCGTAGGCGATCAGGCTGTTGAGGAGGGCGGCAGCGGCGGGACGGCCATCGGCCTGCGTCTCCAGATCTGAGGTGCACACGAGGAGCTTGCCCGATCCCACTCGTGCCTCGAACAATAGAGCCAGATTGAGATTCCGCGTGAAGTTATCCACGATCCGGACGATCGGCTGCAGCGCAACGCCCGTATCCGGCAGTACGGCGCTTCGGGCTCTCGAGAGAATATCGCGCCACTGCCAATCGGTCCACGCCTCGGTTGGAAAACCCGCCAGCGCCGGATGGTTCGGATCGCACAGAAGGCTCATGGTAAGGGCGCCGCCTGGATTGAGGAGCGGGCTGCCGACCACAGGCGTGAACGAACCGGGCAGACTCCGGCGCAGCGACGCGTACGGCGTCAAGAGCAGCACCGCCTTGCCTTGCTGGAGCGCGTCGGCCACACCCTGATGCCAGGCGCGGGCGATCATCAGGTTCTCCGGCCGCAGCTTTGGTTCGGAAGGATAGATCCACAGATTCCACGCGTTGGATACGCTTCGCCCTTCCAGCGAGACCGTCAGCGTCGCCGATGCTGGGCTCTGCACGGCCTTCAGAGGTGTTTCGATCCTGCCAATCGTCGTGAGCGCACCGGTCGGGATCCGATCAACGTGCAGCGCACCAGATCCGATCACCGTACCGTCTCGTGTCGCCAGACCCCATTGCACGGTCACGTCGCTCAGATCCTCAGGACCGTAGTGGGCGACCTCGATATCAGCCGCGAGGGATTCCGACGATCGATAGGTCCGTCTGGAAAGCCGCACCAGGGGTGTGGTCGGACCGCAAAAGCGTCGGAACTCATCGGCAGTAACGAATCCTTTGGGATCCCAGAACGAGTCGAGCATCCCGACGCTGGACAGGCCATGCCCCGGGTAGTCGTGGAGATCCTGAAGCTGGAAACCCGATTGGTTCGGCGTTCTGAGCTGCGCTTCGATATCCTGCTTATACAGCGCGAGCACCGCTTTGCCCGTCGCCTGTGTAAAGGAAGCGGCGAGGGGCAAGAGGCCGTGTTCGCCCAGGCTCTCCTGTATCGTCAGCAGATATCCGGCGCGTAACGTACCGGTGTACTTACCTATACCCTTGAGATCGGGATAGACGGACCATTCGCCGACCCTATATGCGATCGTCGGATGGGCGAATGTCGCAACAACGTCCCGGAAGTCATAGCGAGTGCCGTCGGATAGCGCGCTGCCCATGGCTGCGACGTTGTATTGATCCAGAGCGCCGAACGAGAACGCTGTCGAGGAGGTGTACAGCCGTCTGGGGTCACGGTCGATACCGGCGCGAACCAGACGCTGCAGAAACGCCGGATCGCCGCTCAACTCATTACCTAAGCAGAACAGTCCGAAAGATGGATGATTGCCGTAGGTATCGAGGATCCGAACCATTTCCTCCCTCAGGAAGGCGTCTCGGGGAGGATCCTTGCCGATATCTGCGACCCATGCCGGCGCCTCGATCTGCAGAAGGAACCCGGCTTCATCCGCCGCACGAAATGCCGCTTCTGGAGGGCACCACGAATGGAATCGGATATGATTCAATCCGTAGGAACCGGCCACGGCAAAGAGACGGCGCCAGGGCTCCACGTCCATCGGCGGGAAGCCCGTCAGCGGAAAGACGCATCGCTCGACCGTGCCCCGCAGAAAAACCCGTCGTCCGTTCACCAGGATTCGCTGGCCATCGGTCTCGATCGTCCGCATTCCAAAGCTCGTCGCGGCGTCGTGCACCCAGGTCGTAACCCCGTCGGTCGCCTTCATATGCACCTGCAGACTCCACACCCTCGGGGTAAACTCGCTCCAGTCCGCGTTCGGACCGATCGGCAAGCGGCCCTCGATCCAGTGCATACCCGGCGGACAGCGCCCTCGTACCGTTACGGAGCGTACGTCTTCGGCGCCCGAGAGCGAGGCCGTGTGAACCAGATCCACCGTAACGTCTTTCTCGACGATGTTGCCGATCCGCGCTCGAACGAGGACGGATCCTGCAGATCGATCGGGAACGGTGCGGATCTCCTCGATCCAGACCCGCGCCGTACCCTGAAGCTCTATCCTCCCGATGATGCCGTTCCAGTTGGTCTGCGCCTCATTGGAGATCGCGCTGGCCCACCAGCCGATGTTCACCTTCATCCGATTGTCCACTCGGAGCGTAAGGGTGTGACGGCCGGGAGATGCGTATCGCGTGATATCGTACACGTGCGGGGTCGATAGACTGTCCCGCGCGCCGATATACGTTCCGTCCAGCCAGAGCTTCGTTTCCCACTGGCACCGTTCCAGAAAGAGCGTGATGCGCCTTCGCCGCCACGCATAGGGGATGGTGACCTCACGCTGGTACCATACTGGCCCGGAAAACTCAAACAGGCGATCGAGCCTGCCCGGGCTCGGAGGTCGCTGATTGGGCGCTCCGAGATGGCCCGTATCCGTCGTCCCCGGCAGTCGGATTTTGTCCGGGAGCTTCGTCTGCCATATGCGATCACGCACCCCGGTGTCTGCGGCGTCGAGCATGACGCCCCACTCTCCGGCCAGCGAATAGACACGCGGAGTACGTTGTTCCTGAGCGCCCGCGTTCGCTGCTGCGAGGCCAAGGCTCAGGATAATGCCATAGAAGACGAGCGCCCAGCGCCACGATATCGGCGACGAGCGAGGCCGGATCAAGGTACCGATATTGTGGAATCGACGACGTGACTCGGAGGGCGCGGCGCTACGAGCGGGCCGACGATCGTCGAGGCGTCCCGGACCCGGGTGGACACCCCGGTCCCGGTGACGGCCATTCCCTTGATTGTGAGTCTGAACTTCATGGGCGCTCCAGAATCCTCCCGGGTTCGCTCCAACGGAGACGCCGTTCCTGAGGTTAGCGTTGTCTGTGCAGCGGTGCATCCACACACCGGCCGATCGTAAGCGGCTCCTTCCTTCCAGAGCGCTGCACGGAACGAATCCATGACACTCACGCACAATCGGGTCGTGGTCGTACTGAGCGCTACAACGGCTGTCGCCCGGAAGTTCCCCGCCCTCAGCCATCGAGCTCGGCCCGATCACGCTCGCGCATCGGACTCAGCCCGCCACGCACGGACGCCGTCGCCACAATCGGTATACGAGTGCGCAGTTAGATATGATACCTGTCGAACCCGGAATGCACTCCCGTCGGGGCACGAAGCAACCTCCTCGCAGCGCTGAGCCCGAATCGCAGACCGCCCGCATCGGACTCCGCCTGCCATAGCTAGATCGGCGCGACGGACCGGCTCGGCCCGCTCGCAATAGAGGAGTTGCCCGGGGTACGGCGAACGATCCCATGGGAGGACCTATGACACCAATCGCGGCCGTTACGGCCTTTGCGCTAGCGCTGGCATCGTCCGCCCCGGTGGCGATCTCACAGGAGAAGCGAACTATGGACATCCGTGAGCCGGAGCAGCTGTACCGCGGCGATCTCGTCTCCTTTCCGGGCCCGTGGGCCTTTCAGATCGGACGGGCGCACGTGATCCTCGTCAGCGATCAAGACTTGAAGGATCTGTCGGATCCTGATCGTGTGCTGAATCTCTCCCTCACGTTCGATAAGCAGGAAGCCAGCCTCCGCCAACTCTGCGAACGCGCTCAAGCCGCGGGCCACCGGACGCTTATCCTTGCGTTCGATCATTTCTTCAGTCAGTATCGACCGGGCCAGAACCGTCCTCGCGAGCTAACCCCGGACATGGATGAGTATATCGAGCGCATCGCCGCGATCAGCAAGTTCGCCCAACAGTACGGCATCGGCCTTGAGCTGAGTCTCCTCAGCCCGTTGGAGCTAGGACCGGCCTACAGTAAGCAGTCCGGGCAGTCCGGGATCTGGCTCCAGTATCGGAAGGGGTACCGGGATCCGACAACCGGGGCTTATGCGGTGCAGATGTGGAGGCAGAATCGATGGGCGCACAACAAGGGCGTCGTAACCGTAACCCCCACGCGCGTCCGCGTCTTTGCCTTCCGGGAATCGGAGGTCTCGGGCACATCCTACCGGGTGGTGCCGCCAGAGTCCATCGTTGAGATCAGCGATACAGCCATCGTGACACCAATGGACGGGGAGAAGCCGGATAGTCCGATGCATCGAATCCTGGTGCGCGGTGAAGGCCGAACCGACCTCGCTTCGCATAACCGCATCCTTGCAGTCCAGGAGTACCGGACTCCTGAGATGGATTACTTCAGCCCTGACGCACTCCCCTATATGAAACGCTTGCTGGACAAGTACGCAGCCGCCGGAGTCAAGCTCAACGGCCTGTACGCCGACGAAATGCATATCCAGCAGGACTGGAACTACTTCGGGCATCACGACAACGGCGAGTTCGCGATGCGATATGTCACACCCTCCCTCTCCCGGCTCTACGCGGAGCGCTATGGCGCCGAGTACTCCGACCTCGCGAAGTATATGGTCTACTTCGCTTACGGTCAGGAGGATTGGGCCTCGAATGTGACCGCGAAGGACGGCGTGATGCATGTGTTCGGCTCCAGCCCGGAGGACATTCGTCGGACCGCGCTGTTTCGAGCGCGTTACTACCGCCTCCTGCAGGATGGAGTGACCGATCTCTTCGTCGATGCGAAGCGTTATGCAGAAAAACTCGCGGGCCATAGGCTGGAATCGCGAGCGCATGCGACGTGGGCGGAAAGCCCGACCATCGATCGGTGGAGGACCGGCTCGGATCGAATGTACCGGCACGCCTACGAATACACGAGCAACTTTGTCTGGTCCAATACAGTCCATCAAGCGGCTTCAGCCTGTTACGACTACTTCAAATGGGGCGATTTCCTGACCGGCAACGGCAACGATCACGCCGAATGCGGCTGGTTGGACCGCAACTACGTGGGCCTCGCGCTGGCTTGCTCCACCGGCATTCTGAACGACGTTCCCTATTCGTACGGGGCGCACTGGGGCATGCCCGATGCCGTATCGCATCGACGAATGGCGCTGGTCAATACGTTCGGCGCGGCTGGCTCGCCCCTCTGGGGCCTCGTTCAGGATATGCAGCACCGGGATGTCGACGTTCTAATGCTCTACCCGATGGATCTG
>JABWBA010000077.1 GCA_013360745.1 Chthonomonadales bacterium | reverse complement strand
GGAGACGCCGCCGCCGCACGGCCTGACCCCACATACCGACAGCCAGGCTGCGGTCCGCCGCTCCGACGGCCGGGCCATGGCCTGGCCGATCCGGAGGTCGGCCTCGCGGAGAGCGGACCGCGGGGTCTCGATGCTGAGACGCGCCGTTTTCTGAGGCTCCGTTTGTTCGTCGGAGGCCGTTATAATGGGCGTATCGACACCATGATCCTCCTACGGTTTCTCGCGGCGGTTCTTCTGGGCATCGGCGTTGTGGCCGTCGACGCGAGCGGCGCGCCGGACGAAGCGCAATCCGCCTTGCAGCTGGGCTCGATCCTGTACGAGACCGGTTTCGAAGGCGCTGAACCGCTCGCAGGCTGGATCGGGCCCGCCTCGATCGTCCCCGGACGTTCCGGAGGGCAGTCGATCCATGTCGTCAGGAAACCGGGCGAGGAGAGAGGTTCGACTCTGTTCCGCCCGCTGGATGCGCGAGCCCTGAGGGGGCACACGCTGCTGTGCGCCGCCTGGGTGCGAGCTTCAGACGTCTCGGAGAAGCCGAACACCTGGAACGGCATCAAGGTGATGCTGGCGATCGAGGCTCCGTCCGGCTCCATGTGGCCGCAGGCGGATCTGGGTACCGGGAGCTTCGACTGGCGACCGGTCCGTTTCACCGTCCGCGTACCGGACGACGCCGAGAAGATCAACCTCCATCTCGGTTTGGAGCTGGTCACGGGCGAGGTCTGGTTCGACGATGTACGCGTCAGCGTGCCGCAGCTCCCGGAAGGCCCTCCGCCGCCGCCTGCCCGACGACGCTACAGGGGCCACGATCTTCCCCGGCTTCGCGGGGCGATGATCAACCCGAAAACCGTCACGGAGGAGGATCTCCGAACGCTCGGCGTGGTCTGGAAGGCGAACCTCGTCCGCTGGCAGCTTACGTATCCTGCTCCTTCCGGCAGGTCGATTAGCGCTGATGACTGGGATCGGTGGCTGGAGGAGGAGCTGCAGCGTCTCGATGCGATGCTCCCGCTCTGCAGAAAGTACGGGCTCTACATCGCGCTCGATCTCCATTCGCCGCCCGGCGGGCGGGGCACTGCAGGCGGCTACGCCGGCTCCGATAGCGGTCTGTTCACCGATCGGGCTGCTCAGGACCAGTTCGTCCGTGCGTGGGAAGGGATGGCCCGCCGATACAAAGGGAACCGGACGATCTGGGGATTCGATCTTGCCAACGAGCCGGTCGAGAACGCGTGGGATGGAACGTGCGACAACTGGCATGCGCTCGTCGAGCGGACGGCGCGCGCGATCCGACGCATCGACCCATCGCGCACGCTCATCGTGGAACCGACGCTCGGCGGTGAGCCCGCAGGCCTCGCATGGTTTCGGCCGATATCCGCGTCCAACGTAGTCTACAGCGTGCACATGTATCGCCCCCACGAGTTCACCCATCAGAACGTCTTCGCGCCGGGCCCGGCGGTCCGTTATCCCGGTGCGATTCGAGGCGTGATGTGGGACAGAGCGGCGATCCGCAAGGCGCTGGAACCGGCGGTGCAGTTCCAGAAGGCCTACAACGTCCAGATCTACGTCGGCGAGTTCTCCGCCATCCGTTGGGCCCCGGACGACAGCGCGTACCGGTACCTTCGGGACCTGATCGAAGTGATGGAGGAACTCGGCTGGGATTGGTCCTACCATGCCTTCCGGGAATGGGACGGCTGGAGCGTCGAACACGGGCCTGAGAAGGGGAACCACCAGAAGGCGACAGAGCCGACGTCAAGAGAGAAGCTCCTCCGCGAGTGGTTCTCGAAGAACCGTCGTCCGTCATTCTCCGGCCGGCCCTGACCCGGCGGTGGAGGGCCGACCTCGCGCCCGCATGGGTATGAGGGCGGGATGTCTGCTATAACAACCGGACGACACCGCCACGGAGGGCACGGCATGGGCAGCAATGAGCAAACAGAGAGGCGCGTGATGTCCGACGATCGGGGGATAGGCTCCGCCGCGGCGCGCGCGGCAACGCTCGTCGAGGCCCTCCCGTACATCCGGCAGTTCTACGGCCGCACGCTTGTGATCAAGTACGGCGGCAACGCCATGACCAGCGAGGCGCTCAAGGCGATGGTGATGCAGGATGTCGCGCTGCTCCACTACGTCGGCATCCGTCCGATCCTCGTGCACGGAGGCGGACCCGAGATCAGCAATCTCATGGGGCGTCTCGGGCACGAACCGACCTTCGTCCGGGGCCTGCGCGTCACGGACGCGCCGACGATGGAGATCGTGGAGATGGCCCTTGCCGGCAAAACCAACAAGGGCATCGTCGCGCTGCTCAATGCCCACGGCGCGCGAGCGGTCGGGCTGAGCGGCAAGGACGCGAACCTCCTCATGGCCCGCAAACTGCAGTCGGACGACGGCGATCTCGGCTTCGTCGGGGAGATCACCCGGGTCCAGCCCGATCTTCTCCGGCTTCTCGCCGACCAGGGCTATGTGCCGGTCCTCTGCTCGGTGGCCATCGGAGACGACGGGGCCACCTATAACGTCAATGCCGATCACGCCGCAGGAGCCGTCGCCGCCGCCGTGGGGGCCGAGAAACTGATCCTCCTCACCGACATCGAAGGCCTCCGGAGCCGCGCGGACGATCCGGACAGCCTCATCTCGGAAATGGACGCCGACGGGGCGCGCGGTATGCTCGCATCGGGGGCGGCGGACCGGGGGATGATCCCGAAACTCGAAGCCTGCCTGATGGCGCTCGAGGCCGGCGTCCCGCGAGCCCATCTCATCGATGGCCGGGTGCCCCATGCGCTGCTCATCGAGGTGTTCACCGATTCTGGCATCGGGACCATGATCGGACCGTAATCCCGCAGCGCGGCCCGCCGCTCGATGCCGCGCAGCGCGTGCCATACTGGAGGGAGATCCACTGAATCCATCGGGAGGCCTACGATGCCCAGAATAGCCCTCGCTCTCGTGCTGGCCCTTGCCGCCATGCCCGCCCTGTCCCAGACCAAGAAGGCCGCAAGCAAGGTGCGGCTCACCGCCGAGCGGATCATGGACCGGGGCGCCGCGGCGCTCGGGTCCAGAGCGGCATGGGCCGCAATCCAGAACAGCGTGGTCGAAGGGACGATGGCGTCGCAGGACGGATCCATGCGCGGCACGTTCGTCCTCAAATACCAGCGCCCCGGCAAGTTCGTCATCGCCCATACCATGAAGGGCATGGGCGTGATCCGGCAGGGCTACGACGGCAAGACCGGATGGTCGCACGACCCGTCGCAGGGCCTGCGGAAGCTCGAAGGCGCGGAGCTGGCGGGCGTGAAGCGAGCGGCGGTCATGGACTCCCACCTCCAATGGCGCAAGCTCTATCGCAAGTGGGAGCTCGTGGGCGTGCGCAAGGTGAACGGGCGGGACGCCTTTGTCATCCGTCTCTCCCCGGCGGTCGGCCGCGTTACGCTCGAATACCACGACACGAAGACCTTTCGCCTGGTGCGTACCGATATGGTCACCGAGACGGCCGGCGGACCCGTGCCGATCGAGGTATATCCGTCCGACTACCGGACCGTGAAGGGAGCGCTGATCCCCTTCGTCGTCCGCCAGAACATGAAGACGCCCGAGGGTCGATTGGTGATTACCATGCGGATCAAGTCGGTCAAAACCAACGTCGCGATCCCCGACAGCGCGTTCACAATGCCGAAGAAGTGAGCCGAACGACGCCTGCACGCGCGCCGATCGGGCCCATACCAACCGCCTTCACGATACGGCCTTGAACGACCGCGAACCCAATGATGAGGCAGCCATGACCCCTTCGATGCGTCACCTAGCCGCCGTGCTGGCGGCCTCTGCAACCCTCGGGATCGGCGCGTCGTCCGCGGATCCGCTCGCAGCGCGTCCGGCAGCGCAGCGGGCCGACTGGAGCCCCATCGGCGGCACGGTCCAGCGGATCATCACGCGGATGCGCCAGAGCCTGAGCCATGCGCAGATGCTCGCCATGGATCGCGCCACGGTGGAGCGCTTCATCACCGACGACGATCGCAGTGTCCTCGCCAATCGCTACTGGACCTTCCGGGTCGATGCGCCGGCGACGGTTTCCATCATGCGGCACACGGGTCAGGAGGAACCGCCCTTCTGGCTCAAAACCAGAGGTTTCAAGCTAACGCCGCTCAAAGTCCGGAGCCAGGAGTACGAGTACGAGGTCTGGCAGAAGCAGTTCCCGGCGGGCTCCGTCGGGCTGGGCATCAACTGCTTCAACAGGCATCGCGTGCACTATTTCGTCTCGGTCGGACCGCAGGGAGGAGGGCGACAGCCCCGGGTCACCGATATCGTGCCCGCCCTCCACGGCCAGAGCGTGATGCGCAAAGGCGCCTCTATGTACCACGATTGGTCCGACCTGACGCTGGTGGACGTGCCGAAGGAGCTCGACGGGCAGGTTCTCCTGCCGACGATCCGGGGGCGCGCGCGGGAGGCGCACTTCGTCGGCGGTTTCCGTCAGACCGCTCTGCCGTCGACGCTCCGCCCCTCCGGCGTCGCGCTCACCTGGCCCGACGACCCGAAGACCAGCGTCGCCATCCAGTGGAGAACCTCGCCCGCCGCCCGGGAGGGCTGGGTCGAATGGAGGCGCGCGGGAGATCGTTCGTGGAGCAGAACGGAGGCCTCAAACGTCATGGTGGCCGACCATCGAATCCTGAACGATCCCGAGGTGCGGCTCCACACCGCGACGTTGGCCGGCCTCCGCCCCGATACGGCGTATGAGTACCGGATCGGCCCCGTCCCGGCCGGCCCGTTCGAGTCCTTCCGAACGGCCCCGGCCGCCGGGACGTCGGTCTCCTTCGTCTGGCTCAGCGATACCCACAGCAAAGCCGACACCGCTCGTCTGCTTGAGCGGGCGCTCCTGATCGATCCCGGTATCGCCTTCGCCGCGATCACCGGCGATCTCGTGGGCACCGGCCAGTTTCGGGATGACTGGGACCTGTTCTTCGCCCATACCGAGGCGTTCGCCAAGCGCCGGCCGATCGTGCCTACCATGGGCAACCATGACACGATCGACGGCCTCGGCGCCGACCTGTTCCTGAGCCATTTCGCCCTGCCGAGAAACGGCGCACGCACCATCGCGCCGGAGCGGTCCTACGCGTTCACCTACGCGAATACGCTCTTCGTCATCCTGGATTGCACCGAGGACATCGCGGCCCAGACCGGATGGCTCGAGGGTGTGCTCCGTTCGAGCAATGCACGATGGAAGCTCGCGCTCTTCCACTTCCCTCCCTATTCCACCGATGAGGACTATCCCGACATCCGTCAGGAATGGTGCACCCTATTCGATCGGTACCATGTCGATTTCGTCCTCAGCGGCCACGTGCACCAGCTGGAGCGGTCCCATCCGGTCCGGGGCGGGAAGGTGGTGTCGGATCCTGCGGACGGCACGATCTATCTGATGACGGTGTCGGTGGGTCAGGGCCCCGGCGTCACGCCTCCGCCGCCATGGGCGATCGTAAAAACCGCGCCCATCGTGCCGGTCTGCCATGTGATCCAGATCAACGACCGCGGAGCGCACCTGCGGGCGATCGATGCAGCGGGTAAGACATGGGATGAGTTGAACGTGACGAAACGGTAGCCGTCAACAACATCGCCGGCGGCTCCGGCGGCACAGCAATACCCTCGGCTTATCCCGAGGCGCTAGCGAGGCGTACGCCATGGGATCCTACGTCGGCGCCCTGTTGGGCGTTCTCCTCGCACGATATCCCCTATCGTTCTCGGGCCAGGTCGTCAACGGCGGCTTCGAGACGGGCGATTTCACAGGCTGGTCCCAGTCCGGCGACACATCCTGGGATACGGTCATGACCGCGGGGGTTTTCGTCTACAGCGGCACGTACGGAGGGCGGTTCGGCTCTGTTTCCGGCTCGTCCCTGGAGCAGCAGGTCCCGACCCTCCTCGGCGCCCAGGACCTTTCGTTCCGGTATCGATCGCTGGGCCAGGGCGTTGAGGTTCCGCCTCCGAGCTTCTTCCTGGTCTACCCGCCGGATCCACTCGGCATTTGCTGCCGACGGATTGAACTCCTCCCGTGCTTCTCCGTCTATTCCGGTACGAACTCCGGATGGGGCGTCAGCCATATACCGGAAGTAATGGGGAGGAAGGGAATGAACGGACGGATGATGCGTACGCTGGGCGTCGCGGGCGCCTTTGCCCTGATGATCGCGACTTCAGCGCACGCCGATGTCGTGGTGCGCGCCAGCGGTCACGGCTCGGCCAGGAATGAACAGGGACAGATCGGCCACTTTGAGTTCGATGTGCGCAAGGCCACAGTCACCACGCCCAGCGGAGAGGGTACAGACGTACGGGGTTTCTCGAGATTCCAGACCGTCACGGCTGATCGAACCGTCATCGAGATCACCTGCAGACCCGTGCGCCAGATCGATCTGTCGTCGGACGGCGCCAGCGCCACATTCAGCGGCCCCGCCCATATGATCATTAAGACCGGTCGGAAAGTTCGACGGATCGCAGGCATGGTCCTATGGCTCGTTGATGACCGGGGACGACCCGGACAACACAATACCCCTGATCACGTGGGGCTGAGGTTCACACCAAAGGATGGTTCCGCTCTCTTCGAGTTCGGCGGGAAGGTGTTCCGGGGTGATGTCCGGGTCGGCGCTGGATCGAAATAACCTGTTCAGCGGTCCGGACGATCCTGCGGCCCGGCGACGTCGTCGTCGGGCCGCCGGGTTCTAACCTCGTCAACGCGCCGTTCGGAAGGGTCTGATGGACACCAGCGGCCTTTGCGCCCGGGGAGTCCGGCCTCCGCTAGAAAGCGTACGTCACGGCGCCGGCGGCTTCGGTGATCAGCTCCTTGCGGAACAGGAGATCGATGATATCCCCGATCTCCGCGCTATCGACAGGTTTGTGCAGGATGTTGGCGATGTGCTTGGCCAGCGTTTCGCGCTTGCGGGGTCTGGCGTTCTTCTGCGACTTCTTCAGTGTATCGAAGACCTTCTGAAACTCCGGCGTATCGTTGGGCGGCGCTGATCCCCTGAGCTCCGTCTGGCTGTTGATCCGACGGCAGGTAACGCCTTCAGCCGTCAGGTGCTTCACGAGCGGATCGAAGCCATGGTCCTTGCTCAGGATCGTGTAGGCCACCTTCGGCGACCGTTCGATCTCCCTGCCCAGCGAACAGGCGATCATGAAGTCGAGGGCGTTCGGCGCTGCATTCTCGCATCGGATCCACTCCACTCGAGATCCGAGGCGCTGGGCGTTCTGCACCATCGAGATGGGAATCCTGGTCTGGTTGCTGCCCACGAAGATGCGGACGCGCATCCCATCGGGGATGGAGCTGAGATCCAGCGCCTGCACGTTCTCGTAGTCGACCAGCAGCAGAGCGTCCGACTTCGGTTCTTCCTTCACAGCCATCGGCTTCCCCTCCTTGGTGGGTCTCGGTTACAGGCGTTCCGACCGTCAGGTACTATGATAGCCCACCAAACGCCGATGCCACGGTCCGCTTCATCGGCTCGATACGGCGTCGGTTGTCGTCGACAGGGAGGAGCCGCAGATCCATGATGTACGGGATCATGCTGCTGATGACGATGACGCGCCTCGCGCCATCAGAACCGGTGGCGCTTCGAGACAACATCCGCCTCTACGACACGCCCTACTTCGAGAACACCGCCAAAGCCCTGCCCCCAAGCCGTCGCTTTCCAGGCGGCCGCATTGTCGTGAGCACCGGTCAGCCGAGATCGACCGCCCGGCTCCTCTCACGCCCGATCTACGACGCCGACATGCAGATCGATCGGGTTACCCCGACCACCGCTAACCCGTACCCATTGCTCTCGACTCAGGCGATCGGCACGGATAACCAGATCGTTCGTTTGAAGGACGGAAGCCTGCTCGCGGTCAAGGATTCCTACCTGTGGGATGCCTTCCACGGAACTCCGCCCGGCTGGAGCAAGGAGATCGTCACCGGTCATGGCGACCATCAGGGCCAGCGGGGCGGGCTGATCTTCTTCCGATCGACGGACGGCGGCGCCAGCTGGAAACAGCACAGCACGGTGGACTTCGCCACGTTCCTTGGCGGCAAGTACGGCGTTCCCCGCCCCATGGATGACGCGGGGCATGCCGATGTTGCGCCGGAGAATCAGGCGCGGAGGCCCGACGGCTCCCTTCGATGGTGGATCGGCGGCATGGATCGGACCGAGATCTACTCATGCCCCTTCACGGGCTCGGTCTACGTATCCACACGCACCATCAGCGGACCCTATGGCGAGGCGTATCCCAAATACGACCGCCTTCTCCTGCTGCGATCCCGCGACCTCGGACGCCGATGGGAAGCGATCCGGGAAGACCTCCCCTCGTGGGCGCCCCTGATGATGACCTCGACACCCGACGGCCGACTGTTCCTGATGCAGTACCTCGGCAGCCAGCCCACGGTCTACTATTCGACAAACCTGCCGCGCGGCAGCGAGCGGCCCATCCTGAGCCCCGGCTATCCCGTCTATTGGAAAGAGGGCGACACGAATGTTGAGGGGAAGGGCGGGACCGATGTCGACCTCTTCTTCCAGCTCGGACACCCGAGCATCAGCCGGGCCTCGAGCCGACCGGGGAGCTCGGCCGTCCGCATCGCCTATCAAACCTGTTCGGCGGCCGGCGCCCAGGAGGCGCGGATCATCCGAGTCGAAGTCCGGGATCCTTCGCGTCCGCCCATCGTGAGCAACGTCGCAACGATCAGGGGCAGCGATCCCGACCACTTCTCCGTAATGTACGGGTACTTCATCGACCCTGATTACCTGGATATGCCCCGCAATCGGCCCTCGAGCGTGAGCGTGTTCGCCTGGATCGAAGCGCCCCGCAAGAACGCGGCCAAACCCCGATGGGCATCCCGTTGCGTCGTCCTGAGCGATGATGATGCCGTCAGCGCCCCGATGTTCCTCTCCGTCGCCGACGGCGCCGCCCGATGGTGGGAGAAACGCCAGGATCCGGGCGACTATATCAGCGGAGGGTTCTTCCGGATGGGCGATACGCTCAACTACGTAGCCCAGTGGCCCGAGCCGGACGGCATGTACGCCAACATCGTCACCGTTCCCTATCCCCGTCCGACGCGCAAATAGCCGGGACCAACGACGACGGCCCTGTGGGCGTGCAGGGTCCTCCCCGGTCCGCTATACTGATCGCAGAGGGACGCCGCCGCCAGGCGCCCCACCGGCATCGAGGAGCAACGACATGAAGTACCGACGATTGGGAAGCAGCGGTCTCAAGGTCAGCGAGGTCTGCCTGGGATCGTGGTTGACCTACGGCGCCGCCGTCGGCGAAGAGACGACGCGGGCCTGTGTGGAGAAGGCGTTCGACGCGGGCATCAACTTCTTCGACACCGCCAACGTCTACGCCCGCGGCGCGGCCGAAGAGGTCTGGGGGAAGATCCTCCGCGACTACGACCGGGATGACTACGTTCTTGCGACAAAAGTCTACCACCCCATGGACGACGGTCCAAACGATCGGGGCCTGTCGCGAAAGCACATACGGGAGCAGTGCGACCGGAGCCTCCAACGGCTCGGCGTCGATTATGTCGATCTCTACCAGTGCCACCGGTATGACCCGGAGACGCCGCTGGAGGAGACTCTCCGCGCCCTGGACGATCTGGTGAGCGCCGGCAAGGTCCTCTACGTCGGCTTCAGCGAATGGCCCGTCAGCCGGATCGCCGAAGCGGTCGGCGTTCAGGCCCGGCTGGGTCTGGATCCCTTCGTCTCGAGCCAGCCGTACTACAACATCACCGGCCGATATATCGAGAAGGAGATCGTCCCCGCATGCGCTCGCTCAGGGATCGGCCAGATCGTCTTCTCACCGCTGGCTCAGGGCGTTCTCACCGGCAAATATCGGCCAGGCGCACCCCCGCCCGCAGGGACCCGCGCCGCCGATCCGTCTCAGAACATGTTCCTGGGTAACGGAAAGCTCGACGACGCGCTCCTGGAGAAGGTCCAGGGGCTGGCCCCGCTCGCCGAGCAGGAAGGGCTCACCATGGCTCAGCTCGCGCTGGCGTGGATCCTCCGGCTCGATAACGTCTCGAGCGTCATCATCGGCGCAAGCCGTCCTGAACAGGTAGCCGAAAACGCCGCGGCATCGGGCAAGACGCTCAGCCCCGAGACTCTGGCTGCCATCGACGCCCTCTTCCCGGCCGCCTAGGCCGCACGGCCGATCCAGGCGGGATCCGACGCCCAAACCCCGCCTGCCGGCCCTCCCGGATCATAACCGAATAGGCTCCGATCGGGGGCTCTAGCAGCCCGATGCGCCCGGACGCCCGAGCAGAGCCATGAACTCCGCGCGGGTGGCGGCGTCCTCGCGGAAGCTGCCCAGTACCGAAGAGGTGGTCATGAGCGAGTTCTGCTTGCCCACACCCCGCATCATCATGCACAGATGCCGGGCCTCGATAACGACGCCGACACCCTCAGCGCCGATCGGCTCCATCACCGCCCGAGCGATCTCCTCGGTCAACCGCTCCTGTAGCTGCAGGCGCCGGGCGTACATGTCGACAAGGCGAGCGATCTTGCTCACGCCGAACACTCGGCCCCGAGGGATGTAGCCGACATGACAGCGTCCGAAGAACGGCAGAAGATGGTGCTCGCACAGGCTGTAGAGCTCGATGTCCCGAACGATAATCATGTTGTCGATCTTCTGGCTGAAGATCGCACCGTTGATCAGCGCACCCGCATCGGTCCGATATCCGGAACTCAGGAACTCCCATGCCCGGGCCACCCGATCCGGGGTCGCCCGCAGGCCTTCCCGATCCGGATCCTCGCCGATCTCGACAAGGAGCTCTCGGATCAGCCGCTCTACTCTCTCATGGTCCATCGCTGCTCGCCTCCCTCCCTGCCGAATCGCCGCCCCGCGTCCGCGTAATCCGAACTCCGGCATTCGCGCTTTTGCCCAGCGCCCTCGGCTTTCGTACAGTGACCTGAACTTCCCGGACCCGCGGATCATCCAGGCATACCCCCGCGATCGCTTCGGCAAGAGCCTCGATCAGCCGATATCGGGAGGCGCGCACAAGACCGGTGATCCGGTTCCTCACAGCCCGATAATCGAGAGCCTGCGCGATGTCGTCGGATCGCCCCGCCGGCGCCGCGTCATGACCGAGCGCGAGATCGAGGATCACCGGCTGCCTGCCACGCCGCTCGGAATCGTCGACGCCGATGACGCATGTCAAACGAAGGTCCTCGATCAGGATGTAGTCCATTCGTTCGCTCCTCGGAGGTGGGCTCCGCCATCGACATAGATCGTCTGTCCGGTGATAAACCGGCTGGACAACAGAAACAGCGTGGCCGCGGCCACATCGTCTGCGCTGCCGTGCCGGCGAAGGGGCAGGCGGCCGCAGACCCTCTCCAGATACGCGTCGTCCTCTCCAGGAGGAGGCAGGACCAGACCCGGCGCGACGGCGTTCACCGTCATACCGGGCGCGTACTTCAGGGCGCACATGCGCGTCAGGACCGAGAGGACGTGCTTGCTCAGGATATAGGCCGCATGGTTCCAGTCGTAATCCCGGATGCGGGTATCGAGCAGGTTCACCGCTGCGGTTTCGATCCCCTGCGCGGCGACGGCCCGGATCAGCGCGAACGGCGCCCACGCGTTCACCGCCATGTTCGACTGCACCTCATCGAGCGTGACGGTGTCCAGGGTCGAGGGATCGAAGAGGGAGACGTTGTTCACGAGCAGGTGCACCGGGCCAGCCAGCGCGATGGACCGTTCGACCAGCGAACCGGCCTCTTCCTCCGACGCGAGGTCCGCCTGCACCAGCCAGGCTCGACCCCCCTGCCGCCGCACCTCGTCCGCCACCTCCTCCGCGGCGACATCGGAGGTACGGTAATGGATCACGACGCTGGCGTTTCGCTCCGCGAGAGCCAGCGCGGTTCGACGTCCCAGACGCCTCGCACCGCCGGTGATCAACGCCGTCCTGCCCTGCAACTCCACAGCCTGCGCTCCCTCTCGCTATGCGCTCACGCGCCGATCACCCGCGCGTTTTCGGAACGGCCCTTCGCTGGCACGGCAGCCCAACCCGCCCCTATCCCGCGTCCGTTCGGTCAACGGTGCGGGTTAGCAAGGATGCCCGCGAGAGCCGGATAGAGGCGCGCGTATACCTCCCGCTTCTCCCGGTACCGCGCGTGTCTGGCCGGATCCGGCTCGAAGGTCCTCTCCCGCGCCGTCATCTGCTGTACCGCCCCGTCGAAGGAGTCGACGATTCCCGTCGCGACACCGGCGAGAATCGCCGCGCCCAGAGCCCCGGCCTCCGTCACACGCGGCCGCACAAAGGGGACCCCGAAGGCGTCCGCCTTGATCTGCAGCCAGGCATCGGAGCGGGCTCCCCCTCCGACCGCGACGAACTCCCCCGAGGCCAGGCCCAGGCCCCGGAGCGTTGCGAGGCTCTCGACGAAGTACAGGGTCACGCATTCCATAATGGCTTTCAGGATCTCGCCCCGTGTCGTGTCGGTCGTCAGGCCGACGATCGCGCCGGCGGCATCGGCGACATAGGCCGGCGGTCCCGTCGGCTCGAAATAGGGCAGCGCCAGGAGCCGCGTCGGGTCATCGGGCATCTCGGCGGTAAGGCGATCGTACACATCGGCGCCGCCATCGCCAGCAGCGAAGGTATCCCGGAACCAGCGGACCAGAGCGCCCCCCTGGTTATAGACGAACGTGAGAAAGAGGCCCGGGACGACATGGTGCTCGATGTTGAGGCCCAGACGATACATCTCGAGCGGGTTCTCAGGCATGGCAAAGGCCGGCGCGTAGCATTCGAAGGTGCCCGTGCCGCAGACGGCCAGTCCGGGCCGAACGACCCCGGCCCCGAGAGCCGTGCAGCACTGATCATGGCCGCCGACCACGATGGTCACGTCGCTGGGCAGGCCAAGCTCGGCCGCGATCCGGGGCGAAACCGTACCCGCGATGGAGCCGCTCGGCGCAACCTGAGGCAGCTTGATCGGGTCGATGCCGCTCAGCTCGAGGAGCTCCTCGGACCAGCGTTCTCCGTGAATATCGAAGAGCAGCGTGCGGTTCGCGTGCGAGCAGCTGGTGATCGGCTCTCCCCCGAGGAGATAGCCGACGAGGTCGCTCCACAGGAGGAAGCGATCGGCGCGCCGATACAGCTCCGGTTCGTGGTCCCTGAGCCAGGCGAGCTTGGGCATCGAATAGGCGGGAGTCAGGATGTTGGGATTGATCCGATAGAAACCCTCCTCGCCCAGCTCGCTGCGGAAGACGTCGACGTAGTCCGCGCCCCGGGTATCCGAACAGAGGATACTGCGGCCTAGGATGCGGCGGTCGCGGCTGACCGGCGTCATGGCCTCGCCGAGGGAGCTGACGCTCAGGGCGCGAACCGGGTCGTGCGATGCGGCGGACGCCGCCTCCGCGATACAGGCCTGGACCGACCGCCATACCGCCTCGCTGTCGAGCTCCGCCCGCCCGGGGGCCTCGTGGAGGGTCGGGTACTCCCGATAGGCCGAGCCGACACAACGGCCTTCGACGCTGTAGGCCGCAGCCTTGCATCCCGTCGTCCCGATGTCAATGCCGAGCAGACTCACGGCTGTATGATAGAATGCCCGTCCTGCGCCCGTCAAGCGATCCATCGCCCATCCTCGGACGCCGTCAGGCGCGGTGCAGCGCCATGGCGATCGGGCATCGCGCCGCCCGGGGCGGGAACGCCGTTGCGGCCTGTGCGAGTACACTAGAACATATGGCTCGCACCGTCGCCCATCGCCGCACGTTGGCCCGAATCGTCGCCCTCATGGTGACCGCGATGGCCGCATGGCCCAGCGCCGCCTGGAGCTGTGCGGATGGACGCCCCTGCGCCTACGACTGCACCCACGGAGTCAGGGGCCCGTCGAAGGCCGCGCCTCCGGCGGCTTCATGCTGCCCGACGCACGCCGAAGGCGATTCGAGCACGATCCAGGCGCACATGGACTGCATTGGGCGGCTGACCGCGATGGACGCGCGCCTCTCGCCGTCGCCCACGACTCCGAGCCCGGATTCCACCGCCCCGGCCCCGTTAGCCCCGGATCCTACGCTGTTGCCGAGCCATACACCCCGCTCGTGGTCACCGGCAGATCCCGAGGACCCGCCGGGTCCGCCTGTGCTCGCCTCGGAATCGGTCCGAGGCCCTCCATCTCTCCCATAACATCGTCGATTACGGTCCCGACCTCGCCTGGCGGGGTACGGGTCCGACGACTGCGTCGCCCTCCGCACATCGGTTAGCGGCGCACGACCATCCGGCGTTGAGCCGGATATGGGGAGGACTCCATGAGGTGGAACGTCAACATCGGCGCTGCAGCTGTCGCGCTGGCTGTCATGCAGCCGGCCATCGCCCGCGCCGCCGACATAAGCATGAAAGAGGCCGTCGCGAAGGCTCTCGATCAGAGCCCTGCCGTTCGCGCTGCACGCCATCGCTTCGACAGCGCCGTCGCACGCCAACGCGCGGCGCGCGCCATGGCCGGCCTGCAGGTGTCCACCGGTCTCGTGGCGGGTGCGGCGAGCCGCGACGGCACGACGACGGTGGC
>JABWBA010000076.1 GCA_013360745.1 Chthonomonadales bacterium | reverse complement strand
CCAAACGCTAGATGACCCTGACGGTATGCGAAATCTCGAACGATACGTCGCGCTTACTGTCGTAAATCAGAAATGGATGGAACATCTTGCGAACATGGATTACCTGCGTGAGGGCATCAACCTGCGCGGATATGGGCAACAGGATCCGCTCGTTGTCTACAACAAGGAAGCGTTCCAGATGTTCGAGGAGATGCAGCACTCGATTCAGGATGGCATCGCACGCTATATGTTCCATGCACAGCTTGTTCAGGAGCAGCCGCAACCTCGTCGAACTCCGCGCATTATCGGAGATGACCTCGACTCAGAGGCGGCGCCCGTCGGAGCCGCGGTCACCAAGAAGCCAGGACGAAATGAACCGTGCTGGTGCGGCAGCGGTAAGAAATACAAGCACTGCCACTACGGCAAATGACGACGCTCCGTTGCAGTGATAGCCCCATGGAGGCCCCGGGGAAGCCGTCTGCTGTCTACACGACGGATCTGGGTACCCGTTATCTACGAGCGCCCGGTGTCCAGATGCTGGCGCGTCCCGCCTTTGCGCCGCGCGGACTCGAGCACTTCCTCTCCGGTTTCGATGCTGCTGCGGAGATGTCCGCCTCTCTTTCGGACCCCGATGCACTGCCGGGCGGTACTGCATTGTGTAAGGCGGCTGGTCAGCTATGTTATATGTCCTTTGGTCCGAGACGAACCCCGAATGCGGAGGCGGAACGGTACTTCGCCAATATCATCGCGTCCGGCCATGGATCGGTCCTCGAGCACGCGGTCTATTCCTTTCTTATTTACGGCGTTTCGAGGAGTCTGACGCACGAGCTTGTGCGACATCGAGCTGGTTTTGCCTTCTCGCAGGTCAGCCAGCGCTACGTCTCTGGAGCCGTGCTTCGGTTCGTCGAGCGCCCCGAGTTCGTCGATGACCCACCTCTTCACGAGGCATTCGTACGGCGTATTGATGCCATCGCCGCTCAGTACTCCGCGATGCAGAGGGATCTTGGAGAGATGCAGAAGCACGGTGACTCCGTTCTGGCGGGACAAACCGGCACGGAACGCCGAAAGCGAGTGCAGCAGGCAGCGCGTGCGCTTCTACCCAACGAAACCGAGGCGCCAATCATCGTGTCCGGGAACGTTCGCGCATGGCGGCACTTCATCGAGGCCCGCGGCAACTCCCATGCCGACATCGAGATCCGGGTTCTTGCCAGCATCGTTTTATCGTGCCTGAGACGGGCCGAACCGATCCTCTTTGGCGATTACGAAGAGACCGAGTTGTCCGATGGCACGGTAAGCATCACTACCGTACATCGTAAGGTATGACGGCCATCCGTCCCGGCGTCATACCTTACGATATCGTTGTCGATTACCGGCCGTAGCCAGAGTGGCTAGGATAGACCCATCGCCAGAAGATTGCGGAGGCTGATGGCCGCACTATCCAACGATGGACGGGCGCAAATATCCTGTTCCACGATGTACCATCCGGCAGAGGTCGCCTCACAGGCCTCGAACACTGCCGGCCAGTCGATAATGCCTTCTCCGACCTCTGCGAACGCCCGTTCTTCTCCTGCAGCCATATCCTTCAAGTGAACAAGCACGACTCTAGAACCAAGCTTGCGCAAATAACTGGCTGGATCTTCGCCGCCGTGCAGCACCCAGTAGAGATCAAGCTCGGAGCCGACTAGCTCAGGATCGGCAGTGTCGAAAAGGATATCAAGACCCGTCTTCCCTTCGAACCTGGCGAACTCAAAGGAGTGGTTATGGTATGCGAACGACATCCCACGATCGCGGCACCGGGCGCCAACCTCAGTGAAGAGGTCGGCTGCTTTGCGCCAGTCATCGCCCGTTCGCCTTCGATCCTCAGGCATGTAAGGACACACGATAACCCTGTTTCCGAGAGCTTCGTTGTAATCCAGTGCAGCCTCGAGGTCGGTTTCCAACCCTTCGATTCCTACATGGTTCCCGGCAATCCCTAGTCCCAGATCACCGATCATCGTCCGGAGCTCCTGCGCTGAGTAGCCGGCGCTTCCGGCCAGTTCGACGCCGGCATAGCCGATATCGGCGATCTTCTTGAGAGTTCCAGCAAAGTCGTCGGCGAGAACATCTCTGACGGTGTAGAGCTGCAGCGCAATCGGCGCGGTTTTCATGATACGTTCACTTTCTGTCTTGTTTCCGACGCGCAACGCGCGATCATCGATCGCGACATCGCATCGGATAAAACAGGATAGCACAGGCCTGATGCGGAACTCACCCTGTTGTCTGTGTTTCCTGCCGATGCGGATGCAGGACATGAGCCCATGGGAGTGAGGCCTATCTTGAGAACCATGACGATGCTCCTGATCGGTACGATCTCGTTGATCCTGTCCATCCGACGGGTAGAGACGATCAGGTTGTCGTGCATTGCTGATACGAATCTATCTTCGTATGAGGGGGAGGCGATGTTCAACTACGGCGCCTCCCCGCGGATTCGCTTGAAGGGTATTCAGATGTTCGGTCTGTTCCGATTCGACACGCAGGCGATCCGCGGCATGAAGATCGAGCGAGCGGAGCTGCGTCTCAGATACGCCGGAGCTGATCGGGCTCTGAAGACCCTCGGATTCTCGACGCTCTCTATTCCCTGGAATGAGGGAACGGGCCGAGGAGAGCGTATTGACGGCGAGGCTTGCTTCAACGCCGCTCAACTGGGCAGCCGAGCCTGGTCATCCTCAGGGCCGGATATGACCGCGGTGATCTTTGCGCCCCCCGGACGATGGGGTTACCGTGACGCCGAAGCCGTCGAGAACGGTTGGCTCCGCGCAGATATCCCGATCGAGATCCTCCGGGCTCATGCTGCCGGCGCCGCTACCGGGATCGTGGTAACGGATGAGAAAGGCCAGACTGCCGCAAACAACGATGTCTATGCCCGCGAGCAACATGGGTCCGAGCCCTACATCCTCGTCCGCGCTGCACGACACACGGCCGCAAGGGTACGACCACCGACCGATATTCGAATAACCCAGGACATTGGATCGGCTACGGTCAAGCGCGCTGCGATCCGGATAAGCTTTGTCCCTGATCCGAACGCCGTGGCCGTCGCGGGCGAACTCCAAGTGCAGGGAGAGCCGAAGCCCCGAACACTCCCGATCCAGATCATACAGAACGGACCAGCCAACAGGCGGTATGTCGATCTGAGTGATCTGCCTCCACGACACCGTGTGGTCGCTCAGCTGTGGTCGATCTCGGAAGAGGGTATGAAGGTTGTTGGTGGGCGCGTGGCAGGACAGACCGGCTCTGCTCTGTTCCAACCTCCGTCCATCAGAGCCGCTACCCTGCCGACCCGAGCAGACGCGCCACTGGAACGACGGTACGGTGCGTATCGCATCGTCGCGTACCCCTTTGGTTACAGAGGCATGGCAGACGCAGGGCGTCCCTTCGAACCGCTACGCTGGCGAGCAGACCGTCTGGAACTGATGGCCGCGAAGCGCGAGCCCGTTCGCGCTATGCTCGAACTCCTTCCTATCCGTACTCGCACAAGAGATCGCGTCGCGCTCCACTTTACGCAACCGACACGCATCTATGAGATCCGTAGTGTTGGGTCCGGCTCCGGGGCCATGCCCGATATCTGCGAGCCGATCGTGAGTGGTAGGTATCTGTCGGAACGGGGTCAGGCAGATGGCCGACATATGTTGCTCGTTGAGATCCGGGCAGCCGCAGCGCCTCTTCGCCAGCGTCATACGATAAGCCTGCGATCCGAAGACGGCCGCCATACTCAGATCGTTTTCGATGTCCGTCAATCACCGTTCGCTCTTCCGAGGCAGCCGGGGTTTGAGCTCAGCCTCAATACCTACGGAAGTCCCGCGCGTGCCGCGGGCCTTGATCCAGCCGCGCCTGATGGTCGTGCGATGGAACTCGCCTACCATCGCGTCGCCCAGCTTCATCGAGCGACACTGACGCCGTTAGGCTATTCCCACAGCGGCAATATGGAGCCCGGTTACGCCCCGTTGACCGAAGGGAGCGGTCGAACCAGACATGTGATCGGCTGGTCGGAATGGGACGCGCGGTTTGGGCCGCTTATCGACGGAACGGCCTTTGCGTTTGAGCCCCGCAGTAGACAGCCGATCAGCCATATGTATCTTCCCTTCCACGAGGAATGGCCGGAATCGATTCGTGCGGACTATCGCTATCGGCCGGCTTCACTCGCGTATCCTTCGGTGATCTACGATCATGCGCTTCTAGCTGGTCCAATCGAGCAGATGCTGCCCGACAGGTATCGGGATGGACTGGAAGCGGTTCTTGAGGACTTCGCTCGCCATATTCGTTCTCGAGGGTGGGACACGACGACGTTCCAGTTTTATCTGAACAACAAATACGACTATCGAGACCCGGCGAAAGGCGGTCGAGGCACCTCCTGGTGGCTTCTCGATGAGCCCATGCACCGGGACGATTGGTTAGCTCTTGCATGGTATGCAAAGCGCGTACGACGTGTACAGAGCCGGTATCCGCGCAGCCGCATCGTCTTTCGCGCCGATATCTCCCGTCCGCAGTGGCAGAGAGACTATCTCGATGGGCTTATCGATGTGATGGTCGTCAACGATGAGCTCTACCGATATAGCGGTCTTATGAGACGGTATACACGCAGCGGAGTTCGCCTCTGGCACTACGGAACCCCGCCGTCGATTGAAGAGTCGTTATCGGTCAGCGAAGGGTGGCCTGTCCGAGCGTATTTCGCGGGCGCCGACGGCATCGTTCCCTGGCAGTCCGTTGGGACGAATAACTCGTACCGGGAACCGGACGCAACGGCTTTGATCTTGCCGCCTTTGATCCATGGTATCGGCGAACCGATAGCCAGTTTGCGATTGAAAGCGCTGGAATCCGGCCAGAGCACCGTGGAACATCTCCGAGCGTTGGGATACGCCCGCAGATGGACACGGGAACAGGTTGCCCTCGCGGTGCAACCGTGGTTAATCAGACAGGATTATGCCGGTATGCGATCGGCGATAAGGTTCGCCCTTCAGGGCTCGTCCGGGAGCGCGCGCATCCAGGTGAGGCACTCACGAGGCCAGGATCCGGTCGGGCGCCCCCGCGCGCCGAGGCCGAAACCATGAGGGCCAGTCGCGTAGATATGAACATCGACTGGACGTCCCGCTGCACGGTACGCCTCCGCAAGCATCAACGTGTTCTCCACGGGCACGACGACGTCGTCGGCTCCGTGAACGAGAAACGCGGGCGATGCCGATCTGGTGACCTGCGGACCCAGAGAGAGCCTCGCGGCTTCAGGAGTATCGCGCGGATCTCCCGTGAGGGCGCTCCGTACGCCGGGATTAGAATATGGGCCTGTAAGTGTAGTTACGGGATAGATGAGCACGGCAAAGTCAGGCGGATCGTGAACCTCAGCGACCTCTCGCCCTTCCATCACTGCGGTCATGCCTGCGAGGTGTCCACCCGCGGAAAATCCAAGGATCCCGATCCGATCGGTTCGCAGCCCCCACTCCTCGGCCACCGCACGTGCCACGGATATCGCCCGAAAGGCATCCTGCAGCATGACCGGGTGCTTATAGCGGGGTGCGAGTCGATAGCGAACGATGAGCGCAACCACCCCGGCGCTCCTGAGCCAACGTCCCACCGGCGCCGCTTCATGCTCGGCATGCCCTGTATAGCCCCCTCCGGGCAGAACCACCACCGTTTCGCCGCTTCGCTTGTCTTCGGGCGGAGCATAAAGACTGACGGTCGGGATGTCGCTGCGGTCTGCACCAACCGCACCAGGCGCTGGTCCATCCCAGAGCGGGGTTCTTTCGCGCTCTTCGCTGCCGATCCGAAGCAACATATCGCGAATGGCTTTCGCCGTGCGTCGGACCGAGCCTAATCCGTCCATAGAGAACCTCGATGTTGCCGATCTCGGAGCATCGGCCGCGAGATGGATACGTATAGCTGCGCTATCACTCGGATTCGACGCTGCGGGCATCGCTCCTGCCGATACTCCCCAAACGGCCGGTGCGTTCGACCGCTGGCTCGCGGAGGGACTCCATGGAGACCTTGGCTACATGGAGCGGACTGCAGCGACGCGTCGATCCCTCCGCGAGTGGGCACCATGGGCCGAATGTGTGATTATGGTCGCAGCGCGTTATTGTGTCATCGAACAAGAGCAGCCTTCTGATCGAGCTCGTTTCGCGGGCTATGCCCTGGGTCTCGACTATCACGACTGGTTCCGAAAGCGGCTGATTCGCCTGGGTCGTCTGCTATCGAATATCCTTGGCCGGACCGTCCAATGGAAGCCATTTTGCGATACGTCTCCCGTGCTCGAGCGAAGCTACGCAGCGCATGCCGGCATTGGTTGGATCGGACGAAATACGATGATCATCCATCCTGTACTCGGTTCCTATCTACTGATCGGCGGTATCGCCATCGATGTAGGGATCGAGACGGATTCGCCTGTGAAGGATGCATGTGGGACGTGCCGACGATGTATCGATGCGTGTCCAACCATGGCGATTCTTCATCCCTATAAGCTGGACGCCCGCCGATGCATCTCCTACCATACGATCGAAACTCCGGATCCAATACCTGAAGAGGTTGCGGCGGTGATGGAGAACCGCGTATTCGGCTGCGACATCTGTCAGGAGGTATGTCCGATGAACCGCATGCAGCCCGCGCATGGTCCCGGGTACCGCGGAACCATCGAGCCTGCGTTTCAACCGCACGGCGAACGAAGGACGATGACGATGGAGGAACTCGCTGCGCTCACACCAGAACGATATCGGGCGATATTTCGTCGATCGGCAATGGAGAGGGCTGGCCGAGAAGGTCTGACACGGAATGCGCAGGCCGCGCGGGACAGCCAGGCAAACCGTACGATGGCCAGGCCGAACGGGCCGCCAGAAGCAGAGGCGGCCCGTCGTACCGACCCATAATCTGGTTGCGGTTACTTGTCGCGGTCAGCCTTCGCGAGATTGGCCTGGGCAGCGGCGAGGCGTGCGATCGGAACCCGTTTCGGGGAACAGCTGACATAGTTCATGCCAAGGGAGTGGCAGAACTCGATCGAGCTGGGATCGCCTCCGTGTTCGCCGCAGATGCCGATCTGAAGCGACGGATTCGCCGCTCTTGCATCGTTCACGCACATGCTCATCAGGCGCCCGACCCCGTCACGATCGATGGACTCCGTCGGGTCGCCGGGGAGGATGTTTTCGTCAACGTAGAGCTTCATGAAGCGTCCCGCATCGTCACGGGAAATGCCGTAGGTCATCTGAGTCAGGTCATTGGTCCCGAAACTGAAGAACGTTGTCTCTGAGGCGATCTCTGCCGCTGTCAACGCTGCACGAGGTATCTCAATCATCGTACCGAACATATAATCGACCGTGACGCCTTCGGACTTCATCGTGTCTTGAGCGGTCTTTTCCAGGCGGTCCTTGATCCATTTGAGTTCGTTGACGTGTCCAACGAGCGGAATCATGATCTCCGGATGTACACGCGTACCGGCCTTTTGGACTTCGCATGCGGCGCCGATGATCGCTGCTACCTGCATCTGGACGATTCCGGGCATGTAGATCGATAACCGGCAGCCCCGAAGGCCGAGCATCGGGTTCGCTTCGTGCATCGACTGGACTGCGTCCAGCATACGGCGGAGCTCAGACAATCGTGCGTCATTCGGGTCGGCACACTCCAGGCGGGTAACTTCGACAAGCAGATCGCTCTCTTTCGGCAAGAACTCGTGGAGGGGCGGATCAATGAGGCGGATCGTCACCGGACGTCCTTGCATCACGCGGAATATATCCACGAAGTCCTTCCGCTGCAGTGGAAGAAGCTGATCAAGAGCGTGCTGTCGAGCGTCTTCGGTGTCTGCGAGGATCAGCTTGCGAACCAGCGGAACCCGGTCTCCGAGGAACATGTGCTCGGTGCGGCAAAGACCGATCCCCTCGGCGCCCTTGGCCAGCGCATCCGCCGCCTGTTCCGGGGTATCGGCGTTGGCCCATACACCGAGACTGCGAATGTCATCCGCCCATTGGAGGAGCTCCCCAACCTCGGCAGAGACCTTCGGCGCTTCTGATGGGAGTTGGCCCGTATAGACGATCCCTTCGGTGCCGTCGATTGAGATCCAATCGCCCTCCTTCAACGTTACGCCATGGGCGCTTATCGTTCGCGCTCGATGGTCGATCGAAATATCATCGCAGCCGCAGATCGTTGGAATGCCGAACTGCCGTGCAACCAGAGCCGCATGGGAGGTGCGACCACCTCTGCTCGTCAAGACAGCCCGCGAGGCGAGCATGCCGGCAAGATCATCAGGATTCGTCTCTTCGCGAACGAGGATCAAAGCCGCATTCGGATCTTCCTCCGCCAGCCGGATCGCATCGGCGGAACTGAGCACGATCTGTCCGGAAGCCGCGCCTGGGCCCGCGTTCATCCCTTTGGCAAGGATCTGATCCTTCGGTTTCTCCGTAAACTGCGGGAACATGGTCTGTTGAAGGCTCTTGGGGGTGATCCGGCCGGATATCGCCTCCTCCCTGGTGATCAGACCTTCGTGGACCATATCAACGGCAATCTTAACCGCCGCAGTGCCCGTTCGCTTACCGGCGCGACATTGGAGAATATAGAGGCGACCGTTTTCGATCGTAAACTCGATATCCTGCATTTCGCGATAATGCTGTTCCAGGACCTTGGCGATCTCGACGAACTCCGCATAGACCGCGGCATTCATATCCGAGAGGACTTTAATGTCCATGGGCGTGCGGATCCCGGCTACGACATCTTCACCCTGCGCATTCATCAAGAACTCGCCATAGAGCGTCTTCTCGCCGGTAGCTGGGCTTCGTGTAAATGCTACGCCTGTCCCAGAGTCATCACCCGTGTTACCGAAGACCATGGACTGCACATTGACAGCCGTGCCGAGATCGTCGGCGATATCTTCGCTCTTCCGATATACGCACGCTCGATCGTTCATCCAGGACCGGAATACTGCTTCGATGGCGCCTTCAAGTTGCAAGTTCACGTCCTGTGGAAAGTCCCGTCCGGAGTTTGCGCGCGTATGAGCCTTGAACTCCTCGCAGAGCCGCTTCAGGTCATCAGCTCCAACCTCCGTATCTTGAGTGACTCCGAGTTGCTTCTTCAGTTCGGTGAACAGATGCTCGTACTGCTCCTTCGGTACATCCATGACGACATCGCTGTACATCATGATCAAGCGGCGATAAGCATCGTACGCAAATCGGGCGTTGCCAGTACGCGCAATGAGCCCTTCGATCGTCTGATCGGTCAGACCCAGATTCAGGATTGTATCCATCATCCCTGGCATGCTGAACTTTGCGCCCGATCGAACCGATACCAGCAACGGGTCTTCAGGGTCACCGAACGTACGGCCCATGGCGGCCTCAACGGTTCCGATAGCAGCCCGCACTTCGTCCATCAGACCGGCCGGGAGCACCTTGCCATTGGTGTAATACTCGTTGCATACTTCGGTGGTGATCGTGAATCCCGGTGGAACCGGTAGACCGATATTGGTCATCTCCGCCAGGTTGGCGCCCTTACCACCGAGCAGATCGCGCATGCCCGCGTTGCCCTCCTGGAATAGCCAGACGCGCTTGTTGCTACTCATATGCATGAATCCTCCTTGCCCATGCCATATGCACCTTGATCGAGGCATGAGCTCTGTGACCCTTATTGTACCCGCGAGGGCGCGGGCCGGCTCGGACCAACGGGTTCCGGCACCGATCCGTCGACCTGGCGGTATAATCTTAGTCAACCAACCATGACTCTACTGGATTTACGAGCTCGCCCCAATCCTCTTTCGATCGAGGTACCGGAGATCGTCCGCGACCTCTGGTCCAGGCGCCTTGTCGACATTGTAAAAATCCCTCATCCGGCTCTTCGTCGCGAAGCCGAATCCGTTGGGCGGCCGACACCGGAGATTCGTCGCATCGTCGACCGGATGCGGGATGCGATGAAGGCGGATCGTGGCATGGGACTTGCGGCGCCGCAGCTTAACATCAACCTGCGAATCCTCGTATACCGGCTGCCTGAAGACAACGCGCCGTTTCGGGTAATGATCGATCCCCACCTCATCAGCGCGAAAGGCGAGCAAGTGGGGTCTGAAGGATGTCTGTCGATACCATACTTGATTGCGGATGTGAGGCGCCCGAAGGAGATCATCGTCAAGGCTACGGATATCCTGGGCCGAACCGTCCGACGCCGAGCATCCGAGCTGGAAGCTCGTGTGATCCTGCACGAGATGGATCATCTGGATGGCATCTTGTTCGTCGATCGCGCAGAAGCATCAACGTTCCATTGGGAACTGCCCGAATCGTCCGGACTCACTTCTGCCTCCAGTGTTGTTCGCTAGCGACGAGGGCGGCGTTCCTACCGTTGCGGCTCCAATGCGCGACGCACCTGAGAGTCGCGTCGTCTTTTTCGGTACGGGAGAGTTCGCGGCATCGATCCTATCCGCGCTTGGGGCCGCCAACGAGCTCATGGTCGTTGGAGTAGTAACGCAACCGGATCGTCCGAGCGGCCGAGGGCAACGAGTATCGGAGACTGTGGTCAAACGCACTGCACGCGCTCTTGATCTGCCAGTATTCCAACCGCTTCGCCTTAAGTCTTCTACGTTTATCTCCGCGATGGAAGGCCTGCAGCCCGATTACCTGATCGTTGCCGATTACGGTCGGATCCTCCCGCGTGCCATCTTGAAAGTGGCTAAGATAGCCCCGATCAATGTTCATCCTTCGCTCCTGCCGAGATGGCGCGGCGCCTCGCCGATCCAACGAACATTACTGGCCGGCGAGACCATAACAGGAGTGACGACGATCTGCATGTCTGAGGAGATGGATGCCGGCGATATTCTTCTTCAGACGGATGTGCCTGTGGATTCGGACGAAGATTGCGGCGCCCTGGCACAACGTCTCGCTGAGATTGGAGGCGATCTGGCAATACGGACCGCCCGATTGCTCAGTATCGGCGAGGTGCAGCCGACTCCTCAGTTCGAGGAGGATGCAACCTACGCCCCGCCGATTAGATCGGATGAGACGATCCTGCGGTGGTCTGAAGGGCCAATACGATGTCGTAATCAGGTACGCGCTTTCTCGCCGAAACCCGGAGCCTTCTGTTGCTTCAATGGGCGTCGGATCAAAGCGCTCGATCTCCAGATCGGTGGCAGCTGCGAAGACGGACTCCCTCCCGGCATGATCACTGCGGTGACGCCAGACGGTGTCTTCGTTGCCGCGGGCTCGGGCATTGCGATATTGCGCCGTGTGCTGCCAGCAGGCGGACGTGAGATGGAGGCGTCTGCGTGGGCGCGAGGCGCCAGGATCGTTCGTGGACTGAGATTCGATCCGATAACGCCCGAGGAGAGAGGCTGAGACGCATGGCATTCGGCCGTACGATGAGACGATCGGGCGCGATCGCGGCGACCATTCTGTCGGCCATCCTCCTCGTTCAAGCCGGACTAAACCCGGTCGGACGTACTCAAGACCAACTTATCAGAACGGCGGAGCAAGCTGTAAATGACTCGGATGTTCGCCGAGTTGAAGCCGTCACGGCTTCGGGTGTTTCGAACGACTACCGCTGGATCAAGGACTGGCCCGCTTCAGGGCCGACCTCAAGGAGATGGCGGGCGGCGATCCTACAGAGCCCCGACGGAACACCAACCGATCCCGTATTGCTCGGGATTTCGCGACCGCAGGTGTGCCAGAGCACGTCCGACCATCTGTATCGCCTACAGACTGATGCCAACGTCCGCCGTTTGGGCTCCGAGATCGTGGAGACAGATCCGCTTGGGATCCGTTTCTCACACCATACTGCGGAAGTGCGTTTTCGGCCCGATGTGTCGACGGTAGATATCATCGACCGAGCTCAGGTTCATCGCTGTGCCAGTCCGTTATCTTATGCGGTCTTTCGGTTGAACGAGTACTACTCCATCAGCTCGATCGAGATCGACGGGGTGCGAATCACCTTCAAGCAGTCGGGGGGCTTTGTTGCGATACCGGCGCTGCAGCGAGACAAGTCGCTGATGACCCTCCGATATCGTGCGATACTGCCGTCCAAGGGTGAGTCATACTCGACACCGTCCGAGGCAGCGTTAACCGCCTATTGGCTTCCCCACTCCGCGCGACTCCCTGCGACATCGACCATCACCACACTCGTCCCAGAGGATTGGCGCGGCATCGCACCGGGGCGTGCCGTATCCTCGGTAGTGGCTGGAGGGCTGCGGCGCACTACATGGCAAAACGATCTGCCCGTAAGTTACATCAGTGTTGCGGCCGGACGCTACCGCGAGTATGAGACGCATAAGGATGGTCTCACCGTCTCGGCCTGGGCGCTGCGCGCGACGCCGAAGCAGACGGAGAGGATCCTTGAAACGACCGCGAACGCGATTCGATGGTTTTCCGCCCGATTTGGTCCGTTCCCGTACCGCCGCTATACCGTTGTGGAATCGAGCGTGTTTCCCTATGGTCTGGAGGGATACTCCTTTACGATCTGCGGTTCGCAGACCCTACCGGATATCATTCCCCATGAGGTCAGTCACACCTGGTGGGGCGGCCTGCTTCCCAACGCCTATACGCGTTCGTTGTGGAACGAATCCCTGGCCTCCTATTCAGAACGGCTGTATGAACGGCAGAAGCGCGGATCCGAGGCCATGGAGTCCGATTCCGAGGCTCAGTACGAAGGCCGGAACCTCCCGAACGATCCGCCACTCGATACGGCGAATAATGCGATGCACCCGGGCCATTACGCCATCGGTTATCAAAAAGGCGCACTGGTTTTGGAGCAGTTGGAACGGTTTATCGGCTCCGAGCGAATGCTTGCTACGCTCCGGGCCTTCCTTGCCGCCAGAAGCCCAGGGAGCGCGGTGGATTGGCCTGACTTCGTCGCCGCCGTCAGGAAAGTCAACGGCCCTGAACATGGTGGATTTCTCGACGAGTGGCTCCGTTCTTCTGGTCTGCCTGAATATGCGCTCGGGACTGTTACCGCAGTACAGAAGGACGGCGATTACCAAATATCCGGGACTATATCGACCTCCTCGCCGGTGCGCTGGTGTCTGCTACCCGTGGTGGTCAGGACCTCTGGAGAGTCCGTAGAGGCGAATGTTCGTATCACAGGATCAGAGAAGACGCCTTTCGAAATCCACACGAAGTCACCTCCTACGGAGATTGAGCTTGACCCTGCTGGCATGGCGCTCCGGAGAGACGGTCGAGTCCGCCAGCCGATCAATCGGTTGTAACACGGCGTACCGATAGAAGCCGACAATAACGCTCAACCGAGAGAGTCCGGTTGGCGTCGGGTACTTTACTATGATCGGCCAGGAAACGCGGCTGGACCGGCACTCGGTTGCGTCAGAGGGGGTTAGCGCTAACGGCACTTCGAATCACGACGACCTTCGGCGCACTGCGTCATCCCGCATACCGGATCTTCTGGGCGGGATCGTGCACATCCTTTATCGGAACCTGGATTCAGAACGTCGCCATCGGTCTGTATATTTACGATCACACCGGATCTAAGCAGGCCCTGGGCGCTGTGGGGCTCGCTTCAGGCATCCCAACTACCGCCCTACTCCTCTTTGGCGGAGTCCTGGCCGATCGTGTTGATAAACGTCGTCTGCTTTTCCTAACGCAGAGTCTCTACGCATTGAACGCTCTCGCTCTCGCCGGGCTTGCGGCGTTTGGACGTGCCGAGACTCTCCATGTGGTCATCGTCTCGTTTGTCAACGGCCTCATCTTCGCGATCGATGGACCAACGCGACAGGCGTTCGTCTATGACCTTGTCGGACCAGAGGATCTCGCGACGGGCGTTGCGCTGCAGTCGGCCTCATTCAATGCGGCTCGTATTATCGGTCCCGCTCTGGGAAGTGTTGTGTACGTTACCCTTGGTGCGGAGTGGTGCTTTCTAACCAATGCCGCCAGCTTCGGGGCCGTGCTGATTGCGCTTGCCCTGGTACGCACTCCGCAGCACACAAGTCCTGGACGATCAGACGGAATCTCAGCATTGGGAGGCGTCCGGGCCAGTCTGGGTTATCTACGCACCAGCCAGAGCACCCGGACGATCCTACTCCTGACTGGAGCCGCAAGCGTGTTCGGCATGTCCGTCTATCAGACCTTGATGCCGGCCATCGCGCTCGATTCTCTCGGCATTTCCGAGAGTGATACGCGTTACGGACTGCTGTTTTCGGCCATCGGTGTGGGATCGTTGATTGGAGCGTACATCGTCGGGCGCAATGCGGACGCTGGACGGCGCGGTCTGGCGGTCTTCGGCGGGGCTGCGGCTTTCGCGGTCGCCCTCCTGGCGCTCAGCCAGATCCATGTGTATACGCTTGCGCTGCTCGTGCTGACTGCCGTCGGTATGGCGGCTGTCACTCAACTCGCGACCGCGAACACGCTGACGCAAGTGCTCGCTCCCGACGGCATGCGCGCTCGTGCTGTCTCGCTTCATATGTTCGCGATGGGCGGCCTGCAGCCGTTCGGCGCTCTGATGGCGGGTACCATAGGCCAGCGATACGGCGTCAGCATGGCGCTGATGGTTGGCGCCAGCGCCTTATTGATGGTAACGGTGTTTCTGGCGGTGCGACGGCCCGATGTCGTTCGTCTTGCGTGACCTCCGATAAGGACAATAATCCGCCATGAATGTTGGAATCAGCGCTAAACTCACGTGGTACGGCCATGCGACGTTCAGCATGGAACTTCGGGACGGCGCAGTGGTTTTTATCGATCCGTTCC
>JABWBA010000014.1 GCA_013360745.1 Chthonomonadales bacterium | reverse complement strand
TTCTCGACCGCCGCAGATCCGAACGTCCCCCGGTTCCCATCGAACACCCGGCCTGACGCACCGGCCGCCCGCATCGTCACCGAATGGACCTGCACACCGAGCGTACGTCGATCCCCGCTGCCCGACAGAACCAGGCTTGGCACCCATTCCCTGGCTTTAACGCGAAGCGTAAGCTCCGTGCCCCGCTGGGGCGGTATCGAGATCCGCAAGGTCTTCGGCCCGGCTTTGTCGATCGTCGCGAGCCGATCCTTCCCGAGGTAGACACCGGAGTCGGGTGCGATCGAGGCCTCCGGCGCCGTGATCGTCAGCGTCAGGGTGTAGGCACGGCCCGGGCGGATGGGAAGGATGAGTTTGCCTTCGCCCATGGTCCACCGGTGCGGCTTGATCCTGCCGTTCACCGTCGGCTTTTCCCGGCCATGCATACCCTCGATCATACGGGTATCCCCGTCGTCTCCGATCGTAAGCGTATAGTGCAGCCGCGCTTCGTCGGTCCAGACGACAGGGTCTTCCTCGTTGGCCAGCATCTGCGTTCGCTTGCCGGCGCTGTTGCGGACGATGATCCCATCCGACGCTTGATTGCCCATGATGATCGCAGAGCGAACCCTGGGCCCTACATCAACATGGACGCCCATGCTGCCAAACGTACAGCCCTGGACAATCGCTGAACCGCCGTCGATGTCGAGGGCCGGGGCGCCGGCGCCCATGTTGTTCCACTGGACGAAGTGGCAGGCGCTGGCGCTGAAGCTGCCGTGGTCGCTCCGCATCCATACGCAGCGGTTGATGGGACCCCAGAACGAGCAGTTCACCAGGCTGACTTTGCCGACGGCTTTCGGCCCAACCTCAACGCAGACCGAATCCGTACTGCCCCACCGGCCGACGAACTCGCCATTGGTGATCAACAGGCCCGGATCCTGGGCCTGCTCCACGAGCACCGCTCGGCGACAGGAGTCGGCTCCGAGGCCCAGGAAGTTGCCGTTCGCGCTGCCGGATTTCGTTTCGCTGAACTTGTAGCCGACTCCATACCCGAAGCAGAATGTATTGGAGACGTAATGCCAATCGGCTCGCGCCAGCTCGAAGGCCACCCCTCTGGTGTTGATCCACAGACAGTACGGATCGTCCGGTTTATAGTTCACCCCGAAGGGCCAGAAGTGGACGTTCTCGATATGGCCGATGTCATAGCACTGATCTACGTAGATTCCACGCTTGATCGGATAGCCGGTGACGTTTCGGATTAGATGGCGATGGGCGAGGACGAACTTGATGGCCTCGTAGGGATTCACTAGCAGGCAGTTCTGGACGGCAACGTTCTCGGTGTTTTCCGACTGGATGCACGGCGGATACGGGATTGGCGGGACATCGGTCTGTTTCCATTCCGGATACAGGATGACCAATCCCTCGACCGCGGCGCAGTTGCCCCCGAGTCGGATGAAGGGCGGTCCGTCCATATTCCCCCGACCCGCGTAGGCCAGCAGGACGCTGCCGCCGATCTCGGACGCGACCGGCCGATGGATCGTAGGGGGCATCGTGTAGGTGCCCCGCAGCGTGACGTTGGCCGGAACCGTCAGGGTTCCCTTGATTGCATACCGTCCGGCCGGGACATGGACGATCCCGCCGCCGGCCTTGCCCGCTTCGTCGAGGGCGGTCTGAAAGACCTTGGTGCAATCGGTCGCGCCATCGGCCAGCGCGCCCGCCGTCACCACGTTCCATTCGCCCGGCATCTGCGCTCCGATCGGCCCGGTCAGGCAGACGGCAGTCATGGCCAGGACGAGGGTCAGCGAGAGCCTCAGACAGACGATATTGTGCAGAGCCATCGCTGGACGACATCGACCCAATCGTAGAGCGGCGCCCCTCATCGCGTCTGCACCGTGATCGCCGCCCAGTACGCCGCCTCAAAGCTCCAGCCCGTGGGCTCGTTGATCAGTTCCAGAAGGATCTTCCGGCCCGCGTAGGGCGCAAGGTCGGCCTGCACATCCATCCAGCCTTCGGTTGTCGTGGCCGCACCGACGGTTCGCCGCAGGATCTCCTTACCGTCCACCCTGATGATCAGATCCCAGTCCCCTTGCGGATAATGGCCGACGACCAGCCGGAGCTGCGGATGACCGCCAGCCGGCAACCTGAGCGAGCGGGAGAGGACGCAGCCCACGCCCTGAGTGAGCGGATGGGTGAGCAATACGTTGGTCCTGCCGCGCCACTCCGGCAGGAGGCCCGGCTGCATGTCGGGTCCGCACCGAGCGATGCGCCATCCGGGCGCGAAACGGCTGACCGCCCGCTGCATCTGCCCCGCGAAATCCGGAAACTTGATCCGCCTCATCTCGCTCCTGGTGAACTTGCTGCCCGCCGTGGGGCCCGGATCCCAGCTCAACTCCAGGGCGCTGGGTCGAACGGTCTCCACGGGTATCCTGAGGATCTCCTCGCCGTTGCGACGTACGACACGCCCGCCCGATTTGCTGAGGATCTCCCGCATCAGCTTCTCGCAGACTGCGGTAAGCTCGGGAACGTTATAGGCCGTATGACTGAACTTCTGCGTCTCGTCCAGGACTGCAGTGAACCGCGCGGGAACGCGCCCGATGCCCATCGTGGTGAACAGAACGCCCGCGGCTGACGACGGATTACAGTCGGAATCCATACCGGCCCGCGTTGCGATGATGATCGTACGGTCCGGGTCGCCCTTGCCGTAGAGAAGCCCTAGGAGCACATAGGCGCCGTTGATCTTACAGTCGATGCCGCCGTTGGATGCCTTCTGATACTCCGGATCTTCCCGGTATTTGCGCTGGATCCGATGCCATGTGGCCTCCCAATCGTCGGGATTCTCGCGGAACCACGCTAGCAGATCGCGGACCATTTCGGCGTACTGACTCCCCTCGGGGATCGCCTTGAGGGCGGTGGCGATGATCGTCGGGATGTGGCTCTCAAAAAAGGCCGTCGCATACATAGCTCCGATGAACTGCCCCGCGTACATGCCATCGCCGTAGTTCATGAGCCGCCCGAACTTCTCGCCGAGACGGATGGGCCAGTTCGGCATGCCGGGCGCGATGATGCCGGAGTAATCCGCCTCAATCTGGTAGTCGATATCGTTGGGGCATTTGTTGAACTTCGGATGACTGGAATCGGGCGGCGCGATGCCGTTCCGCAGGTTAGTCCGGCCCGCGTTGTTGGCGCACCACAGAGGATAGCCGCTATTGGCGAAGTCGATCCCCGCCTGTCGAATCGAGCAGTTCAGGCCGTGCATCTCCATCGTTCGGAGGAAGGTCATCTCGACGTACAGATCGTCCTGGCCGAACGCGTCATTGATCAGGGATGGCTTCCACGCCGGCATGTCGGCCTCGGGAATGATCTTGTCCTGCCACCGGAACTCCGTCGGGGCGCCCCACGCGACACCGGCCATCTGACCGATCCACGCGGCCCTCATCTTATCGCGATAGACGCTCAGCGGGAGCTCCCTGTACTCGACGCCGATGGCTGATCCTATCGAGCACACGGCCAACGTCAGAACGATCATCCATCGAAGGGACATACGCATCGGGGCTTCACCTCCCAAAGGCCCGATCCGGACCTGAGTATTGCACCGGTGTTTTTCGACGACCTGCATCTCTTCTCCTGCCCCATCGACATCCCGCAGGCAGGAGCCGATCCTCTGGATGGCGAAGCTCAGGAGGGCCTGCGGTGCGGCTGGACGCTTCACGAGTGGCCGCGTCGTCGGTTAGGGAGGCAGATCGATGTACAGGGACGAGGGGATGAAACGGAGAGAGCTCATCGGAGCCATAGCGCGTGCGGGGGCAGGGATCGGCGTGTTCTCGATCATCCCGGCCTCGGCGCTGGGACGGGGACAGAAGCCGCCCCCGAGCAACCGGATTACGATCGGCTGCATCGGGATGGGCGGAATGGGCTCGGGCAACATGCAAGCGTTCCTTGATCAGCCCGACACGCAGGTCGTGGCCGTGTGCGATGTCGATCAGGAACACCTCAAGAACGCACAGAACACGGTCCATCAACGATACGGCGATCGCGGCTGTTCGGCCTATAAGGATTTCCGCGATCTACTGGCCCGTACGGATCTCGATGTGCTGTCCCTCGCCACGCCAGACCACTGGCATGCCGTCCCTGCCGTCATGGCCCTTGAAGCGGGGCTCGACGTCTACGGGGAGAAGCCGATCTCCCATTGTCTGATGGAGGGGCGAGCGATGGCCGACGCCCAGAAGAGGTACGGACGGATCTGGCAGACGGGCAGCTGGCAACGTTCCCAGAGCCATTTCCGCTACGCCTGCGAACTCGTCCGCAACGGCAGGATCGGCAAGGTGACGCGCATCGAGGTCGGACTGCCGACCGGCAGCCCGTGCGGCCCGACGCAGTTCAAGGATCCGCCGCCCCAGCTGGACTACGATTTCTGGATCGGCCCATCCCGATGGATGCCCTACTGTGACCAGCGAACGCACTGGCACTGGCGATGGCAGCTCGATTTCGGCGGAGGCCAGATGATGGACTGGATCGGCCACCATGGCGACATCGCGCACTGGGGCATGGGCTGGGACCATACAGGTCCAGAGGAGATCGAAGGGACGGGCGAATATCCCGATCACGGCATCTGGGACGCGGCGACCACCTACTACTTCGTGGCGAGGTACAGGGGAGGCGTAGAGATGCATGTCGCGAACGGCGGCAACCGAAACGTAAGGAGCGGAACCCGTTGGATCGGCGAAGATGGACGCTGGGTCTGGGTCGATCGGGGTGGCCTCGAAGCCAGTTCCCCCGACATCCTGAACGAGCGGATCGGCCCCGACGAGGTTCAACTGTTCCGGAGTCCGGGCCATCATCGGGAGTTCCTCGATTGCGTACGGTCACGCCGGCAAACCATCACGCCAGCCGAGACGGCCCATCGTTCGGCGTCGATCGGGCACCTCGGTCAGATCGCCATGCTCCTCGGGCGCAAACTCCGATGGAACCCGACGACGGAGACCTTCGCCGGAGATCCGACGGCGACGCGCATGCTCTCGACCCCCATGCGCGCTCCATGGCGCTTGTAGGGCATAGAGAGAGGCCATCATGAAAAGCCTACGGTACTCCGTCATCACCGCTGCGATCGCATTCGTCCATTGCGCCCCAATCGCGTGCCGCGCCCAGACCGACCCATTCGATGCGCTCAGATCCTACGACCTTCAGAATCGGTCCGCCATCCACGCGATTGAGAGGCGGATCACCGCGGCGGCCAGAGACGCCCAACGCCTCGCCGAGATCGAAACGGCCCTGCTCCGTGTTCTGCCCGATGCCGATTTCGCGGGCCTGCAGGAGACGTGCCGTTTGCTCGGTCTCATCGGCTCCCAACGGAGCGTTGCCCCGCTCGCCCGACTGCTCGATTCGGACCTCAGAAAGGCGAATGCGGCCCGTTACGCGCTCGAGAGGATCAACGCACCCGAAGCGTCCCGAGCGCTCCGGCTCGCAGCCTCTCGGAGTACAGGGCTCAAGCAGATCGGAGCCATCAACAGCCTTGGGGTACGACGAGATCCGCAATCCGTGAGCCTTCTCAAGAGGCTCCTTCGTGCCCGTGACGCCGGGGTCCGGGCTGCGGCGATCCGTGCCCTCGGGCGGATCGGCACCCGTTCGGCGCTGTCGGTCCTGGCTCCCCTATCATCGCGCGAGCGGGACGTCTGGCAGGCCCGAATCCGCTGTGCTCAACTATTGGCCAGGGAAGGACAGGCCGGCGTCGCGATCCCTGTCTTCGCAGCGCTCGTGCAACCCGCCGCCGCTCCTGCGGCCCGGGTGGCCTCGCTTAAGGCGCTGGCCGAGCTCCACGCACCGGCGTTCGCAGCGGTCGCCCTGACCGCGCTGGCCGATCGGAACTCGCTCGTTCATAGCGGCGCAGCCCGCGTCGTCACCGATCGGGGCGACGCCTCGCTCACTCAACGGGTGTTCAGGGCATTCGATCGACTTCCGGCGGACTCCCGTCGGGTCCTCCTCGAGGGATGGGCCGACCGCAGGTACCAGCCTGCGGCAGAGCTCGCGATTACGACAGCGCGGACCGGTCCGCCAGCCCTCCAGGCGGCGGCAGTCCGCGCCGCAGCCCGCTGCGGAGGAGCCCGAATGACCCTGCCGCTCGCCGAACTGGCCGCGAACGGTGCGGGCGTCGCACAGGATGCGCTGGCGACCCTCTCGGGTCCGGGCGCTGCCGCCGCGGTCCTGAACCTGGCCCGGAACCCGCAACCGGGCATTCGGGCCGTCGCGATGACGGCCCTTGCGGAGCGGCCCGGCTCGGCCTCCATGACGGCTCTGCTCAAGGGCGCTTCGGATGGGGACCACAAGGTAGCCCTCGCGGCGCTGGACTCCCTTCGAACGGTGGCACGAGCCGCCGATGTGGATGAGATCGGACGGGTCTTGATATCGGCAACCGAGTCGTCGGTTCGTGACGGCGCGGCCCGGGCGCTCATCGCCACCGCCCAGCGTACGAACAGCCGCCCAGCAGCCGTCGATCTCGTTGCCGACGCGCTGCCCGCGGCCTCGGCGGATTCCAGAATCGCCATCCTGGGCGTCCTCGCGGAGCTAGGAGGTGAGCGGGCCCTGCGAGCGCTGGAGGCGGCTGCGTCGGATACCGGAGACCCCTCGGTCCAGCGAGCGGCGCTCCAGGGACTCGCGGTAACCTGGGCCGATTCGAGCGGAATCCCCGTACTGTTCGGCCTGGCCACCAGAGGAAACGATCGGACCGCCCGAATCCTGGCCCTACGGGGCTACATCCGCCTCGTGGCCCAGGACGGCGGCGCCGCGCCGGAGGCGAAAGCGGCCAAGCTGGCCGAAGCCCTCCGGATCGCTGAGCGTCCGGAGGAGCAAAAACAGGCGATCGCTGCCTTGCGGGATTGCCGTACCGAGACGGCGGTTACGGTTCTGGCCCAACGTCTCGGCGACGCGGCTCTGAGCCATGACGCCGCGGAGGCTATCCTCGACCTCGCGGCCAAGCAGCGACGCTATGACCGGGATCTGCCTGCCGTCACCGGGCAGGGGGTGTCCGCCGCGCTGGACCGGATCATCGACACGGCGAAGGACGAAGCGTTGAAGACAAGGGCCCGCAGGATCAGGCAGCAGGGATCATGACGGCCGCGGGCGCCGATAGGCTGCGGGCGTCACCGATCGAGAAAGGGAAAGCCGCCATGCCGCCATCACGTATTCAACGGTACGTTGCCTTTCTGGCCGCCTGCCTCTGGCTGCTGGCTACAGCCGGGGAAGCCTCGGCCCAGTGGAAGCATACCGTGATCGGACTGCCCGACTACGTCGTAGAGGGCAGCGCACTCCGGTTCACCGTTGCATACGAGGCTCCGGAATCGGTTCACCTGAACGCCGAGGTCAACGACACCGCCAACGTCGTCCACGTCCGCGAGAGCCGTACGGTGGTCGGTAGGGGGCGGGCCGAGTTTGCGATCCCGATTCCCGCGGGCAAGTTCCCAGGGGTTCTGGTCGTCGCGATCTGGTTCGGCGAGGATTGGCGTTCCCCACGGGCGCCGATCCTCCATACCGATCAGGTTCGGGTCTACACCGTACAGGAGCGCGCCCAGGCGGAGGAATCGGATCGTCGCGCGGAGGCGCTGCGGCGGAAACTGAACCTCGTAAAGGGCCGCCCCATCGTGGGCATCGTGTCCGGCGGCTGGGCAGGCCGGAGCGCCGGACTCGCCGACGGCCTCGCGCGACGCCTCCGGAAATCAGGCATGACCGTGACGCTCCTGGGCCCGGACCTTCTGGTATCCCGCCGCATCCTGCATCCGGACTACATCCGTCTCCTCGTGATACCGGAGGCAGAGACCTATCCCGGCCTTGCGGTGCCGACGCTCGACGCCTATCTCCGATCGGGCGGGCATCTTGTCGCCCTTGGCGCGCCGGCCTTCGACCGTCTGGTCCGCCGGCTCGGCTCCGAATGGATCGATGACCAGCAAATCGCCAAACGGATCAACGCCATCCCCGCGACCCGGTCGTTGCTCGATCCAACATCGATGGCGCCGGCACGATGGACCCGTTCCAGTAACGATATGAAACCTCCGACGACGTGGAGCGCCGAGCCCGGCCCCTCAGGTCCGGCGCTCCGGCATCAGATCGCGAACCTTTCCGGATGGGATACGATTGAGACGAGGCTGGATCGATCGGCGGCCCCGGGCGACAACATGATCACCCTCCGGGCTAAGGGCAGCGCCCATACGACCAGCATCGCCATCGAGCTTCGTGAACAGGATGGCTCACGATGGATCGGCGTCGCCCGGCTGACGTCTCAATGGCGCCGACTGGCGCTACCGGCCTCGGCGTTCGCCCTGTGGGATCCCGACGGGACATCGGGCCGGAACGGCATCGGCGACAAGGTCAACCTCCAGGCGATCGAACGGGTGGCGATCGGCCTCGCTTTCACCCACACCAGCGTACCCGGCGGCAAGCATGACTATGAGTTCAGCGATCTGGGCAGCGCCCACGGTCCGGAGATCACCGCCTTCCACGCGCCGATCCTCGAAACCATCTCGCCCGCCTATAAGCTGTACCCGATACGGGGCGGCACGTCCATCAAGGGCTCCGCCTCCCGAGTCCTCATCGGCGCCACACCCCCTGCGCTGCCTGGGGAGCTCCTCTCGACGCATCCTCGCCCACAGGGAAGCGGGTTCGACAAGGACAAGCGGTATCGCTGGATTCCCCTGCTGGAGGTCCACGGCAAACAGGGCGTAGCCGGCACGATCGCGACCCTTATCTGTCATACCTCGGGCTCGTATGCAGGGGGCCGGTGGGCGTCGTTCACCGTACCCGGCCGCGCCTGGTATCTGAGGAACGACGTCGGCGCGTACGTGGTCGCGTGCATCCAGAGGATGCTCCGACCGGAGATGCTCAGCGAAGCGGGCTCGCAGTACTTCGGCTACTTCCCCGACGATGTGCCAAAAATCATGGCCCGGGCCGTCGGCGGAGCAAAGGGCCTATCGGTCCGCTGCACCGTTCGCCCGAACCGACCAGGCGCCCGTGCCATCATCGATAGGACCGTAGCGATGACGGGCTCGGCCACCGGCCGGCAGGCCGCGATCCCGTGGACCGGCGGTCGGCTTGTGGACGCGCGTTATCAGGTCCGCATTGTCCTCCTCGCCAAGGGCAAGCCGATCGACGAGATTCAGCACGAATTCACAGTCCGAACGCCGGGCGGCAACGGCCGATTCACAGGCTTCGTCACAACGCGCGACGGACAGTTCGTCGTCGACGGCAAGCCCTGGTATCCCCACGGCGTCAACTACATGCCCTCGAGCGGTATCGCTGCCGAGAACGGCCATTACTTCGAGCAATGGCTGTCGAGTGAATCGTACGACCCCATTGTCATCGAGCGGGACCTGAGCCGAATCGCCGCGATGGGCCTCGATAACGTCAGCGTCTTTATTTACATCGAATCGACGTACAACCGAAACCTCATCGACCTGCTGAACCGCTGCGAAGCGCATGGGCTCCGCGTGAACCTATCACTGCGTCCCGGCACCCCGCTCGATTTCCATTGGCCCGGCATCGGGGACATCATCACGGCGAACCGTCTTGCCGAAGATCCGACGGTATTCGCGTACGACCTCGCATGGGAGCCGATGTGGCGCGAACGCAGGTATCGGCAACGGTGGGATGCCGCCTGGGAGGCGTGGCTGGTTGAGCGTTACGGAAGCGTCGACGCGGCCGAACGGACCCTGGGCGAGTCGATACCGCGGGAGGCAGGGAAGGTCGTCGGCCCGAACGATGCCGACGTGCAGTCCACCAGTCAGCGGCCAAAGGTCGTCGCGGCCTATCGGCGCTTTCTGGATGACCTGCTGAGCCGGACCCATATGGAAGCCCGCCAGAAGATCCGGAGTCGGGATCGGCGGCATCTGATATCGTTTCGCATGGCCCATGCCGGTGATCCCACGGTTGGACCGCAAGCGATGCCGTACGACTTCGCGGGACTCGCACGGAGCATGGACTTCATGTCGCCCGAGGGATACGGGCGCATCGGCGATTGGGAACGGGTGAAACCAGGGTGGTTCACAGCAGCCTATGCGCATATGCAGGCGCCGGAGAAGCCGGTTCTCTGGGCCGAGTTCGGCTACACGCTCTGGAGCAAAGGGATGCCGACCGACGCGGAACCCGGCCTGACCTTCGCCGATCGGTTTGATCGACGAAACTATCCGCCACAGACGCTGACCTTCACCGAGGAGTTCTACCGGGCCTTCTACGAGATGGCCCTCAAGAGCGGATCCGCCGGCACCGTCTGCTGGTGGTATCCGGGCGGATTCCGATACGGTGAGAACAGCGACTTCGGCATCATCAACCCGGATGGGACCTGGAGGACCCTATCCCGGATCGTACGGGAATACGCCGACAAGTTCAAGAACCGCCACCGCCCCGCGGATCCCGATGTATGGCTCACGGTGGATCGAGATCGACACCCCGATGGCCTCTTCGGAATCTATACGGAGGTCGGCAAGGAGTTCTGGGCGCTCATCGAGGCCGGCAAGAACCCTGGCCTGCGGCGGGACCACGCAGCCGACTCGCTGCTGGGAGTCGGTAACGTACCGTATGCCGGCGTCGGGCCGCTCAAGGAATGGAACGGGGAGTTCGACTCCGTCCTCGTCGGCAACGCCGCTGGAGGATGGACCGGTGTCCCCTATCCGGAAGGACCGGTCACCGTGAAGAGCGGCGCGGCTGTCCGCATCCGAGTCCGGGCGGGCAACAACGGCTACGAAGACTGGACCGCCGGCGCCGACCGGGGAGCCGTTGCCCTCCTCGCCCGTGAAGCGCGGACAGGTCAGGTCCTTCGAGCGGAGCTATCGAATCGCGTGCCGCGACTGGGTGCGTCCGACGATATCGAGTTGAATCTGCCCCCGCCGGACCGTGAGACGGAGTGGAGCATCACGCTCGAAGCGCGTGGGATCGGCCTGTTCGGGGAGGTACGACGGATCCTCCTGCGACGGCAATGAAACCACCCGCTGCCGCTCCGGCTCCCTGACGGGCACGCTGCCTCGCATTGAACGTCCGTTTCGGCGGATGTCTGCTCGCTGCGGTCCTGTGTGGGGTCGCCGTCGCCTGGGTGATCCAGGCCGAGTACCGTTACGCCAGCATTCAGCTCGGGAGCGCCCTGCCCGCGATCCCGGCGCTGGCCGGATTATTAGTCCTGGCTGCGGCGCTTCGAGTGGTGCGCCGGTCCACACAGGAATCCCGACGGACGGTCGCCGGAGCCTACGCGGCTGCGGCGGTCGCCTCGGCCATCGCCTCGACCCCGTCCATGGTCTATCTCTTCGGCCAGATGACGGCTGCCCAATCGCAGAACGAACTCCCGGGCATGTCGGGGATCGCCTCCATGGTACCGAACTGGATCGGCCCTCCGGCCGGTGTGGGTCTGAAGGCGTTTCTGGAGGGTTCGCCCGGCGGATCGATCCCGTGGAGCCTGTGGCTGCGTCCGGCGTTGAGCTGGGGTGTCCTTCTGATCACGCTGCTGACGACCCTGGCCGCCGCCCTATCCCTCGTGCGTCGATCCTGGATGGAACACGAGCGGCTCGCCTACCCCATGGTCCAGATACCCATGCGCATCCTCACCGCCGCCGAGGGTGGGCGCAGCCGAACGGCGCCATTGTTCTGGATCGGCTTCGGGATCACGGCCTGTCTGGATGGGCTGAACATGCTCCGGGCGTTCTACCCTTCGACACCCGCGCTTGGCGCCGGCATCGACATCGGCGCATGGTTTACGTCGCCGCCGTGGTCGTCGCTGGCTCCCCTATGGGTATCCTACCGTCCTGAGATCCTCGGCCTCGCGTTCTTGATGCCGGGCGATGTGCTTCTGACAGCGTGGCTCTCGTACCTCCTCCTGCGCCTCAGTTCCGTTGCCCGAGCGGCGGCAGGTTCACCGGTCCTCTCGACCGCTTACGATTATCAAGAGATGGGCATGGGCGCTTTTCTGTGCCTGTTCGCGCTGCTGATCTTCCGTGCGTGGCCGGAACTCCGCCGGACGTGGCGTCTGGCGTTTCGGAGGGACCAGGACGATGTTGATGAGCCGATGCCGTTCCGCGTGGCGTGGGCGCTGGCGCTCCTTGGACCGTTGTTCATGGTGCTGTGGCTCCGAGCGCTGGGGATGCCGCTGTGGGTTGCAGCGGTCCATCTGGGACTGCTGCTCTCGGTAGCCATCGTCTACGCGAGGATCCGCTGCGAAACCGGGACCCCGTCGGTGTACCTGTTTCCGTTCTGGCAGCAGCAGTCCTTGCTCACCAACCTGTGGGGCTCGCAGGCGCTGGCCGGTTCCAGCGGTCAGGGGCTGGTCGCGCTCGCCGCGGTGGGAGGATTGTCACGCGGCGTACTGCCCGAGATCGCGGCCTACAGCGCCGAGGGGATGAGTCTCGCGGCCCAGACCGGCGCCCGGCAGCGACACCTGATGGGCCGGTACCTGTTCGGGGTCGTCGTCGGATTGCTCCTTGGCGGGACGCTCTACCTGGCGGTCTGCTACCGCCATGGGGCCGATAACATCGGCGGCGGATATCAGCTGGCGGTGATGCGACAGCAGTATGGCGTCGTGGCCGCTCGCCTCGCCTCGCCCGATCTGCCTCGGCCCGCGCTGGTGATGCAGACCTGCATCGGCGGCCTGATCGCCTTCACCCTCAACTGGATGCGGCAGAAGGTCCTCTGGTTTCCCTTCCATCCCGTCGGCTTCGCGATGACCTCCGCCTACGGATATCACCTGTGGTTCCCGTTCTTGCTCGCCTGGATTGCCAAATCGCTGATCCTGCGCATGGGCGGTCACGGAGCCTATATGCGGATGATGCCCCTCTTTCTGGGTATCGCCATGGGCCGTTACCTCTTTACGGGCATCGTCTGGGGGCTATTGGGGATGACCGGCCATCCCGCCGTACAGAGCTATCAAATCCACTTCAGCTAGACGGGCCGACAGGGACGGCACGGCGGGGCAGGCGGTATCATGCCTGCGCGGTACGGGACATCCCGGGAGGCGGACACGCAATGCTAGACGAAGTTCTGAAGGGCGCGATCCTTGACGCTGCGGGGGAGGCTTCGATCTCGGAAGCTCTGACGAAAGCCCACGCACTCGGATTTGGCGGAGCCCTGATTCCGGCAGAACTGCCCCACTTCTCCCTCGACCGCATGACCGGAGATGAGCTCGATGGCATCGCGGCCCACGCCACGTCCCTGGGGATCGGTCTTTCGCTCCGCGGCCCAATATCCGCATCCCTTCGCTCAGGCCCGCCCGAGCTCCGCGCCGCCGTTCTCACCTACTACGGGCGGCTGCTGAACGCGGCCGAACGCGCTGGAGCGGTGTCGCTGCATGTCCATCTCGGGCCGCCGCTCGATCGCGCTCTGGGTGTGCAGGGAGCGCTGCCGGAAGCGGTCGACGCCGCCATGCGCCACGACCTTGGGAAGGACCTACTGCGTCTGGCTGGGCTGACGGCTGGACGCTGCAATCTTTGCATACTGAGCGACGACCTCGATCCCGGCGCGATCGAAGTCCTCGCGCCGCTTGTACGGGATGATCTTGTCCACCTTGGCTGGAGCGCCTCGGCTGTGCGCCTGCGGGACCCGGCCGTCGAGCAGCTGTTCGACGCCTTCGCCTACCGTGTTCGGGCCATCCACCTCGGCGCCGTCGGACCGGAGTCGACCCACGCCGTCCCCAAGGGCGGAGTCCAGCCGTTCCGTGGCCTTGTCGAACGCTTTGGCCCCATGGACGTCCGGGAGTGGTCGTTAGGCCCGGCTGCCGCCTCCGAAAGCCTCGCCTATCTTCGCGCGCTCTCGGCCCAGAGTGGTCCGTGAACCCCGCTTCTCTCTCGCTCTTTCGGGAGCCGGTGCGCCGCTGGTTCCGTTCGGCGTTGGGAGCGCCCACAAGGGCTCAAGAGCTAGCCTGGAACGCCATCGCCTCCGGGCATCACACTCTGGTCCTCGCCCCGACCGGATCGGGGAAGACCCTCGCCGCATTCCTATGCGCGATCGACCACACGATGTTCGACGGCGAGCCTTCCCGATCGGAACGATGCCGCGTCCTCTACATTTCGCCATTGAAAGCCCTCGCAGTAGACATCGAGCGGAACCTGCGGCAGCCCATCGAGAGGATCGCCGACGAGGCGACCGCCATGGACGTCCCGTTTCGGCGTCCGGAGATCGCGGTGCGTACGGGCGATACGCCCGGCCGAGAGCGACAGCGTTTCGCACGACGTCCGACCGATATCCTGATCACCACGCCCGAATCCCTCTATCTGGTCCTCACGAGCGGCGCCAGGGAAGCCCTTCGGAGCGTTCGATGGGTAATCCTTGACGAGATCCACGCCGTCGTCGGCACAAAGCGGGGGACCCATCTCGCTCTGACCCTCGAACGGCTCGAGGCCCTGCAGGAAGCGACCGATCACGCGCCCTTCCAGCGTATCGGCCTCTCCGCAACCCAACGACCGCTCGATGAGATCGCCCGATTTCTGGGAGGATTCGAGTCCAACGGCGATCAGCGCGAGGTCGTCATAGCCGACGCCGGCAGCCGGAAGCGGCTCGACCTGGCGGTCACGGCTCCGCAGCGGCCCGTGATCCGCCGATCCGAACCGGGCGAGCGGGACGGGCCGACGTGGACCGCGATCCATGAAACGCTGCTGGAGCAGATCCGAGCCCACCGATCGACGCTGATCTTCGTAAACAGCCGACGGCTGGCGGAGCGGCTCGCCGGCGCGCTCAACGAGCTTGCAGGTGAGGAGATCGTCGCAGCGCACCATGGTTCGGTCTCCCGCGAGCAACGGCTAATGATCGAAGAGAACCTCAAGGCCGGACGCTTGCCAGCCCTGGTGGCCACCTCTTCGCTGGAGCTCGGGATCGACATGGGGGCCATCGATCTGGTCATTCAGATCGAAGCGCCGCCCAGTGTCTCCGCGGCCATGCAGCGGATCGGCCGCTCCGGTCACCAGGTCGACACGCCCAGCAAGGGGATCATCATCCCCAAGCACCCGTCCGACCTGCCGGCATGTGCCGCAGCCGTGGAACGGATGCGGTCGGGAGCGGTGGAACGGATGCGGTATGCGCGGAATCCGCTCGATGTCCTTGCCCAGCAGATTGTCGCCATGGTCTCCATGGACGCCTGGACCGTCGCGGACCTGTATCGCCTCATCCGCCGCGCCGCGCCCTATCACGATCTCGCCGAAAGCGCCCTGCATAGCGTCCTGGACATGCTCTCGGGTCGATATCCCTCCAGCGACTTTTCGGACCTCCGGCCCCGAATCACCTGGGATCGGCAGGCGGGCCTCCTCACTCCCAGGGACGGAGCGCGGAGGACGGCCATCGGCAGCGGAGGGACCATCCCGAACCGGGGCCAGTACGGCGTCTTCCTCCACGGTGTGCCGCCTGCCCTCGGCCGCGTCGGTGAGCTGGAGGAGATCATGGTCTTCGAAAGCAAGATCGGGGACGTATTCCTCCTTGGGGCGACCGGCTGGCGGATCCTCGACATTACGCCCGATCGAGTGATCGTGGCGCCGGCGCCGGGCGTTCCCGGGCGGATGCCGTTCTGGCATGGCGACAACCCGGGCCGGCCGGCGGAGTTCGGCGAGGCGATCGGATCGCTGATCCGCACGGTGGGCTCGATGCCGCAGGAGGACGCGCGACGGTTTCTGGAGGATCAGCACGCACTGACGCCGGAGGCGGCGGTGGAGATGCTCGAGTATCTCGATCGGCAACGGCAGGCGGCGGGATCGGTACCGGATGACCGGACGATCGTCGTCGAGCGGCATCGGGACGAGATCGGCGAATGGCGGGTGTGCATCCTGACCCCATATGGGAGTCGGGTGCACGCACCGTGGGCGATGGCAATCGGCGCCACGCTGCGGGACCGAACCGGCGTCGAAACTGATGTCATGTGGACCGAAAACGGTATCGTCGTTCGCGCTCCCGACGCCGAGCAGCCGCCTCCGACCGAGTGGCTCCTGCCCGATCCAGCCCTCGTCCGAGATCTTGTCATCCGCCAGCTGGCCTTCGGCGGCGGCGCATCACGGCAGATGAGCCACGGCGCACCGGTGACCGCGCTGTTCGCCAGCCATTTCCGCGAGGCCGCCGGCCGTGCGCTTCTCCTCCCTCAGCGGCGGCCGGGAAAGCGCTCGCCTCTGTGGCTAACGCGGAAGCGCGCGGCGGACCTGCTGCACATCGTCGCCCGGTATCAGGATTTCCCCATCGTTCTCGAGACCGTTCGCGAGTGCCTTCAGGACGTCTTTGATATGTCCGCACTGACCAGCCTGCTCGAACGGATCTCGTCAGGCGAGATCTCCGTCGTTACCGCCGACACCCTGGCGCCCTCTCCCTTCGCTTCGTCCCTCCTCTTCAGCTACATCGCCAACTTTATGTATGAAGGCGACGCGCCGATGGCCGAGCGTCGCGCTCAGGCGCTGACGCTGGATCCCGTTCGGCTTCGAGAGCTTCTCGGAGAGGGTGAGCTGCGGGATCTGCTCGATGCCGAAGCCGTGGCCGAGGTCGAAGCCAACCTTCAAGCCCTGGGCGACCGACGACCGCGCGGCAAAGACGGGATCCATGACCTCCTTCTCCGGCTCGGAGACCTCACCACAGATGAAATCATCGAGCGAACCGCCGAGGAGCCGGACCGAACATCCGAATGGCTCCGGCTACTCGCGGCGGAAGGCCGAGCGCGATCGATACGACTCGGCGGCGAGGAACGGTGGATCGCTGTGGAGGACGCGTCCCGCTATCGGGACGCCATAGGGGTCGCACTGCCTTCTGATCTGCACGCGTCGTTTCAGGAAGCGGTTCACGACCCGCTCGGTGACCTGATCGTCCGATACGCCCGCACCCATGGCCCCTTCACGTCTTCGGAGGTCGCCGATCGGTTCGCGATGGGCGAAGCTCCGGTTCGCACCGCGCTGCGCAGCCTGGCGGCGGATGGGCGAATCGTCGAAGGGGAGTTCCGCCCCGGAGGGGCTGGGGTGGAATGGTGCGCGGCGGAGGTCCTCCAGTCGCTTCGCACCCGTTCGCTGGCGCGCCTGCGTCGGCAGATCGAACCCGTGGATCACGCTACATTCGTACGCTTTCTGCTCGAATGGCATGGAATCGGCATGAGCCCGAGCGTCCGAAACCCAGAGGAGCTGCTGGAGGCCGCCGTTCGGCGACTGCAGGGCGCGCCCCTCGTCGCCTCCCATCTCGAGAAGGACATCCTGAAGGTGCGGATTCCCGGGTATGACCGGCGCGACCTGGACCTGATGCTCGCATCGGGAGGGCTGCTCTGGACCGGCGACGGCCGCGTCGGCGACCGGGACGGCCGTATCCGACTATTGTTTGCCGATGATGCCCCATTCCTCTCCCACGGGCCTGCAACGGAGCCGCCCGAACTCGACGGCCTCGAGCGGAGCGTCTACGGCTATCTCAACGACGCCGGCGCTTCGTTTTTCGCGGCGATCGTACAGGGCGTACGAGGATTTCAGCCAGAGGTCCTGAACGCCCTCTGGGAGCTCGTATGGAAGGGCCTGGTGACCAACGATACGCTCGCGCCCCTCCGCAGCCTGGTGCACCCTCAACCGGTGCGACGAACCGAGCGTATGGACCGCCGCCGACCGGGATCGTACCGTTCGCGGCCGCCGGCAGGCGTACTGGGCGGGAGGCCAATACCAGCGACCGCTCAGGGCCGATGGTCCGCCATCGATGGCGGCCGGACCGAACTCCGGCGGGAGGATCGTCTGGCCGCCTGGGTCGGCCAGCTGGTGGACCGTTACGGGGTTCTGACACGAGAGACGGCGCTGGCAGAAGGGATCGAAGGCGGCTTCAGCGGACTGTATCCGATCCTCGACGCCATGGAGACCTCGGGTCGGCTCCGTCGCGGTTACTTCATCGAAGGGCTCGGCGCCACGCAGTTTGCCGCGCCTGAAGCGGTCGAGATGCTCCGACGGTATCGCCTCGATCCCGTGCCGGACGAGAGTCGGAGCGACGCAGTCGTCCTCGCAGCAACGGACCCGGCCAATCCCTTCGGCGCAGCTCTGCCATGGCCTGACGCTCCGACCCTACGCCGTCCGACGCGCTCGGCGGGGAGCTATATATGCATCTCGGACGGACGTCCCATGGCGTGGCTGAGCGTTGCCGAGCGGAGGCTGATCCTGTTCGCAGAGACCGACGAGGTTCGGAAACTCGTTGCTTCCGCAGTCGATCATGCGATTCGGGATGAGCGGTTGGATCCGTTGATCCTCGGCACGGTCAATGATGGCCCGGCGGTCGACCACCCGATCTCCCACGTTGCCGAGACGTTGGGGCATGCGTCGGGCTCTCGGGGCATCGTCTTCAGGAGGCCGTCCTCCTTTCGCTGAACAGGCCCCTGAAGCCGAATCCTCAAGGCAGGAAGAGCGGCCTCTAATCGCGAACAGCAGATCGATATTCGTACCCGGGAGACCCTCATGTCCTCAAACGCCGTACACAACGGCCTGGCCCGATTGCGCAGGGCCGCCGATCGCGCCCATCACGCATTCCCCGAGATCGAATGGACTCGAGTCAGCGGTCCCGGCCCGGAGACCCTCAAGCAGGACGGCGCCGGCGGGTTTCACGGCTTAACCCTGGCCCCAGCTCAGGACCTCACCCTCGAGTGCAGCCTTTTCGTGCCCGATCGGATCGTCGGTGTCCCGGTCGGCGGGGACGAGCTGGAGGCTACGCTCTTCACGCTGTACCCGGTGGAGATCGAGTGGAACGGTCAACCCGCCTATCGGGTCGAAGGGGTGCCCGTGGCGGCGGGCCCGTGTCTCTTCACGGTGATACCCTCGCTGATGCCCGGCTCCAATGGCACGCTCCGGATGACGCTCCGGATCCCCGACAACCAGACGACTCCCTGGTTCCAGTTGACCTTCACGACTGCGGCCCTCCGGGCGCGATTCGAGGCGCTGGACATTGCGTGGTCCCAGCTCTATTACGCCTCAGCGATCGCCATGACTCCCGACGAGCGGAAGATCGTTGAGGAGGCCGCAGCCGCCGTGCCCGAGGCCCTGCCCGAGGATGAGAGCGCTCTAATCCCCCTCCTGAATCAGCTCAGCGCTGCGCTGTCGCCGTTGGAGACTCGGGCGAAGGCGATGACCGTCCACTGTATCGGGCATTCGCACATCGACCTGAACTGGCTCTGGACATGGCCCGACACGGTCGAGGTGATCAAACGGGACTTCAGGAGCGTGCTCGCATTGATGGAAGAGTTCCCCGAGCTGATGTTCTCTCATAGCCAGCCCGCCAGTTACGACGTGGTTCGGAAGGAAGAGCCTGACCTCTTCGAGCGAGTCCTGCAGCGAATCCGCGAAGGCCGCTGGGAGCCGATCAGCATGACCTGGGTGGAAGGCGACGTCAACATGGCCTCCGGGGAAGCCCATGCGCGGCAGCTTCTGGAGGGATGCGCCTATACCCGCGACGTTCTGGGCTACAGGCCGTCGACGTTCCATGCTCCGGACACCTTCGGACATGCAGGCAATCTGCCCCAGCTCGCCGTATCCGCCGGAGCCCAGCGCTACTATCACCACCGGGCCAACCCTGGCGGACCGGACGCATGGCCCGCCTATTGGTGGGAGGGGCAGGACGGCACCCGGATCCTCGCCTTTTCGACACCCAGCTACAACGGTGACATCCACGCGTCGGACCTGGCCCGAGCCGTCGTCCGCGCGTTCCACGCCGGGCACCCCTGTGCGGTCCATTTTCACGGCATCGGCGACCACGGCGGCGGCCCGTCCCGCCAGAACCTCGAGGCCTTGCGACGCTTCCAAGGGACTCCTCTCCTTCCCGCGGCTCGATGCAGTACAACCGAGGCGTATACCCGGGAGCTCCTTGCGTCAGGGGTGGCGTTGCCGGTGCATCGGGGCGAATCCTCGACGATCTTCGAAGGATGCTATACCACCCACGCGGACACGAAACGGTACAACCGTCACGGCGAGAACCTCTTGACCACGGCGGAGGCGCTCATGGCGATGAGCGGTCACGGCGCGATGGACGAGGTGCGCGAGGCGTGGCGTGCGGTCTGTTTCAACCAGTTCCACGATATCTTCGACGGATCCGCGATCCACGAGGTCTATAACAGGAACCGGGAGGATTACGAGGCCGTACGCGCGACTGCCGAGAAGATATCCGGCACGGCGCTGGAGGCGCTGATCAGCCCGGCTTCCCCCGGCGATATCGTCGTCGTCAACCCTCTTGGCCTGCACCGGGAAGACTGGGTCATCGCCGCTGACCTTAACGGCGAGGGCTCCATTACGTTGGCGGACGCTCAGGGGCGGACGGTTCCGGCGCAGTACGTCGACGGCGGTCTGGGTTTCATCGCCGAGGTACCGGCCTATGAGACGGCGGTCTATCGAATCCTCGAGCCGGCCGCAGCTCCCGAGGCCGACCTGACGCCTGAGCCCGCGTATGCGCCTGCGGACGGTCGTCAGGCCGATACGCCCGAGGCCGCGGCGGCGGCGCCCTACCTCCGCATCGACACGCATCACTACCTGGCTTATCTGCGGAGGGACTGCGGCGTCCTCGTCGGCTTCTACGACAAACGAGCTCATCGTGAGCTCGTAGGTTTCGGTATGCGCCGCCCGAGCGACTATATGGACACAGCCCGCCCCGATCTCGGGCTCAACGTGTTCCAGATCACCGAGGAGCTGCCCCATGCCATGACCGCATGGGAGGTTCAGGAGCTTTCGGCAGTACACAACCTGATCACAGGAGCCCAGACCCGGATCGTCGAAACCGGCCCGGTCCGATGCGTCATTGAGGTCGAGCGCGCCGTCCGCAAGAGCCGGATCGTTCAGCGGATCATCTTCTACCGCCGGTTGGCCCGGATCGATTTCGAGACCACGGTCGAATGGAACGAGCTCGGCGATCCGCAGACGGGGGTTCCCGGCCTCAAAGTCGCCTTTACGGGGCGGATGCCCGAATGCGAAGCCTGGTATGAGACCCCCTTTGCCGCAGTCCAGCGCCCGTCCGACGGACAGGAGGTTCCGGCGCTTCGATGGGCGGATGTGGGTGGTCCAACCTACGGTTTCGCACTCCTGAACGACTGCAAATACGGCTATGACGCCATGGGCTGCAGGCTGCGGCTGACGTTGATACGAAGCGCGTATGACCCGGACGCCATCTCCGATATCGGCACGCACGTCTTCCGCTACGCGTTCGTGCCCCATCCAGGCGATTGGCGGGACGCGAGCATCCCGGCGCAGGCGGCGGGCTTCAACCAACCGCTCATCGCCCGATCCGGCGCCCAGTCGAGGCTGCCCAGAGCCGCTCCCCGGCTCTCCAATCCCCAATCGGCCATGATCACATGCCTGAAGCCAGCGGCTGCGGACCGCCGCCATATCGTCATTCGCGTCAACGAAACCGCCGGACGCCACGTCGCCCACGCCCGACTCTGGCTGCCCGGCGTGCGCGCAGCATGGACGGCGAGCATCATCGAGGAGCCGCAGGGGCAGGTCGTGATCGATGGCGATGCGGTGGACCTCAGCCTCCGGCCGTGGGAGGTCCGCACCTATCTCGCTGAGCTCAGATCCGACGCATGAACGTAGCCATCATCGGTGCGGGCAGTCGCTCCTTCGGACGTTCCATCATCCGCGACGTCCTGTTGAGCCAGCCGCTATGGGACTCCGGGCTCACCCTGAGGGTGATGGACCGGCTCGACGATCCTCTGGCAGGCGCGGAGGCGTATGCGCGTCGCGTCGGCGAACGTCTCGGAAGATCGCCCCGATTGACTGCAACGACCCGTCTCGAGGAAGCGCTCGACGGGGCGGATTTCGTCGTCAAAGCGATCGAGGTCGACCGGTTTCTGCGCTGGTCCCAGGACTTCCATATACCGCGGCGCTATGGGTTTCGACAGGTGTTCGGGGAGAACGGCGGCCCTGGGTCGCTCTTCCACGCCCTTCGGAACATGGGACCGACGGTCGAGATCGCGCGGACGATGGAGCAGCTCTGCCCCGATGCGCCCCTGTTGAGCTTCACGAACCCCGAGCACAAGCTCTGCGAGGCCGTCAGCCGCCTTACGTCGATCAAGGTCTACGGCCTGTGCCATGGCTATTTCATGGGGCTCCATCAGATCGCCCGGATCCTGGACATCGAACCGGAACGGATTGACGGCCCGGCCTGCGGCATCAACCATTTCACATGGTTCCAGAGCATCCGCGATCGTCAGACGGGCGAGGACCTGTATCCGCGTCTTCGGGAGGCAGAAGCGGCCGGAGATCCTCTCACCGATTGGCATGATCTGGCGCTGGGGCGCATGCTCTTCCGGCGGTACGGGCTGTGGCCATCGCCGGCCGCCAACCACTACGGAGAGTACCTAGGCTGGGCGGACGAGTTCGTCGCCAGTGAGATGCATTTCTACTACGATCCGGAAGAGGGAGAGCCGTGGGAGACGGGGCGCATCCCGGAGTTCGTCTATTCGCTCAGCGGGGATAAGACAACCCGCCCATGGATGCGCCCGCCGCCTGAAGTCCACGAGGATCTCGACGGGCCTGTTCGGCCTTCGGGCGAACTTGCTGTACCCATCATGGAGGCGCTGGGCTGCGGCATCGCCCGGAAGATCGAGGCGGTCAACGTTCCCAACCGCGGCGCGATCCCGAATCTGCCCGACGACATGGTCGTCGAGGTTCCGGCTGACGCGGATGGCTCCGGGATCCGGGCGAGCAGTATGGAGCCGCTGCCCGAAGGGATTGCCGCCCTGCTGCGCACACAGGGGAGCATCCATCGGCTTCTCGTCGAGGCGTTCGATGAGGGTTCCAGAGCCAAGCTGCTGCAGGCGATCCTTCTCGAGCCGACGGTCCATTCCTATCGCGGGGCGGTGGCGATGATGGATGAGATGCTCGGGCTTCAGGCGGGCTCGCTCCCGACGCTGCGATGATACGGGGGCCTGTAACACGGCGGGACGCGCTGCGATCGCTCACGGGCATCGCCGCGGTATGTCTCATCGGGGAGGAAACGATGGCATCGAATCATGGGCGTTCGCACAGGCTGGCGCGATGCGCGCCCCGGGAGGTTGGGATCAACTCGGAGCGCGTTCTCCGTTTTCTGGACCGTGTGAACGCCGATGTCGGCGGCCTGCACAGCTTCATGCTCCTCCGCCATGGCAGGGTCGCCGCTGAAGCATGGTGGGCCCCGTATGAAGCGCATCGCCCCCACATGCTGTTCTCCCTGAGCAAGAGCTTTACGTCGACCGGGATCGGGCTCGCCGTCACCGAAGGGAGGTTGGGTCTCGAGGACCGTGTCCTGTCGTTCTTCCCAGAGGAAGCTCCGCCGACGCCGAGCGCCAACCTCAAGGCGATGACGATCCGGCACCTTCTTACCATGAATACCGGGCACGCTGAAGACACACTGGGCCGCACCGTACGGACCACCGAAGGCGACTGGGTACGGACCTTCCTCTCTCTGCCGGTCGAACACGCGCCCGGCAGCCGGTTCGTCTATAACAGCGGCGCCACCTATATGCTCTCGGCGATCCTGCAGAAGTCGACCGGTGAGACGCTTCTCCGATACCTTACCCCGCGGATCTTCGAGCCCCTCGGCATTCGGGGCATGACGTGGGAAAGGTGTCCGAAAGGGATCAACACGGGGGGTTGGGGCCTGAGCATCACGACCGAGGACATCGCCCGCTTCGGGCAGCTCTACCTCCAGCGAGGGGTATGGGAGGGCCGCCAGCTCATCTCGGGCGACTGGGTTGACGCCGCGACCAGCCGACAGGTGAGCAACGGAGACGACCCGAACAACGACTGGACCCAGGGTTACGGCTACCAGTTCTGGCGCAGCCGCCATGGAGCGTACCGGGGTGACGGAGCCTTCGGCCAGTACTGCATCGTCCTGCCGGCGCAGGACGCGGTGATCGCCATCACGAGCGGCGTCGCCGACATGGGCGCTATCCTGAACGCTGTGTGGAACGATCTGCTCCCGGCGATGCGCTCCGAAGATGCGGGAACTGCCGAAGCAGACGCGAAACTCCGCCAGACCTCAGGCCGTCAACGCGTGCCACCGCCAGCCGGCGCGGCTACGAGCCCGATAGCCTCCAGACTAGGTGGGACGGTGTATCGCATTGCCAGGAACAGCGCGGGGATCCGGACCGCTGCGTTCGCCGCAACGCCCAGCAGGGTCACGCTGACGCTGGTCGATGATGAGCACACCCCGCCCCTTGTCTGCGGTTTGACCGATTGGGTCCGCGGCCGAACGCGGTATGGCGGAAGCGCGCCGACGCCGGTGGCGGCGATGGCCGCCTGGACATCCCCCCAGACGTTGACCATCAAAGCCTGCTTCTACGAAACGCCCTTCATCCGTACGATCGTCGCAGTCTTCGACGACGACCGGTTGACGCTTTCCTGGGCAGAGAACGTGGGATTCGGGCCTACCGAGGGGCCGACTCTGGTCGGGACGCGTCTCTAGTGATCGGCGTCGATCTGGTCGGGTACAATCCACTCCATCAGACTCGGCCTTACGGACAGCACAGGGCCGATCGAGTTCTGATAGGAGATGTCGATGCCTCTCTACGCAGGTGTATGCGAGACGAACATCACCCCGCCGCAGGGCGTCTGGATGGCCGGCTACGCCTTTCGACCCCGGGGATGCACCCACGTTCACGATGAGCTTCACGCTCGCGCGGCGGTCTTCAACGACGGCTCATGCGCAGTCGCCATTCTGGCGATGGACCTCATCGCTCTCCCCAACGACCTCGTCGCGCGGATCCGCGAAGGGATCGCCTCTGCCATCGGGCTCGATCCGAAGGCAATTATGCTCAACTGTTCGCACACCCATGGCGGACCGAACCTTGGCCTGTACACGTCGATGGGCTCCCGAGACGAGGCCTATGTCGATGTCCTTGTCCGCAAGCTCGTCGGAATGACCCGTCAGGCGGCCGAGACGATGAAGCCAGCCCAGCTGGCCTATGGGCGGGCGCCCGTTCAGATCGGGGTGAATCGGCGTCAAACGCTCAACTCCACGGGTGCAACGGTACTCGGGGAAAACTACGCCGGACCGGTGGCTCCGTACATCGACGTCCTGAGCATGGCACAGCCGTCAGGCGGAGCGTTCGGGCTCCTATTCTCCCACGCCTGCCACGGCACGACGTTGGGGGGCGATAACCTGCGCATTACAGCGGACTTCTGCGGCTATGCCGCCGATCACGTCCGGAGTGAAGGGAAGATGGGCCTGACGCCCCTGTTCCTGCAGGGTTGCTGCGGCAATATCAACCCGCTCCGCCGAAGCACATACATTTCTGCGGCCTACAACGGGCGCATCCTGGGCGAGGCAGCCCTCCACGCGTGGCGCGATGCGACGGCCCTATACGATGATGAGCCTCTGAGCTTCGCCGAACGAACGGTGGAGCTGCCGTTCCTGCCCCCGCGCGAGATCGGCGTCGTCGATGCGGAGATCAAGGATTGGGAGAGGAAGGCGGCGGAGTTCGAGACGACAAACAACATGGGAGCCCTTCTCCACGCCCAGGGCATGGTGGCCTATTGTCGCACCGAGCGCGCCATGGCCGAAGCGGGCCCCGATGCGTGGCATGGCCAGTTTCCCATTCAAGTTCTGAGTATCGCCGGAGCCAAGTTCGTCGGACTGCCGGCGGAGGTCTTCGTTCAGTACGCACTCGACTTCGACATCCAGACCGATCAGCCCGTGTTTACCCTGGGCTGCACCAACGGGGCGTTGAACTACCTGCCCACGGCAGCCGATTACCCCCTGGGCGGGTACGAGGTGGAGCAGGCGCATCGGTACTACGATAGCCTGATGTATACAGCCGAGTGCGAATCCATCGTCCGGAACGCCGTCTACGATATGCTCGGCGTCGATAAGCCCGACCTGACGCCCTATAGCTTGTAGGTGACAGACGCTCCAGGTCCGGGAGGCCGGAAGCGTGCGCCCTTCTCCAGTGCGGATGGAACCGGGCCTGTGATCGGAAAGGCCGCTCCGTCGCGCGAGGAGGTTTTGGAACTCCGGATATGAAGACCAGCGATCTACTGGACGTCGGCATCATCGGCAGGATCTACTTCGCCGACAACCTTGCGATCCTCCGTGGGATGCCATCGGAATCGGTGGATCTCATCTATATTGATCCTCCGTTCAACACCGGGAAAGTGCAGCGCCGGACCCAGATTAGGACGGTTCGCTCTCCTGACGGCGATCGTACCGGTTTCCAGGGACAGCGGTACGAGAGCGTTGTCATAGGACAGCAGCAGTTCAGCGATGTATTTGACGACTATCTGGCTTACCTTGAACCGCGCCTCCGAGAGGCCCATCGCCTGCTCGCAGCGAACGGCTCGCTCTACTTCCATATCGACTATCGCGAGGTGCATTACTGCAAGGTGCTGTTGGATGCCATCTTTGGTCGTGAGGCGTTCCTGAACGAGATCATCTGGGCATACGATTACGGCGGGAGACCGAACAATCGGTGGCCGCCAAAGCACGACAACATCCTCCTCTACGCCAAAGATCCCTCCGACTACATCTTCAACGCGGAGGAGATTGACCGCATCCCGTACATGGCGCCGTCCCTGGTCGGACCCGAAAAACCTGCGCGCGGAAAGCTGCCGACGGACACCTGGTGGCATACGATCGTAGCGACGAACGGTTCGGAAAAAACCGGATATCCCACGCAGAAGCCCCTCGGTATCCTGCGGCGAATAGTACGGGCGTCCTCTCATCCGGGATCCACGGTACTCGACTTTTTCGCGGGAAGCGGTACGACCGGTGCGGCCTCACTGGAACTTGGACGGCGCTTCGTCTTGATCGACAACAACCCGGAAGCCCTCGCGGTAATGGCGCGTCGATTCGAGGGGGTTGAGAGGCTGGACTGGGTCGGGTTCGATCCATCCTCGCACCTGAACCCGAGGATGGGGCGAGGGCTATTTGCGCAATAGATCTCCATGGAGAACAACCTGGATGTGCGATCGCAATATCGACATTGAGGTGCGCTTGCTCGCATCATACACGCACGAGCTCAAGGCCGACTATCTCCGCGTCGAGGGTGATGATCCATGGACGGATAGTCCGTTCGATTGGATCCGTTGTCTTCGCTCCGGTCAGATCGGTAAGATCGGAGCCCAACTTGTCGCCCGCTGGTGCACCGAGAAAGGACTGACCGTGATCCCAAGTGGCGACACTCAGGCCGATCGCGTTATAAACGGTAAACGAGTCGAGATCAAGACCTCGACACGCTGGAAAACCGGCATCTACATGTTCCAACAGATCCGAGATCAGGACTATGATTACGCGGTATGTCTTGGTATCTCCCCCTTTGATGCACACTGCTGGGTACTCTCTAAGGACGTACTCAGAAGGCACGTGATCGGCAAAACACCTCAACATAAGGGTAAGGCTGGTTCGGACACCTTTTGGTTAACGGTCGATCCAGATAATCCGCACGAATGGCTATCATCATGCGGAGGCGCTCTGGCTTCAGCGTACGAGATTATCCGGAACTGGTAGAAGCGCTAAGCCTCCAAAAGTACACAACACCGACCCCGGCACGCGGCCTGGACCGGGCTCATAACGAGCACTAATCGGCACGAGGCGCGATAGCCGACACCAGCTAACCGGCGTCGTACGCATTCAGTATCCTCGATTGATCCGGGTCAGGGTCCGATCAGCCTCAGCGCAGCATCGTCGAACGTAACGTGACTCTCCTTGTAATCGGCCTGCTGCACCGCTTCGAGGATGAACCGTACTCGGTGCGTTCCATCCGCAGTACGGAACCGCATCTCCAACCGACGATAGTCGCCGGCGTCCGTCAGACTCGGTCCCCTGTGCTCCCGAACCATGGAGCCGTCCTCGGAACACTCCTGCAGAACGAGCCCGGCCCGATCGCCCGCATTCTTGCCGAATCCCCGGCCGTGAATGTCCGCGGCCCGCACCCAGACCTCGGCCTGATAATCCCTACCGGGGTCCACGCGGACATCCTGATAGATCATCGTATGTCCGTAGCCGTCCGTATGGGTCCGAAGCGCCTGTTGGCCGGTCCGTATCTCGGGCAGGCCGATTTCGGGATGCCGGATGTAATCGGTTTCAGCCCAGATGTACGAGCGGATCGGCGAGGCGAACAGATAGGTCCAGCCGTAGGCATTGGCTCGACTGCCGAGGCTGCCGGTGTAACCGGCTACGGTCTCCTCGAACCCTCCGTTATGCAGCAGATTCCCGACGCCGCCGGACGACTCGGGAAGGGAGATGGGCCGCGCTCGAGCGCCGACGCGTCCGGGGAGGATCTCGATGGCATGAACGATGGCCTCGGCCCCGAGATGCCCTTTGAGCCGGACCGCAACCGTCCCGCTCCGAGCCCGAACCCCGGGATAGGCGAGGACCAGCGCCCGATTCACGCCCCCTGCTGAGGCCGCCAGATCAACCCTTTCGGCAACTACCTCGCCGTTGATCGTAATATTGAGCGCGCGCTGATCGGGCGGCACACGGCGGTATTCCGCGAAATGCAGCCGGACCGTGTAGTCGCCGGGCGCGACGGTGAAGAAGGCGGTGAGGTCCGGCGCGTGGGCGCCATACCGATAGAGTTCCGGATCCTTCGTTCCTGAAATCGTCGCTTGCAGGGGCTGGGTCCGCCACGCCGCCGCGACGATATCCGCCTGAAAGCCCAGCCGAGCGATCCACTCGGTGGCCGGTCGCCAGTGGGTCCCGTCCGACGCACGGTAATCCCTTCTGCCGGTATAGCCGAAGATCACCCGCTGCGGGGCGGGCGCCGTTAGGCACGAGGTCGACGGGGCCGCGGCGGCCCTCGGGATCGCCGACGACGTATGGATCTCCGACACCTTCACCAGAGCGCCGTTCGACACAGGATTGCCCTTGCCGAGGGGCCGCAGCTCGAGGCGATGTTCGCCATTCGCAAGTCCGTTGCGATAATACAGCGTCTGTCCGCGGCGCCGCATTGGAGCCCAGCAATCCACGAGCGTCCGCTGGACTTCGCCATCTACGACGACCTCAGCCAGTCCGCCATCGGGGCCGACTTCGCCGACGATCCGCACCTGATTCCCGTTGAAGCGAAGCGGACCGGCTCCCTCATAACGGATCACGGCCGTGTCGGGATCGGGTCCTTCGATGACCACGGATCGGGTCCCATCGCGCCGGACGGTGACGATGCAGTCTCCCGATGGGAGGCCCTTCACCGTCGCGCCGTGCCCGCCCGAGATTCTGCCGATCGTCCATGGCTTGCCGTCCACGGTAATCCTCGCAGGCCGAAAGGACATTCTCAATACGTCGGTCGTCGGGCCAGCCGCCGGATGGGTCCGGTACTCGATCCGCCCCGGGGCGTAGGTGACGTCGGAAACGACATGGCTGGTCGCAACCAGATGGCTCTCGCGCGCGGCTCCAAACAGCTCGGGCTGCTGCCCGATCGCGTTGAGGCAATGCTTCAGCGCCATCGGATGGGCGATTTTGAACCAGCCGTCGGCCACGATCGCTCCGCCGTCGATGTTGTCCTCTACGACTCCGGTCTCATGAGCATCGTAGGTCGCCAGGATCATCATCCGTCGAGCGATCTCAAGGGCCCACCGATCCCCCGTCCGATTGCCCAGTTCCGCGTAAACCGGAGCCAGTTCCATCGGACCATACCAGAGGGAGCGGCCGCAGCACGCGGAGGACTCGGGATAGGCCCAGGCGCCGCTGAAGACGCCGCCGCTCGATGCGGGATCCACCGAGGTTCGATTGAGAAACAGGGTAAGGATGTTTCGCACGTCCTGGCGCCAGTTGGGATACACCTTCGGGTGCGCCATCAGGTACCGGGCGACGAACTCGAGCACGTTCTCGGCCTGCACCGGATCATTCCAGTCCCAGTAGTTGCGCCCCCAGGTGTCATCCACCGTCCAGCGAGGCAGCAGGACATCTCGCAGGTACCGACGGCCCATATCCCGCACGGCCGCCAGATCACCCTTCGCACCGGTATAACCGAGGCGCATCACCTCGTCAAGGAACTCCAGGATGAAGACGACTCCGCCGGTCTGCAGATCCTCCCAGAGCGCATCCTCGGGGTTGGCGTACCGGGGCCAGGGCGATAGATGCGGGTCCTTGCGGGCGTGACGAGCAAACAGATCCGCCCAGCGTTTCGCTGTCGTCCACCAGCGTTCATTCCCCACCATTTGATAGGCCCGCACTAGGCCGATGCCGACCTCAGCGACGATGTCGAGCTGGATGAGACCCTTCGGATCGGCTTTGCCGTACGGAACGCCCTTGATGGGTACGCTGATCAAGACGCCTGGCCACGGGTGGTTCTTCCCTGTCAGACAATGGTCCAGTATCCCGTCCACAGTCAACGATATCTGGGCGATGGCGGCAGGATCGCCGGTGTAGCGGTAGTAATCGACAAGGGCCGTGAGGATGTAGGCAGCGCGCTGCCCCAGATCGCCGTTATCCCAATCGTTCAGCCGCGGCACCGTTATCGTGCCGTCCTGCGCGATCCGCCATGTCCCGTTGTAGACAAAGTGGGGAGCCTTCGTGGGGTTCTCTGTCCAGGGATAGCGCTTCATGGTCTCGGCAGCGATGCGCACTCTCCAATCCACCTGGCCGTTCTGGCCGGAATACCAGGGCGCAAGAATGCCGTCGGCGTCTCGAACGGCTGTATGGGCGTAGTAACGATCCACCGTCGGTTGCTCCAATCTCCCGGTCCTCCCCGAAGCGCCAGCCATCGCCAACGCGACTGCAAACATCCATGTACTTCGTTTCACGATCCTCATCGAACGCTCCCCTACGGCATCCTCCCTATGATATCGAAGAAACACAGTATCAGGAGCCGCGCTTCGGATGTTCGGACGATCAAGATACAGGACAGGCGGTGGTCAGGACTTCGGCGCCTTTCTGGTGATCTCATATTCCCCCGGCATCAGAAGCCACCCGCCCGAGGTGCGCGGTATCGGTTGGCCGCCGAGCGCGGGCCGACACTCCGCCGCCTGCCAGCCCGGCAAGCTCAAGCGGAATAGGTGGGGTCGGCTCTCCAGCTCCGCGACCGGCGCGGAGAGCCCGCCGGCGATGGAGTTGCCAACCAGCCGGGCGTCCGGGTTGAGCAGAAGCCGCATCCGGTGCGCCGAGGTTCGCGTGAGCACGTAGGCGCCCAGACCGCCGTAGTCGACCCAGGGTGATGATCCGGTCCCCACGATGCGCCGAGGATCGACAGGGAGCCTCGACGGCATCCATCCGCCCTTCTCCCAGCTAAGAGAGCGGGCATAGAGCGCCGTATCGTTCGTGATGAACACTCCGTTATTGGCAGTGAACGACGTGGCCATGGCGCCGATTCGCAGCTCACGGGCCGGGGATTCCCACGTACCCACGTCATACCGTACGCCTCGCGGGGTATGACGAAAGGTCTCGCCGCCGATCATGTAGCTCACCGCTTTGGCAGGGGTGTACAGCCAGTTCAACCAGTGCGGCTCCCAGTCGAGGTTCCAGCGTGCGGTACCGCTGCTGTCGTACTGAAACTGACAGGCGATTTGCACGTCACCGGCCCGGAAATGCGCAGCCAAGGCGGGGAAGAGATAGCAGCTCGTGTTGGTTGCGGGTGTGTCGAACTCATAAGCCAGTCGTGCCTTGTCGTTGAAGCGGGCATCCAGGACCATAGGGGCCGCGTGGCGCATCAGGTTGTGGCCGTCATTGACCCTCTCCCATCCTCCCGGATAGGCGCTGACCGTCACGGCGTCACATTCGGAATCGGCGATCGCCTGGACGATATCGTCGCCATTCGAACCGAAGAACGAAAGGGCGATGGGCTGTCGAGCGCCGGCAGCACGGATCGCACCCACCATCGCCCGGATGTAGCGGCGCATTTGATCGTACCGAAAGAGCGAGAACAGGCCGGGTTCGGGTTCGGCGCCCATCGCGGCGCACCATTGCAACCACTGGCGTCGGAACTCGGCCCGATCGCGAGCCAGAACGGCCTCGGACTCCCCCTGAGGAGGATAGCCGGACCCTTCGATGTCTCCATACAGGAAATAGGCCGGTTCGTTCATCACCTCCAGGACGCAAAGGGACGGTTCATCCCTGTAGGCCCGGTTCGTATACGGATTCCTCCGGTTGAGGAACGCCGTCAGATAGTGGGCCGCGGCCCTAACGCTGGACGGGACAAACACCATACCGGGCTTGCTCGTCTGGGCCGAGAACGAGGCAGGATTCTCGTTCGGGCCGCCCCACCAGGCGATCGGGGTTAGATAGAGATACAGACCGCGCCGAGTGCATTCGGACACGAGGAAATCGAGGATATCCAGATGCTCGTTCTCCAGGATGCGCCCCTCGCCGTCGGTGATCTCCCGATCGAAGATATGCATCCGAATCGCCTCTACGCCCATCTGCTGCAGATGGTCGAGATCGGTCATCAGGGTGTTCTTGATGTTGAGCTTCAGACGGCGCATGTTCTCGAACTGATGCCAGCTCTGCGGGTAGATGTTTACGCCCCACAGGGCCACCTCCGACCCTTCGGGATAGCGGAGCACGCCCCGATCCACATGGAGCGGGCGGAGCGGGCGCGGCTGACCGATGACGCCCGGGGCTGGCCGCGCCACGCCTGCGACGGGCGGTTCCTTCTCGTTACCGACCGGCTCTGCCTCATTCCCAGCGATGAGCAGAACCGGTGCGCGATGGATGCCTCCTCCAAAGGTGGGGTTATCCACGCGAACCGCGATCGTGTTCACCTCTCCCCAGCGGACGACCTCCTGCGGGACCGTGTAGGACCGGGGCGTATCCCATCCGTTGGTGCGTCCGATCGCCTTCCCGTTGACGAAGGTAATGTCGTTGTCGTCCACCGCCCGGAGCTCAACCCGAAGGGGCATCCCCTTCCATGCGGCGGGAATCCGAACGCCGACGCGACACCATGCGGCACGGTTGTCATTCCACAGCGCAGGGATATGCAGGTCCATCCATCCGCGATCGTCCAGGGACGGTGCGGCATAGGCGGTGTCCTCCTCAGTCGGCGGGACGAACAGCTGTTTCCATGTCAGGCGGGTGAGGTCGATTCCCCGCACGAGATCAATGGAGGCGCTGGAGGCGCCGACCGATGCCGTGATCCGAGCTTGGCCGGCGGCCTCCTCCAGCGTCGCGTGCACGAGAATCGGCCTCCAGCCCTGTGCGTCGAGATCCACCGATTGCCGCTGCGGCGTGACCGTTCCCCGATCACAGGTCAACGTCAGCGTCACGGTCCGAGGGGCGGTCTCGTGATTGACGATCAGGAAGGCTGCCGTCGCCGAGTCTCCGGAGTAGACCGTCAGACCAGCCGCAGATCGGACCTCCACCCCGCGCGGCAGTGCAACCGCGGAGACCGCCCGCAGGGCGATCAGCGCAACCACGGTCATCAATCGGAAGGCGGGCATGGACATCGGCGAACTCGCAACCATCGTTCGCGATTCCTGCCGCGCGATCCTGCCCGAGCCTATTGGTCACCAGGCCGCGCAGAGGTCCGATCGGTCCAACCATCGGCGCTCCGACCGATCGGACTATCCCGCGAAGTAGATCGGGTAGGACTGGCTCGCCTCCGGGGCGATGAACAGGCTCAGGATCGGCCACACCACGCCCGCGAGGAGGAAATGCCCGATGGTGAGCCCGAGAAAGAACGGGATCCCCCTGCGGTACAGGGGCAACCCGCCGAACCGGAGGATCAGCGCCTTCAGCAGCCAGGCCATGAAGATCGCGAACCAGGCGTTGAGGGATTCGCCGTAGGCCGTCGCGATGACAAAGCCCAGCGGATGGAGCGGCAACTTCAGGAAGTAGGAGCGGGCCACGCTCAACGCGAGAACCACGAGGAAACCGCCACCGTTGGCTACGAGTTTGGGGATGCTCCGGAGCGGCGGGGCCGCGAGCCTCGAGGCCATCTGCTGATACTCCTGGCCCGCAACCATGGCTCGGAACTCTCCGGAACCGCCCCCGCCGCCCGCCATGTTGCTGCCGATGGAATAGTAGGCGTTCAGATGGATCCAGAAGGCGGCGACAAGCCCCACAGCGAACGCGATCCCGACGAAGAGAACCAGCGTCCGATAGGGGGTTCGCGTATCGTGGGCGATCCTCGCGCCATCGAGCTGATACGCCGCGTGCTCCTGAACGAAATGGTGGCGCGACAGCCAGGACAGACTCGACAGGAGGACGAACGAGCCGGTTCCGCCCCATGCAATCGTCTGAGGAATGCCGACGATGTTGAGGAGCATCTCCCGGGGCATGCCGTACGGATAGACGAACCCGAGAGGCACGCCGGTCTCTCCGCGAATCCGCGCCACGACGATCACGAAGATCAGCAAAATGCCGAAGAAACCCAGGGTCATCCAGATCGCCATACCGGCTGCCGTCAGGAATCCGACGACAAAGAGGGCCGATGCGATGAGACCGATCCACGCCCAGCGCTCGTCCGCCGCCTCGGATCCGCGAGGGATCCGACTGAACGCCCGCTTCAGGCTCTTGCGGAGCGTCGTCCGGAGCCCCCACAGCAGCACGAGCCCCATCGCGATGTAGCCGCCGGCCGATTGCTCCTGCGTGAAGGGGAAGCCAGGCGTATCGTAACCCATGGCGGTGCCCGCCACGGCGAAGATTCGGTTGAGCAAGTAGAAGAACCATATCGAGAAGGTGATCTCAAGCGGCACGAAATAGCCGATGCCGATCGCCTCGAGGAAGAAGATGATGAACGCGGAGCCGAAGGGCGTCCAGGGCCGATCGACAAAGTACTGTTGCAGTGGGATGAAGAAACTGATCGAAGGCGCAGGCGGATAGACCGTGTGGAGGATGTTGATCCCGTTATAGGCCGCCGCGACACCGAAGCCGAGCATAAAGATCGTTCGGCGGCTCGCCGCAGAACCGTAGCTGCGCCAGTCGTCCGAGGTAACTGCAAGGGGCACCGCGAGCAGCGGAAACGTAAGCCGCTCCTCCTGGATCCAACGCTTTTTCACCAGTGTGACGATGCTGAACGCCCCGATAAAGAGCGCACTGAGGAACGTGTACCACCAGAATAACGGGCCGATCCAGAACCGCCACGGGAAGGGCTTGCCCGGTGCGCCCTCATAGTAGGCCTCGATAACGGCGGGATCACGCGGAGCGAGCCAGGTCGGCAGGTGCCGCGCGTACTCCGCCATCGCCGGGTCCGTCCGCCCCTGGTACTGCATGGACACCAGATGGGGCAGAAATGCCCGGATCTCGTATGGGCTGCTGATGACCGTGGATACGGCGACCATGGTATAGATCATCAGCATCTGGACGTTCGTCATCGCGAGCCGCGGGGCGTACTTCCTCAGCACGGGACGGAGCAGGCTGAGTAAGAGCAACGAGGCGAAGGCGGGCAGTGGCGGGACGCCATGGCTGACATATCGCCCAGTGACCATCTCGGTATATCGGATGGCCAGGCTGGTCATGCCCATCAGGATCAGGCCGACCGCCAGCGCGGCGAGGATTCGTCCGATGGTGAGCCGCTGCTCAACCGGCATCATGGGTTTGGCAGGGCCGGTTGGTTGAGGGTGGTCGCGACGGGATTGGTTCGTATCTAGCTCTATCATTGGGTCCGATCGTTCATGCAAACGCTTGCATTCCGCAGAGCTTTATGTTATGCTACATGTTGCCCGTTGTCAAGGACCTGACGGGCAAAATCCTATTCTTAGCAACATGATTCGCTTCACCTTCCTCCATACGGGCGAGACCGCGATCGCAATGCTGCGAGAGAACGAAGCGCCTGAGACCTGCCGGGCGATCACAGCGGCGTTGCCCGTCGCAAGCGTTTGCCACCATGCGTCCTATTCCGGCAGCGAGGGGGTAGTGATTCTCCCGGAGCTTGTCTGCGTACCGCCGGAAAACGCCACGGCGGAGGTTCGTCCGGGCGATGTGGGCTATACGTGGTTCGCCGCGGGCAGCGCCTACGGCGTTGTGCAGGCGTTTTCGGAGATCTGCTGGTTTTATGATCAGGATGCCCGCCCGTCCATGCACGAGGGGCCCGCGCCTGTTAGCCTTTTCGCCCGGTTCACCGGCGATACGGAGGCGTTCTTCCGCCGATCCCGGGCGATGCGCCGCTCCGGCGTAACCTGCCTCCTCGCGGAATCCGCCTCCGACGAACGAGACGCCGTGGTCGTGCCCTATTACGACCCGGCCAACGAAGCCCCGATCACGGCGCACGAGGTCGTTACCGGCGACGGGGCCGTCCGGCTGGCGCCCGATGCGGCCACAGGGGGCTGCCGACTGCTGAGACGACGGTATCCGAACGGGTCGTGGTTCCTCAGCGGCGAGGTCGTCGGTGGAGGCTGGACCATCGGCAGCGCCGATCTGGCCCTGGTGGAAGACGGGTTAGCCGCGGTTCTATCGGTCGGAGGCACGAACGAACTGGTCGTCAGTTTCAGCCATGATGGCGGCGCCACCTGGAGCTCGGCACGGCCCACCGGCCTACGGGGAACGAAACCGTCGCTTCTGGCGCTCGGCAACGGCGTTGTGGCCCTTGCCTATGACGATGAGTCCGGCCTCTCGTTCGCCTGCGGCTCGAGCGTCACCGACTTGCGACCGATCCACCCGTTCGCGAACGCGACGATCCACGGCCTCGCCCATCCCATCCTTCTATCGCTCGGCCCGAACCGCCTCTGCTGCGCCGCCCATGCCGTCGGGGCGCGCACACCGGATACGCTCCTGATCATCCCACTGCCAACGGGCCGCGCTTGATGACCCGGCGGCGCAGTCGTCTAGTGCCACGACCTGCCCACAATGGAGAACCTCGACCATGCATGATACGATCGCCCTTCTTGCCGATGCTTTCGTCGAATGGCAAACCGCGTATGGCCGCCCCGACCCGGAGCGGTGTCCGTTCGTAACCAAACATCCCTGCATCTCGACCCATTACCACAGTCCGACCTTCCTTGCGCTCGGCCTGTACTCCGCCTATGACGCGACGGGGGACCTCCGTTACAGAGATGCGGCCGATCGTTACGCGACGTTCTACATCGCGGCCATGCGCAACCCGTGGAACGGACGCCAGCGATGGGATTACCAGGCATTCCCCTTCGAGTACGGCATGGCCCTGACGGCCTATGGCGCCTTTCGACAACGGCATCCTGAGGAGGCTTGCTTCGACGGCAAGGCCGCCGCACTCTACGAATGGCTCGGGCTCTGGCGCTGGGGACATGGAAGCTACTACAGGAATGGCTACGGCGTCCCTGACAAGGGGATCGAGGACTGCGCGAACTCGGATGACAACTGTCATATGGGCCGCGGATTGACGGCGTACTACGCGATCTCCGAACGGCGCGATGTCCTTATCGATGCCGAGGGCCTCGCCCTCTACTACCTCACCGATGTGGAACCGGGGACGTACAAGGGCTGCTGGTCGCCCACGCTCGGCACCTGGGTCGTGGCGCCGACGCTCGCGGATCAGATCGAGCATTTTTCCGGAACGCCCTCCTGCGAGATGGGCTGGGGGTTTTCGTCGGTCGGCGTCATCGATTTTCTGACCGCGCTCTATCCTCGCACCGATCGTGAGGGGATGCAAAGGGGCATTGCGGCGAAATGCGCCGCTTCGATGCGGTGGCACTTCGACGCATGCCAGTTCGACGACGGCGCATGCGGCATGAAGGGCAGGGACGATCGATGGGTCGGCCAGACCGCGGGCGCGATCCTCTCGTATCTCCGGACCCGAGACGCGGGCATCCTGAGCGATCGCGATGTCGCAACCTACCGTCCGAAGGCGCAGAAGGGTGCGGAATGGCTGCTTGCGCACCTGACCCCGGATGTGACGACCACCGGAGGCTACCACCCCGTCACGGGCCAATCGGAACCGAGGCCGCCGGAGAACCTCGCGTGGATGCTAGGTTGGACGCTGGAGTTGCTCCCTCGCATCGGCGATATCTAGGGCGATCGCGTGGGACCCTGCACCGGAGGATGTCCGGCCATCCTGACCGCCGCGTTGTTGGCGACTGCCGTCACCATCGGCCTCGCGGTCGCCGCTGCGGGCGAGAAGTCCGCTTCCGATTCCCGCGCTCCATCAGGATTCCTCGTGATCCCTCCGGGGCCGGTAACCGATCGTATTCGGGTAGAGCTTCGCCTCGGTTTCCGGAACACCTCGGATCAGCCCCGATCATACAGGGTGACGTTCCACGCCGATCGCCGGGTACCGGAGCGTTTCATCGGCGAACAGACGATCACCGTGCCGCCGGGCGGAACCGCCCTCGCATCGGCCTGGTGGCCCACCGCAGGTGAGGCGGGTCGCAGACGTCTGCTCTACAGGGCCGTCGGCGCGGGCCGCACCTATTCGGGTTCGTGGCCTCTCGACGTGGTCGCTGCCCCCACCCGCGCGCTGCCCTATCTGCAGGGCGCATGGCTCGACGGTCTGAGCGCGACGGAGGGATTGGACGCTCAGGGTCCGGCGGCTGTCCAGAACGAGATCCGATCCGCAGTCCGAGCCATGAACCGACTCGGCATGCGGATCCTCATCTTCACGTACGCGGAGTGGTACGGTCGGTTCTTCTATCCGGGCAAGGTCGAGTTCTACGATCGGGATTCGAGGAAGCTCGTCCGGGCGGCCGATTGCGAGGTTGACGTGATCGAGCCGATCATGGCGGAGGCGGACCGGACGGGACAGAAGGTGTTCCTCGGCCTGGGACGGAGCGGCGACCTCCATCTGCTCTGGGAGTTCGAGAAACCGGGTTGGGCGGATCGGAACCGGGCCGCGATCAAGGTGGCGACCGACGTCGCCCGGGAGCTCTGGGAGCGGTACGGCCACCATCGCTCCTTCTACGGCTGGTACCTGACCCATGAGATGAACGATCTCGCGCGATCGGCCGATTACTACAATCCGGTGACGGAGTTCTGCAAGAGCTTAGCGCCCGAGAAGCCCGTCCTCATCGCGCCGGCGGGCACCCCGATATGGAACGCAGATACGATCCGCGCCAGCAAGGTCGACATCATCGCGCCGCAGGACGCCGTCGGGTCGGGCTATATGCCGTATGTGAACACCTGGGATCCGAATAAGCGAATCGCTGCGCTCGAGGGAATCTACTCAGACTACAACGCGGTCCACGCGGACACCGGCAAGCACCTGTGGACCGACCTGGAGATATGGGAGATGGACGGCGCACACGGCTACGGCCATGCGTATCCGCCCTCGATCGATCGGGTGCGGAAGCAGATCGATATCCAGAAGCGGCATGTCGACGTCCTGACCGCCTACGCCTTTTTCGGCTTTATGCAGCAACCGCGCAGCAAGCGGCCGAACGGCAATCCAAGAGCGATTCAGCTCTATAACGACTATGCCGCCTACCTCCGGAGTCTGCCGAAGGACGTGCGGCCGCCGGCGTTTCGTTGAACGGGTTGGCGACGACAAAGGGCGCTACAGGGAGAGCACGTACTCGGCCAGTGCCTCGAGCTGTTTCTTACTAAGATGGGAGGTGACGCCGTGCCGATCGGACCGGTTCGAACCGGTCAGGACGTCCATGATCGTTACGGCGCTCCCATCGTGCAGGTACGGCGCGGTCCGCCATACCTCGACGAGCGGCGGGGTAACGAAGGTGCCGGCCGTATCGTATTCGTCCCTAGTGCCCGTGTCATGGATCCGGCCGTCGGTGAAGAGGGGTCCCGAATGGCAGGAGGCGCAGCGCGTCCGCTTGCTTTCAAAGAGCGCCTTACCCTCCAGCGCCTTCGGGCTCAGGCGGGATCGATCGGGTCCGATGCGGTGCGGGCTCGGGAACGGGCGCATGGATCGGATGTAGGCTTCGATGTCTTCCTGCTCGCCCTTCTGAGGCGTTCGATGGAAGAACTTGAACCCCGCGGCCACCGCGATGGAGAACGTGGCGCGTATACCGTGCGCCATCTTCGGTCCGGGCCGATGGGCGTTGAGCAGGGATCGGTTGTTCTTGGGGTTGCCCATCCCATCGTTCAGGAGATCCCAGTTGAGGCCATCCGCCCTCCCATCAGGGTGGCAGGTGGCGCAACTCATCCAGCGTTGGAACGATAACGTGGCGTCGTGAAAACGCTGCTCGCCTCTGCGCGCGGCGTCGGGCGGTCCGGACGGGCCCAGGGACGCCGTTCGAAACGCTCCGCTTATTGTGTCCATCAGGCTGACGCTCCCGCTGAAGTACTCCGCGATCGCGAGACGTCGACCGTCCGGCGACAGGCACAGCCCACGCGGGCCGTGCCCGGCAAGGCGATATCGCTTGATGAGACCGCCGACATAGAGCGCCGAGAGATCATCCACGAGGTCCCGCCGCCTCTCCGGATCCTCCTTGATCTCCAGCCAGATGTTGCGCGTCGTGATCGACCACTCCGGGGACGGTTTCGCAAGGGGGTGATCGTCGGGCAGACCGCCTGCGATCCAGCGCATGAGCCGCTCGAAATCGATCGCAGCGAGTTCGTGTACGCCCGACAGCGTAATCCAGAGCCGTTTGCCCTGCCGGTCCATCGCCACGCCCCAGGGGTCGGCAGCGCCGTCCTGAGCCTGATCGAGTAGGACGGTCGCATACAATGTCCGGGCCTTCAGATCGATGATCGAGAGCGCATTCGTGTTGACCCAGCCACGGTCCAGCTGTGTCGTGGGCACGTTGTAGCGGCCGATCGAGTGGACGATCATGGCCCACCGCGAATCGGGCGTAACCGCGACGCCGCGGGCATTTACAGCTCCTGCCGGCAGGGCGACGCGAGCCAGCGACTTGCCGGTCCGCAGGTCGAAGAGTCCGACGGTCGCGGCATGATCCTCTCTCCGGGCGTCGCCCACGGGGATCAGATCGGGCGCGATGGCCATCGTCTCGTCGGGCGTTGCCCCGATCCCGCCGATCGACGCGCCCCCGAGCAGACGGCGCACAGCCCTGCCTGATTTCAGGTCGATAACCGAAATATCCCCCGTACCCGTATTCGCCACGAGGAGCCGCTTCGACCGCTGCAGCGCCGCGATAGCCCTGGGATACGCGCCGACCTTCAGGCGCCGCACCACCCGGCCGGTCGAAGGGTCGATCTCGGCCACGGTGTCGGTATCGTACAGGGTCGCGTACACTCGCCCGTCCAGCGCGCACACGCCCCACGGCATCCGCAGCGGGATTCGTCTGGTCACCCGACCTCGGGACGGCTCCAGGATCGTCACCTCGTTACCCGTCTGATCGGCGACGGCGATGAACCGACCGTCCGTCGTATAGACCGCGTCTACCGCCGACCGCGTAACGCGCGGAGCGCTCGCGAAGAGCCCCGCAGCCCCAATGAGCAGCAGCGGGGCGATGAATCCGGCCAGGAGCCGTGCCGAGCCTGCGCGCAGCCGGCTCCGAAACGGGCTCCGCAGAGGACGGTTGATGATGTGGGCCATGGGCGCCTCCATGCGGTCGGTACGACTGAACTGCCGTGTCGGCTGATTCTCTGCCAAACGGATCTTCTCCTGCGCAGCGGATCCGCTCATCAGTCCTCAGGCCCGGCGGGCTCGGAACACCAGTCGCGTTCGACGTCCGGGCCAGACACGGTCCGAATGCGGAGCCGGTGTTGTACCGGCGTGACAAACGTAAGGAGGATCCGCACATAGTCCGGGGCCAGTTCGGCGTCCCGCATCGCCCACATCCGGTGCGCATCCGCGCCCGGACCGATCACGATGGCCCGTACGCCGTAGCGCATCCTCGCGTACCCTTGCTTCAGGAAGAGCGCCTGCCCGGCCTCTGGGCGCAACGCGGTGTCGGCGGTCTCCCAGATGCCCCCGGCCGGGAAATCCAGGGCGATCTGGGCGGTCACATCGTCCATGCCCCCCACGGTGCGATACACAAGTTCGAAGCCGTCGTCCATCTCGATGATGTCGAGCTCCGAAACGGGCCGGGGCAGTTCGCGCCAGGCCCGCTCGCCCCGCCGCTCGTACCAGGTCTCCGCTTCCACGGGACGCCCGAGGGGAAGCTCGTACCCGGGACGATGGACCTCGCGCCTCCCTTCCGAACGAAGCACGATACCGCCAGCGACCTCAGTAGAACAGTCCGCCACGAACTGACCCACGCCGAAATAGCTCTGGCTGATCCGGACGGCCGCGATCTCGGCCTCACCGTAGACGAGCGAGAAGAGGCGAGTGGAACCGGTGTACGCGGTCGCGCTGATCTCGCCTCGGCGCGAGCGCCAGAGACCGGAACATCCGTACCGGTGCGTGACTGGCGGAAGCTTCGCGGCGGCGACAGCCCCGAACCCGTCGAGATCGTGGCGTAACAAATGCCAGGCGAGACCGGCCGCATCGCCCTTGGTCCGGCGCCAGATCAGGGCAGCGGCGCCTTCGAATGCGGGATCGGGCTCGGTTCGGTGCGCCATGAGAAGCGGCAGCGCCAGCGAAGCCGGAACCGCTCTGCCGAACCTGTCCTGTCGTCGCGACAGGCCGGTTTCGATGGATCCATCCGGGTGTAGGAGGTCGAGGTCCAGCCGCAGGTTCGCGCGAGCCGCCCGATAGGCCGCCTCATCGCCGAGCGTCTCGTGGAGGATCAGCAAGGAGCGATCGCAGATCCCGTCGTATACGCCCGCGCTTCGCTCGATGTAAGCCCCATCGGCATCGATGTCGTACCCCTCGGCCAGATACGACGCCACGGTGCTCTGGACGTCGAGGTTCGGAAGGAGCCGATCCGCCCAGGCCATTGCTGCCGCCATCACCCAGCGATGATTGGGAGTATGGAAGCCGCCGCTGGCCATACCTGAGCAGGCCTGTTGGACGAACTGGGCGATCGTCGTGATCAGCGTCGTCCAATCCGTCGAAGGCCCCTGCACTCGACGGCCAAGCTCGAGGACGGGACAGAGCGCCTGTACGGCGAAGGCCGTATCGGGCGCCGAATCGTAGTTGCAGTCCCTGAGGTCGATGCAACCGGACGGTCTCTGGACGCGCCGCAGATACTCCGCGGCCCTCTGCAGGGCGGGGATCAGTTCCGCATCGGGAGGCCCGATGGGGGTCTCGCCCGGCCGCAGATGCCTCGCGCAGTACAGAACGCCGCCCAGCCCCAGAAATCCGGCAGACCCGGACGGCTCGGCGATACCCCAATCCGGCCGCACGATCCCCCCACGATCAGGGCCGTCCTCCACGATCTGCCGCGAGATGCAGGCGGCTGCGCCCTCCGCAAGGGCTGTGAGCACATCGCGGAGTAGAACGGACCTATCGTTGCCGCTCCTCGGTTCGCTCAGTGTTGCGACTACCCGTGGAGGACCGGATCCTTCTTCCAGTCGCGATCCTTTTCGAAGCCCCACTCCTTGACGCGCGGTCGCCGCTCCCGCAGGCGTACCGACTCGATGCCGAGATACCAGCCCGATGACGCCGGATTCTTGCCGACGCACTCAAGGCGGATCGTATAGTCGCCGGGATCTGGCCAGAAGTCCAGGAGATGCACTTCCTTGCTGGCGATATCAGCTGAATAGAGATCGATCGGAGCGCCGATCTTGACTCCGTTGAGATACGCTTGATAGGTGCCGAAGTCATACGACGTCGCAACATTCAGAAGCAGCCGAAGCGGCTCCTTTACCTCCACATGGAACGGGATCTCCAGCCATGCGCCCGCCTCTTTTTCCGGCTTATAGAGAAGCTGCTGCCCTTCGAAGAAGGGGAGTTGCTGCGTTTGCGCGGCGCCCTCTCCGCGGCGCTTCGCATCGTTATAGTCCCGCGCGTAGGCGATCACACGGTCGAGATTTGGCAGACGCCGATCCTTGCCTTCTGGAGCTCTGGCCTGGAATGTGGGCGTGCCTGTCTGATACCAGTAGGCGACGCTTGAGTAATCGTCCTCCCGTTCGTTCCAGCTCATGGAGCGTTTCTCGGGGTTTTCGTCGGGCGAGATCCAGCCCCAATGCTCGAACGCAACGCGGATGCCCTTCTGGAAGACGATCGGATCGGCCAGATGCCATCGATAGGCGCTGGTATGACCGCCGACAATGCCCCATTGATCGAAGTACGGTACGCCGAAATAGGGCGTGCTCGTGGTCTTCAGTCCCCACGCCGACAGGAAGTAGTCTTCGGTGCCCGTACCCCATATGGACGGCCTGGCCTCGCCGTCGATCCACATCTTCTCATCGCCTTCGCCGAACCAGCTCGGGCTCCGAGTGCGGACCGCGAGGACGGTGCCGACATAATGCCCCTTCCCTTCCGTCTCCAGCACGACATAGTCCTGCCCGCTCTTTACCGGGTACTCCTGGCGATACTGCGCGTAGAAGTAGGGCGTATCCTTCGCAAGCTTGTTGAGCTTGATCCAATCGACGTTGTAGTAGAGGAGATTGACCGGCTTGGTCCCCTGATTGATGATCTCGATTCGGGCTGACTTTCGAAAGGGCATGCGCCAGAAGCAGTTGTAACTGTCGGCATCCTCGACGATGACGGGCAGGCTCTTGACCTCACTGCGCTTACCAAAACAGTTGGCGAAGAAATCCCCGACGGGCGCTTCGACGCCGGGTCGATCGCTGCCGTCCCAGTAGATCCGCAGCAGCATGTCCTGATGAGTGGCCGAACCGGCGCCGGCCCATCCGCCCGGTTCCGGCCCGAGGAATGTGAACCACATGTGCGTGATCATGCCCGGGCCCTTCACGTCCATCACCGTATGCGTCGCCCCGGGAGCTACCCGAAAGTTGTCGTAGTTGCTCCGCTCGGTTCGGTCGCCAAGAGGATCGGCCCTGGGATCGTACTTGCCGTCGGCGCCGAGGCGAAAGCTCGAGGTCGCCCGCATGCTCCGACCGTCCTGCGGCCGTGCGAGCGAGGCCAGAGCGTCATCGGCGCTGGCAGGTTGGATGGCAAGGACGATTGCGCTGATGATTGGGATCAGAAATCGGTACACCGTGGTACCTCCGTGCGATGATATGGATGGCCGAACCGGCCAGGCAACAGCACCCGATGATGCTTCTATTCGATCGCCGAGACGTTATCTCCTGCGATATTCGTCGAACCATCGATCGCGGTGCGCCTGTCTGCATCCGTCGTCAACATCCGTGCAAAACTGCGCAGGATCGGACTGCCAATCCGGCGAACGATTCAGAAACGGACCAGGCAGAGCCTGAACCCGGACTATTGAACCCGACAGGTGATATATGGCCGATCCAATCCGCTGGGGCATCATCGGCCCCGGCAACATCACGCGCAACTTTATCGACGGCGTCCGTGCGACCTCCGACGCCGAGGTCCTCGCGGTAGGCTCCCGGGATCCGGAACGCGCCCGGGCGTTCGCCGAGAAATGGCACATACCCCGAGCGTACGGGAGCTACGAGGACCTCGTTGCCGATCCCGATGTCGACCTTGTCTATGTCGCCACACCCCATCCGATGCACGCCCCCTGCGCGCTTCTCGCGATCGAAGCGGGCAAAGGGGTGATGTGCGAAAAGCCCTTCACCGTCAATGCGCGTGAGGCGCAGACGGTCGTCGATGCGGCGAAGAGAAAAGGCGTCTTCCTGATGGAAGCCATGTGGACGCGGTTCTTCCCTCTGATGGCCCGTTTGCGTACGATAGTCGAGACTGGTGAGATCGGCGATATTCAGATGATCACCGCCGACTTCGGCTTCCGAGCCGGCTTCAACGCCGACAGCAGGCTGTTCAGCCCGGAGCTCGCGGGCGGAGGGCTGCTCGATGTCGGCGTCTATCCGATCTCCTTCGCGTCCATGCTCCTCGGGACCCCGAACCGGGTCTCGGGATTGGCCGTTCTGGGCGAAACAGGGGTGGACGAGGCGGCCGCGATCACGCTCGCCTATCCGTCTGGTTCGCTTGCCTCCCTTACCACCGGCGTCCGGGTAACCACACCCCATCTGGCGATCGTCTCCGGCACCGAGGGCTCGATCAGCATCCCCTCGCCGTGGTGGGTTCCCGAGCGGATGACCGTACGGCGCGGAGGCGCGACTGCGGAGTACCATGAACCCAAGAGGGCATCGGGATTCGAATACGAGGTCGCTGAGGCCTGTCGCTGCGTTCGCCTCGGGCTCACCGAAAGCCCTATCCTGCCACTGGACGAAACGGTCGCGATTGTGGATACGATGGACCAGCTCAGGGCGCTCTGGGGCGTCCGCTATCCGATGGAGGTCAATGGATGAAATACGGGGTTATCGCCGGTATCGACAAACCGGTTTCGCGGTTGGTATTCGGCTCCCTTGTCGCGACCGGACGGGGCGAAGAAGAGGGATATAAACTCCTCGACGCGGTATTGGCGCAGGGCTGCACCACCTTCGACACCGCCCGGGTGTACGGCTCGACGGATCGGATCCTCGGTTCATGGGTTCGGGACCGGAACGTGCGCGATCAGGTCGTCATCCTCGCCAAGGGCGCGCACCACAACGCCGAGCGCCGTCGCGTGACGCCCGAGGACATCGCTGCGGATCTGGATAAAACGCTCGAAGAGATGCAGCTGCCCAGCGTGGATCTGTACGTACTGCATCGGGATGACCCGGATTATCCCGTGGGTCCGATAGTCGAAGCGTTGAACGAGCACGTTCGCGCCGGCCGCATCAGCGCCTTCGGCGGGTCCAACTGGAGTTACGAACGAGTACGCGCTGCCAACGAATACGCCGCCGAACATGGTCTCATCCCGTTCGCCGTAACCAACCCGCAATATTCGCTCGCGCCCCAGCGGGAGGAGCCGTGGCTCAACTGCATCAGCATCGGCGGGCCGGGCGGAGCCGACGCTCGTCGATACTACGCGGAATGCGGCATCGCGGTCCTATCGTGGTCGAGCCTCGGCGCAGGCTTTTTCTCCGGCAGAATCACCCGGGAGAACGCGGCAAGCTGGACTGAGGGCTACGAGGAACAAGCCGTCCGGTGCTATGGATCCGAGGAGAGCTTCGAGCGTCTCGATCGCGTCCGGGAACTTGCCGCGGCGAAAGGGGCGGACGTGCCGCAGATCGCGATGGCGTTCTTGATGAACCAGCCGATGAACGTCTTCGCCCTCGTCGGCTGTCAGACCCCGGAGGAGTTCGCATCGAGCGCTGCAGCGCTGGAGATCGTGCTCAGTCCGGACGAGGTGGCGTATCTCGATCTGCTGAGGGACGCTCCGTAGATCGTGCCGTCAACGCCGCATGGGCGCGCCATAAATCGCCTCGGGTGATGTACACAGCGCGGAACCCCTCGGGAGGGCGCCGCAGGACCCTTGCCGCGTCCTCCTGAGACGTTGCGGAGGTAAACCGGAGACCGTCCCTCGTCTCCGTGATCGCGATGTCGTAGACGCCGGTCAGGGTTCGCTCGATCGCGGCGGGGTCTGTGGCCTCGATCGTGACGGTGTCGGGCGCGTGAGACGCAAGGAGCTCGTCCGGCGCTGCCGAAGCGATGATCCGCCCCCGATCCAGCATCAGAACCCGCTCCGCCCGCTCCGCTTCGTCCGATGAGCACGTGGCATGGATGACCGCCATCCCCTCCACGCCGCGCTGATCGTCCAGATAGGCAAATAACCGCGCTCGAACCGGCTCCGGCATCGCCGACACGAGATTGTCGAGCAGCAGCAGATCGGGCTGCGAAGCGATCGCCGCGGCGATCTCCAGGCCTGCGCGCTGGCCATGGGTCAGCTCTCGACTCAGGCTATCGCCGAGATCCGCCAGACCCATCAGATCCAGCGCGGCATCGGCATAGGCGAAACGTCTGGACTGGGGAACGCCTGCCCGCGCGAGCCGGCGCACCACCTCACCTCTGGCCGATCCGCGCCATGCTTGCCCGATGGTTTCGGAGGCCAGGGCGATGCGGAGATGATCCCGTTGCAGGCGAGCGCCGGACGAGGGCCGCAGGGAGCCGGCGCAGAGGCTCAGGAGCGCGGTTTTGCCGCAGCCGCAGGGCCCGAAGAGCGTGATCCACTCACCTTCGTCGACGGTCAGGCTGATATCGGTCAGGACGGGGCCATTCGGCCCGACGCATGTCACATTCTCGAGGGAGAGTGGAACGCGCAGCCGTGATGAGACGGGATTCGGGTCCGACATAGAGTGCTTCACCATGAAGCGCGAGCGCTTCCCAGTCCAGTCTACCTGCAGGCTCGCCAACCCGGGTGGCTACAAGACCATCGCGAATAGGGCCGGAGGCGATCGTAGCGCCGTTGCCGCGCCAATCGAGTGTACCGGAGGCAGCCGTGCAGCCGGGGATCGGCGTCGAAATGCCGATCCCCGGCGGGAGTTCTACGGGCAGGGGCTATCTTCGGAGTCGGTGATCCGGGTGCCCGGAACGCCATGCAGGTCGTTGTACGGGTTAGCGGGCGTGCTGGCGACGGCTTCCAGAGCCGATTCGGTGTTGGCCAGCGGCTCATTGGTTCGCCAGCGGTAGTAGGGCTGACCGGCATTAGGAAATCCAGCGGGGATCAGGCCGCCGATGTTGCTGACGGCGCTGTAACGGACGTACTTCGAATGCCCGTCCGTAAAGTTGACGCTGATCCCTTCCGTATGCCGGGCCATGGCGAGGAAGTTGTAGTAGTCGAGCAGCGGGCTTCGCTTCATATAGCCGTCGAAGAGCATGACCGTCTCGACCGGGAGCTGAACCGCCGGCAGCGCCGTGGGCGGGGTCTTCTTGTTGAACGGCGTTCCGCACAGATTCTCGCCAAAGAGACCGAGGTTGGGCACGTAGCCGACGTACCGGAACGTCTGCGGCACGAGCCCGACGCGCGCCAACCGCTCCTGCCAATCGATGCCGGGTGCGAAGCTCGGGCAGCGCAGAATGTCGACGTTCTTCATGTAGGGTGCGATCGCATCGTAGACGGCGAAGCCGATGTTGGGCGCCGTCACATACATGCTCATGGGGAACAACTCGTCATAGTCCTGCGTGTACATGATCACCGCGGTCGCAATCTGCTTGGTGTTGGAAACACAGGCGGTCTTGCGAGCCTGTTCGCGAGCCTGGGCGAAGACCGGGAACAGGATCGCCGCGAGGATGGCGATGATGGCGATCACGACAAGAAGCTCGATCAACGTGAACGCGCGTCGACGATTGGGCATGCGTATCTCCTTGGCGGCGCGCAGGCGCCGCGTGGATTGGGTAGAACAGCAGGCTCGATGCCATGGTGCATCTGGCCGACCGGATCGTGCGGATCCATGATCCACAGACCCAGACCGCTATGCAGCGTGCTGCTGAGGCAAGCTAACCGTTGCATTGTAACACGACAGAGTCGGAGCGTCAATAACCCGCATTGCCTCACTAAGAGTCGGACCGAAGGGGGATCGTTGCCTCATATTAGAACCGGACCGTACTTCTTGTCGTGCGCTCTCGCCAGGAAGATCCAGAATCTCGTCCGAGGCCAAGGGTTAAGAACCTAATCCTCAAAGAGGATTGGCCGAACGTCCATGAGCAGGCGTCTGTAGGTCGGCTCGTTGTGTATGAGCTTATCATGCGACCACAGAGATCTCGTACCCTCCCTGCAATCGCGGGCAGCCACCTGGCCAATGGCCGACAGTGTGTCTCCGTCCATCGCTCCGGCGCTCTGAAGAGCCTTGCGCAAGTCCTCGATGTCATGCAGCGGCCCAACCACGAACACGCGATCGGCAATCGCCGCCGGGCAAGCCATCTCAATGTCGGATCCGCGCTCCGTGTGGCCATCGAAGTCGATCACGACGACCAGACGCCGCTCAGGATACGCCGCCAGCCGATAGCAATCGGTGGCGACGGCATCCCTGGCCTTCGCCCAGCCGCCAGCGGACCGCTCGATGTGCATCGCTAGCTGGCGATCCACACCATCGAGGAAGCCGATCGCAACGTCTTTGATGGCCGCATCCTCGGGCAGAAGCAGCACGTGTGGCCGGTGTTTGTTCACCATCTCAGGTCAGGCGATATCGTCGCCCCGTGCCAGTGCATCGGCCAGGTCGTCCGAAGGCGCGACCAGATCGTTGGCGGGTCGAAGGCGGGAGGGCTCGGAATGGCTGCTCCGAAAGAGGATCAGCGTGTTCTCCCGCGTGAAGGCCCGTATCGCTTCAGCATCGTGTGACGTGGCGATGAACTGCCCATCGTTGCGCGCGGCCCGCCGAAGAGCCACGATAAGGCGCTGTATCTCGGGTAGAGCGACGAAACTGTCCGGTTCGTCCCAGAATACCGTTATCGGTGGCGCGGCTTCGGCGAGGGCGCACGTCAGCGCCGCAACCGAGAGGCACTTTTCGCCATCGGACAGATCGCCGAACGAAATGCTGTACGGCCCGCCGCTGTTGCTCCGGAACTCGTACTCGAGGCTCCAGACCCCCAGTCCGGACGAACGATTTGCCGCTGCCTCAAACCCCGGCAGAGCCTCCTTCAGGTAGGTACGGAACGGTTCGTAGGCTCCTGGATGGGTGTTCATCGTCTCGCGAAACCAGTCTCCAAACGCTCGGCAGCTCGGATCTGGCACAGCCACCTGGGCCCCTCCCTCTCCCACCATCGTGGACGGAACCGGCCGGAGGAGTACCAGCCTGCGCAGTTCGCGCCGAAATCGCTCGATCGGATGATCATCGGTCGGCACGCCGATCACCGACACCGAGATCAGATGCCAATCGAGCGAGAACTCGATCCGCTTGCCGTCCGCTCCTGCGAAGCGGACGGATGCCAGGTTTCGCTCGAGCACATTATCTCCGTCGACGACCAGCCGCTCCTCGGCCACGCGCATCTTCCGGAAGGCTGGAGGCTGCTCCAGGGAGAGTGAGTAGGACGCCACACCGCATTGTGGGATGTCCATGTCGATCTCCAGACGGATCTGGGGGTGGGGTTGCGGCGCCGAGGACGGCAGAGCCGTGACGCTCCGATCAGGAAGGAACTCGTCGGCCTGGTTGCGTCCGAACGCGAGCAGGCGGAACGACTGGACGATGTCGAGAAGAGAACTCTTACCCGAACCATTGCGCCCAACCAGGAGCACATGCCGCCGGTCGGCGATATCCATCTCGGTATTCTGGAAGCACCGGAAGTTATGGGCATAGACGCGCCGGACCATGACGGGATTGTACCACCGCAGGCCGGGCGGGATACTGCCGACCGGGGCCGTGCTCGATAAGCGGTCGGGATGGACGGAGCTCGCGCGTCTGCCCGACGCCCATGGGTCACCCCACGGGAAGACACGGCTTCGCAGCGCAATCGCTCGGGGATCGGCGAAGGTATTGAGACTTCCGATGTCGAAGGCGTTATCGGTACGGTGGCCGGCCAATCGAGACGGCGACCCGATGGAGTGTACGCCCATGCGATCGATCCTGCGAATGACCGCGCGTTTCGGCGTGATTCCCGCGCTCCTGGCTCTGCCCTTCGGGGCCGCGCTCGGAACAACGGATACGCTGGAGGCGAGCTTCCGCCGACCTCCAACCGGAGCCAAACCCCATACGTGGTGGCACTGGTTGAACGGAAACACCTCGAAGGAAGGGATCACCGCCGACCTCGAAGCCATGAAGCGAGCGGGAATAGGCGGCGTGCAGATCTTCAACGTCGATTGCGGGATCCCGGATGGCCCCATCCCGGTGATGAGCCCGCAATGGCAGGAGCATACGAGACACGCCATCGCGGAAGCCGCCCGTCTGGGGCTCGAGGTCTGCATCCACAACTGCCCCGGATGGTCCAGCAGCGGCGGACCGTGGGTTACGCCGGAACATGCCATGCAGATGCTCACCTGGACCGAACGGGATGTCGAGGGGCCCGGACGGATCTCGATCAGACTGGATCAGCCCGCCACGCGCCAGGGCTATTATCGAGACATCGCGGTCATCGCCATGCCGATCCCTGCAGAGCCGACCGCTGCGGCCTATCGAATCCGGCATGCCCACGCGAAGGCAGGGTTCGATCGGCCTCCGATGCGCGATCCGGACATCGTCGCCGATGCGCCGCCGGGTGCGCCCCTGAGCGAGATCCGGGAGATCACGGGCCATATGAAACCGGACGGATCTCTCGCGTGGGACGCCCCTCCTGGCCGCTGGACCCTCATTCGCATCGGCCATACGTGCACCGGGGCGCAGAACGCCCCCGCGCCGGTTACCGGACGGGGGCTCGAGGTCGACAAACTCAGTCGTCCGGCCATGGACGCGTTCTGGACCGGATTTATGGGCCGCGTCATCGAGGCAGCCGGCCCCAACGTCGCTCGCGTTCTCAACAACGCGCTGATCGATAGCTATGAGACCGGCTACCAGAACTGGACTCCGGCGTTCCGCGAGGAGTTCGCCCGTCGGCGTGGGTACGATCTGATCCGATACATCCCTGCGCTGACCGGCCGCGTGGTGGCGAATATCGATGTAACGGAACGGTTTCTCTGGGATTTCCGGCGGACGGTGTCCGACCTCTGGGCCGAGAACTACTACGCCTATTTCGCGGAGCTCTGCCGCCGGAACGGGCTCCTGTTCTCTACCGAACCCTACGGCAACGGGACATTTGATAACCTCCAGGCCGGAGGAATCGCCGATATCCCCATGGGTGAGTTCTGGGTACCCAACGGAGGCGCCGGACAAACCCTGAAGCTAGCGGCGGCGGCGGCCCATACGAACGGCCGCAGGATCGTCGGCGCCGAGTCGTTCACGGCGGACGAAGCGCGGGGGCGCTGGCTCGTGGAGCCCTACGGCATCAAAGCCCTCGGGGATTACGTGTTCACTCAGGGTATCAACCGCTATATCTTTCATCGGTATGCCCACCAGCCGTGGTTGGACCTCTACCCCGGCATGACCATGGGACCATGGGGCACACATCTGGAGAGGACGAACACATGGTGGGATCAGGCATCGGCATGGTTCACCTATATCGCTCGCTGCCAGTTCCTCCTACAATCCGGCCTCTTCACGGCTGATGTCTGTTACTTCGTGGGCGAGGCGGGACCCAACGACCTGCCGGAGCGGGCGGGCCTCCACCCGACCCTGCCGACCGGCTACGACTACGACGGCTGCGATGCCACCGTCCTCCTGAACCGGATGGTCGTTCGAAACGGACGAATCGTCCTGCCGGACGGCATGAGCTATCGTCTCCTGGTCCTGCCCGACAGCCGATATATGTCCCCCGCTATCGCCAGGAAGATCCAGGAACTCGTACGAGACGGAGCGTACGTTGTGGGCCCGCGCCCGGAGCGATCGCCGAGTCTGACCGGTTATCCGGATAGCGATCGGGAGGTCGACGCGATCGGCGCCGCCGTCTGGGCGGACTGCGACGGCGTCAAGGTAAAGGAACGAGCGTATGGCAAGGGGAGGGTCTTCTGGGGCTTGCCCATGTCGGAGATCCTGAGGCGCCTGAACCTCAAGCCGGATTTTGAGTATCGCGCGGCGCGACACGGCGCTCGCCTTGCCTATATCCACCGTCGCATCGGCGCGGTCGAGGTCTATTTCGTATCGAATCAGGAGTATCGCTCCATCGATGTCGATTGTCAGTTCCGAGTCAGCGGCAAGACGCCGGAGCTCTGGCATGCCGACACCGGCAAGATCGAGACCGCTCCGGTGTGGCGCGAGGAACGATCTCGTACGCTCGTGTCCTTGAGGCTGGAGCCCGCGGAGTCGGTGTTCGTGATATTCCGAAAACCCGCCACCAAGGATCATCTTGTCCTCGCAACTCGGGCCGGCGCCTCGGGCAAGCCGCTCCCAAAGGAGACCATCGTCATTCGTTCGGCGCGCTATGAAGCGCAGGACGGCAGCCGCGGCGCCGACGTCACCGCCAGAGTAGCGGAGCTCATCGCTCAGGGGTACCGGGAGGTCCAGGCTTCGAATGAGATCTTCGGCGACCCCGTGCCCAACGTCGTCAAGCGGCTTCGTGTGGAATGGACCCTGAACGGCGCCGTGCGCAGCGCCACCGAGCCCGAAGGGGGAACCATCGTTCTCGGGCCGGGCAGCCGCACCGCGGCGCCCAGAGACTGGCAGCTGGATGTGGACAGGTCCGGTCGCACTACGATCCTCCTGTGGAAGCGGGGCCAGTATACGTTCCGCACCCGAAGCGGGAAGAGCCGTACCGTGATCGCACAAAAGGATGCCGATGCCATGACGGTTCGCGGCCCCTGGACGGTGCGCTTCAAACCCGGTTGGGGGGCTCCCGAGCGGGCGACTTTTCCGAAGCTCGTATCCTGGACCGCCCGCCCGGAGGAGGGGATCCGGTATTTTTCGGGCTGGGCCACCTACAGCCGCACCCTGACGGTTTCACGGGAGTTCGCCGGTCAGAGGCGCCGCATCGAACTCGACCTCGGGCAGGTCAAGAACTTCGCGGAGGTGACGCTCAACGGCCGATACCTGGGCATCCTCTGGAAGGCGCCGTACAGGCTCGACGTCACGGGGCTCCTGAAGCCGGGGGTGAACCGGATCGAGATCAAGGTAACGAATCTCTGGCCGAACCGATTGATCGGCGACGAGCATAAGCCAGCGGACGTCGAATGGCGCGGGACCGCTCTGGCGGCCTGGCCAGCCTGGGTCTGGTCCGACGAACCACGCCCCGCGCGGAATCGGAAAACCTTCACCACCTGGAGATTCTGGAGCAAGGACGACGAGCCGATCGAAAGCGGGCTGCTCGGCCCGGTCACCCTCCGATCCAGCCGCCCGATTCCGATCCTCTAATATAAGCCTGCGCCGAAACGCATTACCCTGTCGGAGCGGCTCGGCCGAATGCTGGGGCTCCCATCCCAGCTCATCCCGGCCGCGTTAATAGGAAACCGGCCTGTTCAATGATTATGGGCGGGTACTCGCGTATCCCCACGGGATCGAGATCCGGGCTACGACGATGGGATTGGGATGGAATCCAGTACGTCAGGGTCGATCAATGATCAGGCGGAGCGCTGCACGTCGGGCAGGGCGGCGAGGGTCGCCGTCCTCAACTTCGAGACCGATCGCATAGCGCCCTTCGCGAGACGGTATGCCCGTTAGTTCTCCCGTACGGTCGTTGAGCTCCACCCCCTCCGGCAGCGCCCCCCTGCTGACCCGAACCCTGTAGGGAGGAATCCCGCCGGCGATCTTGATCGGACAGGACAACCGCTCGCCGACACTGCCCCGACAGATCCGCGGCGCCTCTATCTCGAGCGGGGCGAGCGACGTTGTCGGCCTGAGCCGATAGCCGACCGCCTGCAGCATGAGAAGGTCGACTTTCGTAAGGAGCCAGCGCTTTCTGGGCATGTCCCCGCCGTATTCATTGCCAAAGGCCCCGACGCGGCTGATCGGATCGACCGTCTCGAAGAGATGCTCCGATGCGTTGACCCGCGGCTCCTGGCCCAGATAGGCCCGGACCGCGTCGGCATGGATCCGACCGTTGCGCATGAGCCTGGCAAAGGCCGGATGGACACGGTGATACAGGAGGGTATGGCCGATCTCGTGGCGGACGACGGAGTAGTAGTCATGGGGTTCGCCGGCGCTGCAGGACGAAACCCACCACCGATCGTCGTCCTCTTCCATGGACCAGCCCAGGCCGTTCCAGTTGCCCGTGATCTCTGATAGGACGGTCCCCGAGCGTCGGAGGCCCAGCGCTCGACCATCACGACGCTGTAGGCCGCCCGTGTCCGACGCCCTGCCGCCCGAACGGCGTTCAGGCACCTGGATGCCCTGCGCGTAGAGGAGATAGCCGGTGTACGCGGATGCGTTCTGAACTGTATGGCCTCGCTCGAACGTGGTCGGTTCGTTGATGAACGCCGTCTCGCGCCCCGCTTCGACGGGCTCGAAGCCCTGATCGGCAAGGAAGTAGGTCCAATCACCCACCGCTTGTTCGAAGATCCTCCGGGCTCGAGCGTCCCGGAAGAAACCGGTCTCATCCTGGCTGTAGTCCACATGGACGAACGCTGCGGGCGGTTCGGGCCGATCCTGGTCGAGAACCCGCACCCTCCATTGAGCGGTACGCTCCTCTCCGACACCGGTGGTCAGCCTCGCGGTCAGCGTATAGTCTTCATCGCCCCCTGCGCGATCCGGAACGACGGCCATGCGAAATCGGGCCGATCGTTCGTGGCTTTCGTACAGCAGGACCCTGGTTGGTCCGGATGGGCCGACTTCGCTGAACAGATTGAACATCAGACGACAGCCGTTTGCGGTCAGGACCACCCGGGCCGGCAGGTTCACGCGCTCGCCGAGATCGAGGAGCAGCTCCACAGCCGGATTTGCGATATGCCCTTCCCAATCGACCAGCGTGACACCTGCGGTTCGGAGGTCCCTCCCCCATCGATCTCGGAGGACCATCGCCTCCGTGTTTTCAGTGCGGGTTGCGCCATGGAGGCCGACACAACAG
>JABWBA010000013.1 GCA_013360745.1 Chthonomonadales bacterium | reverse complement strand
ATGGGTCCTTCCGGCTCCGGCAAATCGACGCTCTTCAACGCCATCGGCGGCCTCGATAAGCCAAGCTCAGGCAGCGTCTTCATCAACGATGTGGACATGGCGCAGCTGGATGCTCAGGAGCTGGCGTATCTACGCTGTCATACCATCGGATACATCTTTCAAACCTTCAACCTTATCCCGGTAATGACTGCATTGGAGAATGTCACGCTGCCAACGGTCTTTGCGGGCATGAGTACGGATGATGGAGTCGAAAGGGGAATCGAGCTGCTGAACCTCGTGGGTCTCGGAGAACGACTGCACCATAAGCCGTCGGAACTCTCCGGCGGTCAACAGCAACGCGTCGCGATAGCCCGATCTCTGGCCAACAATCCCTCCATCGTACTTGCCGACGAGCCTACGGGAAACCTCGACCTCAATACGGGAACCGAGATCATCGAGCTCCTAAAGCGACTGAATCGGGATCAAGGAGTAACCATCATCTCCGCAACCCATGACCTCAAGATGCTCGATGTTTCCGATCGGATCGTGTGGATCCGCGATGGCCAGGTGGCCAAGATCGAGGAGCGAGCCGATCTCGATATTCGGATCGGGGAAATGGAAGGTGAGATCGGGGTTCACTGACATCATCATCGACGCCTGTCAGGATCGATCGAAGCCGAGGCTACCCCGTCGAGACGAGCGAGTTCGACCGGGAGTCGGGTGGCAGTACTCTGGGTGATCGATCCGATACGACAGATCAATCGCGCCTCATCAGTATCACCGATTTGTTCGACGCGTATCTGGCCGAGGTTCCAACCTTTGGTGGTGATGCGATCGACCACTGCTTCCAGATCGCCGCTCGCGGTCTTGATATGGACGATGAGACGATAATCGGTTACCCGTCTACGATCCGCACAGGATTCGATAATGTGCAGGCCCCAGAGCACCGACACCATGATTGCCGTCGTCAGTGCGACCACACCGAGCATCCCCGGTGTCTTTGCTGCGGCTGCGGCGAGCCCGATGACGGCCGTAGTCCAGAGACCGGCCGCCGTGGTCAATCCTTTGATCGACGTTCCTTCGCGGATGATCGCACCAGCGCCGAGAAAGCCGATGCCTGCGATCACCTGCGCAGCGATGCGGCCGGGATCCGCTGACGATCCGTAGATGGAGTGCATGTGCAGAGAGACGACCGTCGCGAGCGCAGCGCCCAACGCGACGAGGATATGGGTTCGGAGTCCGGCCGGATGACCGTGGATCTCACGCTCCAGACCGATGGCTCCTCCGCAAAGAGCCGCAAGAAGGAGAGCACGCGCCGATTCCCAATCAATCACTGGACTGTACGACGTTCCTCGAGTGAGTAGCTATGGAAAACGCTCGCGTGAACAGCGGCGAGATTGGAGCGTTGTAATGTTGTCGTGCATATCCTCGCCAAAATATTGACGATTGTCTCAAACGTGTGTTACAATATCTTTTCGTGCGTTGGTCCAGGAGGTCCGCCATAGTGAGTGAAGTCCAACACGTCTCGAAGCGAATCCCTCACGCGACAAGCATACCCAATCTGATCGAGATCCAGCTGGAATCCTATCGGTCGTTTCTTGAGGATGGGCTGCGAGAGCTGTTTCTAAGCTTTTCACCGATCACGGATTATTCCGGCGCTACGTCGATATCTCTGCTCGAGTTCACTCTGGGGCAGCCCAAGTACTCCATCGAGGAATGCCGCGAGCGGGATATGACGTTCGAGTCGCCCATCAAGGCCCGCGTCGTCATGCGGCGTCCGAATAAGGAAGAGGCGGAGACCGATGTATACCTCGGCGATCTGCCTCTGATGACCGACAAAGGCACCTTCATCGTCAATGGCGCCGAGCGAGTGGTTGTCAGCCAGCTGGCGCGGTCTCCGGGCGTGTATTTCGATGAGCACCTGACCCCGGCCGGACGGATGCTGTATAAGGCGCGGATTATCCCGAGCGAGGGCGCGTGGGTCGAGTTCGAAGTCGATGCGCAGCGCGAGGATCTGCTGACCGTCCAGATCGGACAAGCGCGGAAGATCCCCATAACGACGTTCCTGAGGGCGCTCACTGCGTTCAGCCCGGCATGTGAACCGATGACGCTCAACGTTCGCGCCGTCCGTGAGCATATGTGGCTGTACCATTCGGTTAGCGGCGACGAGACCAGGGTAACCGAAAAGGACCGACTCCTCCCGATGGTCCTTGCGCAGGATGTAGTCGTCAAGAGTACTGGTGAGATTGTTGCTAAGGCCGGTCAGCGGCTTGCTGCAACGATTCGGGAAGCTGACGCCCGCAATAGCGAGTTCGCCGCCCCGACAGAAGAGGGTGAGGACTCCGTGCGCCCCTTCATCGCGCTTGAGGCGATCCAGGCGGCCGTAGGGCTCGATTATGTCCTGACCCTATCGAGCCCGACCGACTCGACCGATGACATCGTCGAGCTGTTCGGCCGTCGCGTTACCCTGCGCCGGCCGGAATCGCTGGCCGAGGAAGAGCGCTCCGCGATGGCTCCGGAGGAGATACTCAACGCGGAGAACTTGCTCGGGCGCCGGGCTGCCCGGGCGCTCTACGATCCGGACACCGGCGATGTCATCGTCAACCGGATGTATCGGCTCGATAAAACCGCGGTAGCTGCGATTCTGCGTCGCGGGTTCGATGTCGTGGAAGTGATCGACCTCCACCGATATGTCGACGCAACGCTTGAGAGCGATGAGGCCGTCGGGAGCGCTCAGGAAGCCCTCATCGACATCTATCATAAGATGCGCCCTGGCGACCCGGTGACACCCGACTCCGCGCGCAACCTGTTCCAGAGCAGTCTGTTCGATCCGCGGCGCTACGACCTCGGCCGCGTCGGCCGCTACAAGATGTGTAAGAAGCTCGAGTTGCCCATCCGAGGCGACAAGACTCCGATCGTGAGTCGGATGATCACGCGCGAGGATGCCGTCCAGATACTCCGCTACATCATCAACCTCGATGAGGGATATGGTTCGACCGACGATATCGACCACCTCGAGAACAAACGGGTTCGGTCCGTCGGCGAGCTTCTGTACAGCCAGCTCCGCCTCGGCTTTCTCCGGATGGAGAAAGTCGCCAAGGAGCGGATGACCTCGCTTGCCAGCGATGAAACCGCGAGCCCGCATACGATCCTGTCCGTAAAGCCGGTCACTGCGGCGATCCGGAGTTTCTTCGGGTCGAGCCAGCTGAGCCAGTTTATGGATCAGACCAATCCGCTGGCGGAGCTCGCATCGAAGCGGCGTCTGTCGGCGCTCGGCCCAGGAGGATTATCGCGGCAGAGCGCCAAGCTCGAAGTCCGAGACGTCCATCATTCGCACTACGGTCGGATCTGTCCCATCGAGACGCCGGAAGGCCCCAATATCGGGTTGATCGGCTCGATGGCGGTCCATGCTCGCGTCGATAAATATGGCTTTCTGGAAACGCCCTATCGGCGCGTCCGCAAGGGGCTCGTGACAAACGATATCGTGTGGATGACCGCCGATGAGGACCATCGATACCATATCGCACCGGGCAACGAGCGAATCGATGGCGAAGGGCGTTTCGTCGACGACCGGGGCAATGTCAAGGCAGAGGTGCAGGTGCGGTACGAGGACCAGTACCCGATGGTTAAGCCGGAGCAGGTCCAATATATGGACGTATCTCCCATGCAGATCGTCTCCGTTGCCACTGCGATGATCCCGTTCCTCGAGAATGACGACGCCAATCGGGCCCTCATGGGCTCCAACATGCAGCGCCAGGCGGTGCCGACCCTGCGACCGAGCTGTCCGATCGTCAAGACCGGGGTGGAAAAGCGGTCGGCGCTCGATTCCGGCGCTCCGGCCATCGCGCGCCGGGCGGGCACTGTTCGCCGCGTTACGGCAAGGGAGATCGTCGTAGAAACCGTCGATGGTCAGGTCGATCGTTATCGACTGCTGAATATGCTCCGGTCCAACCAGTCCACGTGCATCACGCAGCGACCCATTGTGGATCCTGGCCAACGCGTGCGGGAAGGTCAGGTGCTTGCCGATGGACCGTGTACCGACCGGGGCGAGCTTGCCCTTGGCCAGAACGTGCTCGTGGCGTTCATGCCGTGGGGCGGCTACAACTACGAGGATGCGATCCTCATCTCGGAACGACTGGTCAAGGACGACGTCTTCACCTCCGTGCATATCGAAAAGTACGAGAAGGAAGCGCGCGATACCAAGCTTGGTCCTGAGGAAGTCACACGGGACATCCCGAACGTTAGCGAGGAGATGCTGAAGGATCTCGATGAGAACGGCATCATTCGCATCGGAGCGGAGGTCGGTCCTGAGGATATCCTTGTGGGTGAGGTCGCTCCTAAGGGCCAGAGTGAGCTTACAGCCGAAGAACGATTGATCATCGCGATCTTCGGCAAGAAGGCCGAGGAGACCCGAGACGTTTCGCTTCGCGTTCCGCATGGCGAAAAGGGAAAGGTCGTCGATGTCAAGGTCTTCAGTCGGTATAAGTACCAGTGTGAGCATTGCTCCAAATGGTACGACTTCAGCAAGAAGCCGGATCAGACGACCTGCAGCAGTTGTGATCGCGAGTTGGTGAAGAAGACCGCAGATGAGCTGAATCCCGGCGTTAACGAACTCGTTCGAGTCTATGTCGCCCAGAAGCGCAGGATCATGGAAGGCGACAAGATGGCGGGCCGGCACGGTAATAAGGGCGTTATCTCCAAGATCCTCCCGGAGGAGGATATGCCGTTCCTTCCTGATGGTACGCCCGTCGATATCGTGCTGAATCCGCTCGGCGTGCCTTCCCGTATGAACATCGGTCAGATTCTTGAGACCCATCTCGGCCTGGCCGGGCAGCACCTGGGCTGCTCCTTCGTGAATCCAGCGTTCGAGGGGGCAACCGAGAGCGACATCCTGGGTGAGCTGGAGATGACGGCCTCGCATCTGCGTCGAAGCAAGCTCGACGACTATGTCAACGGGGATCTCGGCCTCGATATCGATCTGCCCGATGATCCCGAATACACCGGTTTGAGGCAGCGATTCGCGTCGGAAACATCGGAACGACGGCTTGAACTGATCCGAGAGGCGTTGGAAGAGACAAGCTCCGAGCGTCTTAGGATCGTTGGAGAGCGGCTGCGTGCGCTGGACAGCGTGGCGCTCGAACGCGTCGCGCGCACTCTTGGCGCCGATCCTGTCACCAACGACCTTGCCGTGGCATGGGAACCGGACGAGATCGGAGTCGGTGTCGACGCTGCCGATGTCGTCCATACCGAAGAGCTCGCTGCCGCACAGCCAGTCCCGACGGACTACGACTTCGATGCGCTGATTCGCCAGATTCGTGAGAACGCATGGAACCGAGCGGGGCTGGACCCGACGAACGGCAAGTGCCACCTGCGGGATGGATTGACGGGCAGGCAGTTTGATATGCCGATCACCATCGGACAGATCTACATGCTCAAGCTCGCTCACCTTGTCGACGACAAGATCCACGCACGATCGACGGGGCCCTACTCCCTGGTAACACAGCAACCGCTGGGCGGTAAGGCGCAGTTCGGCGGACAGCGCTTCGGCGAGATGGAGGTGTGGGCTCTTGAAGCTTATGGGGCCGCCTATACCCTTCAGGAGATCCTCACGATCAAGTCCGACGATGTTCAGGGGCGTGTTAAGACCTATGAGGCGATCGTCAAGGGCGATACGATGCTGGAGCCGGGCGTGCCGGAATCGTTCAAGATCCTGATCAACGAGCTGCAGTCCCTCTGTCTGAAGGTTGAAGTTCAGGATGAAGCGAACCAGGAGATTGACCTGCGTGACAGCGATGATGACATCAATCCGAACGAGGACCCGGGCAAGGCTACGGCTCGTCGGCAGGCCCGCCAGCGATTGGGCGGCGGGGATCCGTCCTACGACTAATAGATTGGTTCAGGCCCGCGCCGTTCGGTCCGCCGCATCGAGACGGCGGGCCAGCATCCGGACGCGTCTCCATTGATGTGTGCGCCACCAATCGCACACATCCGCATATTGCCGCGATTAGAGCGGCGGGAGGTATCAGAGTGACCGACTCAAGGAGCTTCGCAAAGATCCGTATAGGGATATCGTCACCGGAACAGATACGCAAATGGTCTCGCGGTGAAGTGCGAAAGCCTGAGACGATCAACTACAGGACATTCAAGCCGGAGCGCGATGGGCTCTTCTGCGAGCGCATCTTCGGCCCACAGAAAGACTGGGAGTGCCACTGCGGGCGCTATAAGAAGGTCAAGTTCCGCGGCGTGACGTGCGACCGCTGTGGTGTTGAGGTGACGAAGAGCAAGGTGCGGCGGGAGCGGATGGGCCATATCGATCTCGCATCGCCTGTCTGTCATATCTGGTATCTCAAAGGCCAGCCGAGTCCCCTCGCCCTCGTCCTCGATCTGCCGCCCAGGAGCATCGAAAAGGTTCTCTACTTCAGCAGCCACATCGTGACGAATGTAGACAGGACTCGGATCGATGAGAACCTCGATGCGATGTACGAGGCAGTCGAAAGGGAGATTGTCGGTATCCAGCAGCGGTTGCAGATTGATATCGCGGAACTGGATCAGGAGTTCGCGGCACAGCTGCATGCGCATTCGAAGGAAGCGGTTGCCGAGCGGTCAGAGGCCGAGGCCGACATCGTCGTCGCCGGCCATCTCGAAGAGGAGTTCGCATCCATCGCGCAGGATAACACCATCGTCGGCGATCTGGATGATGACCCGGAGGGCGATCGGTTCGATGAGCCAGAAGGGCTGCGCGATCAGGATCTTGAGCCGCTGGAAGTCTGGGATGCCGATACGATAAAGAGAAAGACCCGAGAGCTCGATCAGCGCCGCGAGCAGGAGCGCAAGGATGCCGAAGAGCGGACCGAGGAGCTTCGACAAGCCCTCGAACTGATCAAGGCCATCGAGAAGCGACAGCTCATCACCGAGGACGAATTTCGTGCCATTGAGCGCCTGTGCATCGCGCTCCGCCATCAGATTGGCGAGAGCTATGATTCGATCGTCGAGGCGGGTATGGGCGGCGCGGCGATCAAGCAACTGCTGCTGGAGATCGATCTCGACGCCCTCTTCCATGACCTCCGGAACGAAGTCGATAACACGACCGGCACACGACGCCAGCGCGCGATCAAGCGGCTCGAGATCGTCGAGGCGTTCCTCCTGAGCAAAGCGCATCCGTCATGGATGATCCTGGATTGCGTTCCGGTGATATCGCCGGAGCTTCGCCCTATGGTGCAGCTCGACGGCGGCCGTTTCGCAACATCGGATCTCAACGACCTGTATCGGCGCATCATCAACCGGAACAACCGACTGCGCAAGATCCAGGAGATTCGCGCACCTGAGAGCATCGTCAATCACGAGAAGCGACTTCTTCAGGAGGCTGTGGACGCGCTGATCGATAACGGACGCCGAAATCGACCTGTGACCGGATCGACCAACCGACCGCTGAAGTCCCTCTCCGACATGCTCAAAGGGAAAGAGGGCCGCTTCAGAAAGAACCTGCTCGGCAAACGGGTGGACTACTCCGGACGTTCCGTGATCGTCGTCGGGCCGCACCTGAAGCTGCATCAGTGCGGACTGCCCAAAGAGATGGCGCTGGAGCTCTTCAAGCCGTTTGTTATGAAGACCCTGGTCGACCGTGGATATACGCAAAATATCAAGACGGCCAAGCGGATGATCGATAAAATGCGACCGGAGGTATGGGATGCGCTGGAGGCGGTGATCCGGGAGCATCCCGTGCTGCTGAACCGCGCGCCGACACTGCACCGACTCGGCATTCAGGCGTTCGAGCCAGTTCTGGTTGATGGTAAGGCGATCCAGATCCATCCGCTGGTCTGTCACGCGTACAATGCGGACTTCGACGGCGATCAGATGGCCGTCCATGTGCCCCTGTCGGCGTATGCTCAGGCCGAGGCGCGGACCCTGATGCTGTCGATCCACAATCTCTTCTCGCCGGCCAACGGCTTGCCGATCATCGCCCCGATTCAAGACATCGTCCTCGGCTCCTACTATCTCACGATGATCACGGAGGGTGCGGAGACACGCGAGACCCCGTTTGCGAGCGCCGAGGAGGCGTTACTCGCCTATGATGCCGGAATGCTCGGGCTCCATGAGCCGATCCAGGTGCGCCTCGAGCGAGACGGTGCGATCTTCTATGCAGGGAAGGAACCCGGACGACAGACGACCGTCGGCCGTTTGCTGTTCAACGAGATCCTGCCGGAACGTTTGAAGTACACCGATTACTATCTATACAGGACCATCAAGAAGAAGGACGTCGCCGACGTAGTCTCCGAAGTCCACCGCTGCCATGGCACTCAGATGGTGCTTCGATTCCTCGATGAGTTGAAACAGCTCGGCTTCCGCTATGCGACCCAATCCGGCATCACGATGTCGATGACGGACATGGATGTGCCAGCCGCCCGGGAGACCATCCTCAATGAAACCGAGGCCGCAGTCGGCCGACTGCACCAGGCCTACCATCGGGGGCTGATCAGCCTGCAAGAACGCAAAGATCGGGTGTTGACGCTCTGGAATAAGGCCTCGGAGAATGTCGGTAAGGCCATTACGGCCGGGATCGAACAGTTCAATCCGATCATGATCATCACCGATTCCGGCGCTCGCGGATCCGCCAAGCAGATCACGCAGCTGTCGGGGATGCGCGGCGTCATGGCAGACCCATTCGGCAACATGATCGAAGACCTGCCGATCAAGTCGAACTTCCACGAAGGAATGAGCGTTCTTGAGTACTTCGTGTCGACCCACGGCGCGCGAAAGGGGTTGGCGGACACCGCGCTGCGCACCGCCGACGCTGGATATCTAACCCGCCGTCTGGTCGATGTTGCGCAGGATGTGATCGTCCGTGCCGAGGATTGCGGTACGACGCAAGGCATCCATGTGACCGAGATCTTCACCGATGGCAACCTCCTTGAGACGCTTGCCGTCCGGATCAGCGGGCGGATCCCGCTAGAGGATGTCGTCGATCCGCGGACCGGTGAGATCCTCGCTCAGGCGCAGCAGGCGATCACCAGCGACGCCGCCCGCCAGATCAACGATATCCGTCTTGTCCGCGAAGATGTTATCGAGCTACGCAGCGGCGCAGTGGTGGCCGAAGCAGGGCAGGCGCTATCGAGTGCCGAGGCGGAAGCGCTTCTGAAGCGGTCTGTGGTACGGAGAAGTGCGGAGAAGCGTCAGCTGGCCGCCGAAGCGGTTCAGGACATAACCGATTCGATGCGGATTCTGATCCGGTCCGTGCTGACGTGCGAGCTCCGGATGGGCGTGTGTGCGCGGTGCTATGGCAAGGACCTCGCTACCGATAATGATGTTCAGGTGGGCGTCGCGGTCGGTATCATCGCAGCGGAGTCGATCGGCGAGCCCGGCACCCAGCTGACGATGCGTACATTCCACACCGGCGGCGTCGCTTCGAGCAAGGAACTCGTCGGTGTCGCCAACGTCAAGCAAAAGCGGCAAAACGCTCTGCGCGAGCTCCACGAGGATATCCGCAGCGGCCATGTGAACTTCGAGCAAGAAGGCGGTACCGATCGAGAACGTTCCCGATCGGTGCAGGCGCTGCTCAAGGTGCTCGAAGAGCAGGTCGGCGGCCTGCTCCGGGTGATCGAACTCTTCGAAGCCCGAAAGCCCAAGGGGCAGGCGATCGTCACGAAGCTGGCCGGCACCGTTCAGGATATCAAGCGGAAGGGGCTGCGCCACGTCGTGATCGACTCCCGCTTCAGCATTGCCGATTCGCCGTTGAAGCTGACGGGAGAGGTCTCTGCAGAGGATGTCCTCGACCGGGATAGCGATCTCATCGTCGCCGCGAATGAAGTGATTACGGACAAGGTCCTTCGACGCATGGCGCTCAATGACCTGCCTGAGATCACGATCCGGAGATCCGTACTGGTACCGCACCGAGGCGATCTCGAGGTTGAGGTGGGCGATACCCTAGAGCCGGGCGACCGATTGACCGACGGGCCGCTCGATCCCCACGAAGTGCTGGAGCTTCAGGGGCCGCGCGGCGTCCAGGAGTACCTCATTCAGGAGATCCAGCAGGTCTACAAAGCCCAGGGCGTCGACATCAACGACAAGCATATCGAAGTGATCGTTCGGCAGATGCTGCGCAAGCGCAAGATCACCGATGCAGGCGGATGCCCGTTCCTTCCCGGTCAGATCGTCGACAAGTTCGCCTTTGAGGACACGAATCGACGTGTCGAGGACGCTGGTGATCTGCCGGCGAAGGCGGATTGGGTGCTGCTCGGGATCACCGAGGCCTCCCTGGCGACCGATAGCTTTCTCTCAGCCGCTTCCTTCCAGAAGACCACGCGGGTTCTGACTGAGGCGGCCGTTCGAGGTAAGAAAGATGAGCTCACCGGACTGAAGGAGAATGTCATCATCGGGCGGTTGATCCCGGCCGGTACGGGCTTACCGCGGTACCGGAGCATCGAGCCGGGGACGCCAGATGGAAAGGTGATTCCGTTCGATCCGCATGTGCGTCCTCGTGTCGACGATCTGGCGGCGGGTCGGACCCGTCAGGATGTGGAGAGTAAGCTCATCGGTGATGTCGGCGCTGTACTCCACCTGGACGAAAGGGACACCGATACAGAGGCCGCGTTGTCCGGATCGTTCCTGGATAGCAGCGCCGTGGACGGATCATCGGATCTTTCGTTGAGCCCAAGCGCGGACCAGCTGCGGCGCGCATGGGAGCAGGTCCAGCCGGTCGACGAAGGACCGTTGCCCGATGCTGAGGATGTCGGACTCCTCGCCCAGGATATGATGTACTTCAGCTCCAGAGACGGTGCAATGGAGGGCGATGGTCCGGATATGGATGGAGACCCGGCTCCGCAAGATAGTCCCATCGATGAACTGGAGGCGGAGTAGCGCGCGAGGGCGGGTGGCTCACCCGTTCGGCGTGTCGGAGTGGTGGATCCCTGCACACCGGCGGATGAGACGGTTTTGATCGATCGGGATAAGAATCTCGAGGAGGTCGGCAGGTACAATCCAGCCGAGGGTATAGCTCAGTCGGCAGAGCACCGCCCTTTTAAGGCGGGTGTCCTGGGTTCGAGTCCCAGTGCCCTCATGATGATCCTACCGGCGTGATGCACGACGCGGCTCGCCGGTAGGATGGTTCTAACCGCGGCTCTGCTCGGACCGGCGCGACAACTCTTCGTCCTCCGCTCGTTGGATGTCGTCGCTCGTAGCTCGCGGGGGATATGCATCCCCGTCATCGTCCATCTCGCCGAATAACGTCGATACCGGTTCGAGATCCTTGTACTCCTCGATGTCCTTGGCGGAGACGAGGATGACGTATCGGAGGCGAAAATCCTTCTCGCGCTCGGTCAGACGATTCCGCCCTTCCTCCGATAGCCCGTCAAGCCACTTTGTCTTCATCTGATCTCGAACCGCTTTGAGGCGCTTCCGGATCTCGGTGGGCAGGGCCTCTTGATCGATCTCGACGGCAACCTCATCGTCTGCGTAGACGTGGGTTATCGAGCCCGGCAGTCCGGCATAATGAGCGTAATAGGTGCCGTGCTTCCAGTCCTCCGCTTTGACCGGTCGGTTCTTGATCCGAACACGTGCGCCCTGGGTCAGGTTTTCCATGCGTTCTATACTCCATACTGGGCTCAGGATGATGATCGTTGATCGGCTGTCGCCATGGCAAGCCAGTCGGTAACCAACTGCGGCGAGACGTTTCGCTCCAATCGTCGCCGCGCACGCACGATCGCATCAATGGCGGCGATCCACCGACGACTCGAGGATCCATGAGCGCAATCCGCCAGGGCCGCCCGATGATCCTCGTGTATGATCCGGTGTGCTCCGGCGTCGAGGCTCAGTACCAGTATATCGCGAAATGCCGATGCCAGGATGTCGAGCACGACGCCGATGCGACCCCGATCGATACGCTGCTTGCCGGCGCCTGAGGCCGAATCCGCCTGTTCCATATTGCCGGCAGCGGATACCCCCAGGATCTCCAGACCGGCGGCGACCTTCCGTATCGCTTCTGCGGCACGGAGCGCTTCCAGCGGACTGCTTCGAGCGAGCTGAATGGCGACATCGGCGCATTGCCGGATCTCTCCGATGGCGTTTTCGTCCGATGCTAGTTCCACTGCAGCGCCCGTACGGCCTTCGGCAAGGGCTGCGATCTGCATGGCCCGGCCGTCGGGTAGTCCGTATCGCTCGGCGATCCAGACTGCCAGGGCGTCCTGATCGGCCGGGCGGAGAGTGATCGTCTGGCATCGAGACCGAACCGTCGGCAGTACTCGATCGACGTTGGGCGTGAGGAGTAGGAAGACAGCATACGGCGGGGGCTCCTCGAGTACTTTGAGCAGGCTGTTGGCCGCAGCCTCATTGAGAGTATCGGCGCGTTCGATGATGTAGACCCTGCGAGCGCCGATTGTTGGGGCGAACGCGAGGGTCCGTTCCAGCAGTCCGGGCGGCTTACCTTCACGGTCCCAAAACTGCCATATCTGGGTCTGAGCGCCCGACGGGCGTACGAGAACAATCTCCGGTTGTGTGCCTGCTGTCGCGCGGCGACAGCTGGCACAGTCGTCGCAGGCGTCGTATGGTTGGGTGTTGGGCGCGAGGCAGGCCGCGGCCTTGCCGAACGCCAGCGCAAGGGCCGTTTTACCCACCCCCATCGGTCCCTTTAGCATATAGGATCCGCAGGCGCGATCCTCCGCAAGAGCGTTCCAGAGCACACGGATCGGAGCCTCGAGGCCGAACAAGGCCTTGCGCGATAGGCTGGGCGGCATCGGATTGGACGGTGTCACCCTGCTACCAATCGATGGGCGCTCCGGCGTGGATCCCGGCTAGATACCGCTCGGCCTGGATGGCTGCCATACAGCCCGAACCGGCGGCTGAGATGGCCTGACGATACTCATGATCCTGTACGTCGCCGCAGGCAAACACGCCGGCCACCGAGGTGCGCACATCGCGATGGGTGACGATGTAGCCGTTAGGGTCCAGTTCAAGCTCGCCAGCAAACAGCTCGCTGTTGGGCTTGTGTCCGATGGCGATGAACACCCCCGCGCAGGGATGGAACTCGCTCTCTCCCGTTTGAGTGTCGCGGAGTGAGACGCCGGTAACGCGGCCCTGGCTAACGTCGTGGATTGCTGAGACCGTCTTGTTCCATAGAACGGTGATCCTGGGCTCCTTCAAGACCCGTTCCCGCATGATCTGGGACGCCCGCAGCTCATCACGTCGGTGGACGAGGTAGACGTGCGAGGCGAAGTGGGTCAGGAACAGGGCCTCCTCCGCCGCAGTGTCGCCGCCGCCGACAACGACGAGTGGCTGGTTGCGATAGGCTGGCATCGGCCCGTCACAGGTGGCGCATGCCGAGACACCGGCGCCTCCGAGACCTCCTTCCCACGATGGTTTCTCCTCCTCGAGCCCGAGCCATTTCGCTGACGCTCCAGTAGCAACGATCAGGACGTCCGAGGTGTACTGGTCGTCCTGTACGCTGATGGAGAAGGGGCGTTTCGTAAGATCGACGTGCGTCGCAAGGTCTTCGACAAAGATCGTGCCGAACCGTTCGACTTGCTGTCTCATGCGGACCATAAGCTCCGGTCCCAGAATGCCGTCCGGAAAGCCCGGATAGTTCTCTACCTCCGATGTGATGGTCAGCTGGCCGCCCTGGCCCTGCATCGCCTGCCCAAGCCCTGCTCCGCCGTCGATGAGAAGCGGCTTGAGCGAAGCTCTGGAGGCGTAGAGGGCGGCGGTGTAGCCCGCCGGGCCGCTACCAAGGATGATCAACGGATGGTGTTCTTTGACAATGGGCATGGGCTCTATTCTCCTATCAGGCGCTCGCCGAGGCGGGCCTTCAATATGAACTGGGTGATGAGACGGATATCGTCAGGGGAGAGGGAATGGGGTTCGCTCATCGTCAACTCGATCACGCCGGTGATGCGCCGTCCATGTTTGAGCGGCACTCCGAGGTAGGCAGTATGTTGCTCCCTACCGAACCATCCATGCACGGCCGAGCGAAGATCCTCCCCAACCAGCGGAACCGATAGGACCCGACCCGATGAGGCAACATTCCCGGTCAAGCCAGCGCCGAGGGGCACCGCCGCATCCGGAGCGTGTCTGCCCGGAAGGCGACTATCCGCCACGAGTCTCAGTTCCTCGTTGGCTACGGCATAGACAGAGCACCGATCGGCCTTCATTAAGGCCAGGGTGACATCACAGATCAACTGCAGCATCTGGGCCACGTCCGTGACCGATCCGATCGCAGCCGCAAACCGTCGGAAATAGCGCCGCATGGCGAGGCTGCGCTCCTGCGCACGGGCATAGGCATGGGCGTTGACGATGGCCAGCCCGGCCTGGTTCGCGATGGTATAGAGCAGTTCCATCTCGGCGACGGTGAATAGACGTCGCCGAGACGACATGGCGAGTACGACGCCGTGCACCGTCTCGCCTACGCTCAACGGCACGCAGAGGCACGAGGCGACGCCCTCAGGATGGATGGGCGCACTCCGATCTCGGGCGTCAGCCGCGACATCCGCGACAGCGGTGGGGCAACTCCAGGCGTATACCCATCCTGCGATACCCTCTCCTGGCCGGGGACGGTACCGCCCTAATCCGCCCTCATCAAAACCCCGAAGATAGGCTGGTCGGAGTCGGCCGTCTCGGTGATCCATCAGCATACACAGGACCGCATCCACCGCCAGAAGAGCCGTGGCCGTCTCAGACGCGCAGGCGAGGATCTCCGGGACTTCAAGCGTGGCGCCAACCCTCTGAGAGAATGTGAACAGAGCGTTCGCCGCCTCTGCACGCTGGGTGGCGTCCTCAAAGAGCGTGGCGTTATGGATGGCGATACCAGCGTGGCTCGATACGGCGTTCAACAGACGTAGATCGTCGTCCGTATAGGCGTCTGACTGTGTGCTCGTTACAACGAAGAGCCCGAGCGTTTCACCTGCCGATCGAAGTGGTGCGATCATCGCCGATCTGCTATGCGCTGCAGGTGATACAGTAGAGACATCCGGTCCGTCCAATCCATCGGCTAGCCTGCGGGCCTCGCCACCCGATACGATCTCGCCAGCAAGACCGCTATCGGCGGAGAGCTGCACCTCGCGCTCGTCGTCGTCGAGCCCTCGATCGGCCGCAATGAAGAGGTGAGTTCGATCGTCATTCAGGAGATACAGTACAGCCGTCTGCATCGGCACGTGCTGCGCGATCGCATCCAGGGCGCTCTCGGCCACGGCCTGAAGGCTGACCGTGCCGGTAATCGTCTGAGACGCACGGTACAGAATCGCCAGTTCACGTCCTTGTTCCCTGAGCAAGTGCGCCTTGCGGCCCGTTGCAACGGCGAGCGCCGCGATGCCGGCGAATACAGTGAGCGCGCCGAGTCCCGACTCCGTAAGCGGGACCGCGTCACTCTCGTCTGCCGCGAAGATCGCCCCAATTACCTCGTCATGGGCCATGATCGGCGCCACCGCTCCGGTACGAGCGCCCGGGGTAAGATGGGCATCGAGGAGCATTGGCTGTCCTCCTCGAAGCGCTGGATCGGCCAGAGTGTCGGCGATCGCAACCCGTAGCCCCAGTATCTCTGAGGGATTACCGCCAGACGCAGCGACGAACTCCATCGACGCCCCTTCCGGCGGAGCCAGACCGATGGCTACCGAGTGCGCTCGCAATATCCCGTGCAGATCCTCGGCGATCATCTGAAAGATACTGCTGGAGGGCTGTCCTTCTGTGATCGCGGTGAGAACCCGCCGCATCGCACGCCGTTCTGCATCGTACAGACGGTCTGCTTCGGACGCGAGCGGATTCGTGGGTTCTGTGCTCATCGTGCGGACCGGAGTCGAACTGCTGCGAACGTCAGCGGCGTGGGTCCAGCCCCGTCCATCGGTGTGACCACTCGGGAGCTGTTACGATGATGCAATCTGCTTCCACCGCACACTGCATACGATTACCGTTCTCGTCGCTAAGGTACCGCGAGTCCATTACTCCTGCTTCCACCAGTCGTTCCAGACTATCAGGAAGCTCGCCGTACGCCAAACGATACGCGTAGAGGGCCCGTCCGATACCGAGCCGGATGAAGTGCGCCTCATGGGCGCCTTTCACCGGGCGAGTCGCTTCAACCGGGAGCTTAAGGAGCCGAAGTGTATCGACCTGCAGCGGTCCGACAGCCTCCTCGACCGCGCGGAAGGCGAGTGTATGCATGCCACCCTCCAGGATATGGGTGCCGAGAGACATCTGGATGGGTGATGGCGCCAAGCTCGCAAAGGCGTGATGCTGCGCTACCACTGTCCCATCGATCTCGATGTCGAACGTGCCGTGATCCGGGCCGGAAAACCCGTGCAGCTGAAGGGCGTAACGGTCGGTCTCAGAGACGACGAACGGGATCGCCAGCGCAGAGCCGGCGACGGTGTTCGGCCACTCGAGTAGCGGACGGCCGCCAAAGAGGCCTTCACAGGTGATCTTCGGCCTGATATCACCGATCACTCGTATAGCCTGGAATGATTGCAGAAGATGATGAACCGTCCAGGGAGGAAGACGGTCGGGCCACGGAGGCAGGGAGCCGAAGGCGGATGTTGGGCTATCTTGATACCAGTAGGCGAGGCTGTTGAGGTAGTCCGGGCGTTCGATGAAGAATCCATCCTCGGAAAACGGGAGATTACCTTTGTGCTCGATCTCCACCCGAAGGGACGTCGAGAAGTTCACGGGATCGAGAAGATGCCATCGGTAGCAGATGCCGGTGTCGCCGGCCTCGTAGCCATCCCAACGAGGCTGGCCAAACCAGAGACCGGATCGCGCTCGGAATCCCCAGGCATCGTTGAAATAGTCCTCGCTGCCTGTACCCTGCAGGCTGGGAACGGTTTCACCGTCGATATAGAAGAAATCATCGCCTTCGCCGAACCAACCTGCCTGGGCATTCGTCACGCCGAGCACGGTGCCGACGTACCGTCCGGCGCCTTTGAGATCAGCGATGAGATAATCGCGACCGGAGGTTGCCGGATATTCCTGACGATACGCCACGTGGAAGTAAAGAGCGTCTTCGGCTAGATCCGGCGCCTCCTCCCAGTCGACCTGCCAGTAGATACCAGCGCCGCGATTCGGGTTGTCATTGGTGACCGTGATACGTGCAGACTGGCGAAACGGCATCGGCCAATAACAGGTAAGGCTGCCAGTCGGGCTTACCTGGACAGGATAACTCTCGACAGGAGCTGGCATCCCAGGCGCCACAGCAAAGAACATGCCGAGAGGCGCTTCAATGGCCGGTCGCTCGGCGCCATCCCAGTAAACTCGAAATGTGAGGGAATCGAGTTCGCCAACGCCGCCGGCGTGACTCGTCATCCAGATGTGTCGGATGATGCCGGGACCCTGCAGCAACGGCATTTCCAGGACGTCTCCGGGCTGAAGCCAGGTCATATCCATATTGCCGTCGTTCCAGTTAGGCTGCTCGTTGCTGGAGACGCGACGGTTGCGGCCCGGGCTAGGCCTGTAGAGATTATCCAGGACGTGTTGATCCGACGGCATCTATGGCCTCCTCTTAGCCTAATCTGGACAATACCAGTTTGTACGATCGCATGATACACCGTGACCGTCGTTGCGTCAACCGTTATTCGTGCTGCAAAGAGATCCCTGGTAGGCCATCGCCGGTAAGAGGGAAGGTAACTCGCCGAAGCACGGGGAATCCTGGTGTTGAGAGAACGGCATACCGGATAGCGGCAAGCGTCTGTGTCGCCTGACGGTACGGGTCGGAGGTGCTCCATTGACGATGGTACGCAGGAACAGGTCCTCGCGCCCTCGGGTCGTTGCGTGTCCACCTGATGAGCCTGTGGTGAGAGGTGGCGATCAGCCGGGCTGCGGCCTGCAGACCGACGGCAGCGGAAACCGATGGGTACCGATGGGCAGCTGGACTCGGACGAGGCAGAGCCCGGTCGGTCCCGAAATGCCCGGGGCCACGGGATTGGGCAGCCGATTGCAGGCCGTGGCGCAGCCGATCGCTAGGCCTGGACGTCGATTCTATCTGTTCATGGTGATCATGGCTGTCGCGCTGATCGCCGGGCCATATCAACGGAGTGAAGGGATGGAGCGAGAGTCAGGGCGCCCGCTTACCGCCAGGGTAGCGGTGAGGAATGGCGCTCCGTACCTTACGATCAACGGAAAGCCTGTTCGAGGCCGGATGTTCTTTGGTGGGCCGGGCACCAGCGGATTGAAGGTGGGGCCGGAGGGGCGGCGGTACAGCTTTGAGTTCGCCGCGGAAGCGGACAGCGCTGGAAAGGGTACGCTGCACCTGCGCTTTGGAAACCAGCCGGGCCAGGTATACCTCGATGCCATCGTCATCGAGGATGCGGAAACCAACCAGCCGCTGATGCCGGGGATGGACTTTGAGGCAGGAGAACGCGCATTCAGCGATTTCTGGAATGTCTGGCCGCCCGAGGATCGGAATACGGTAGGGACTGTTCGCACCGCACCAGGAGGCGGAGAAGCGGGCACGGTCGGGCTCGAAGTCGATATACGTGAGCCCGTCGCGGGTTCATGGCCGGATTTCCATCTCTATACCAGGCCAGGTCTCTCGCTGGTCCAGGGGCATCGATATCGAGTAACGCTATGGTGTCGGTCCGACACCGAGCGGGATGTCTATGTGGCGCTCTATCGTCCGGGCGACACCTATATTCATCTAGGAGGGCCTCCTGGGCGTTTCGATAGCGAGATCAAACTAGCTGCTGCATCTGGCGTTGACTTCGTTACCTTCATTATCCCAACGCCCTGGCCGCAACCTGGCGAAGCCCCCGACTGGACGGGAGTGGATCTCGAATGCGACCGTGTTCTTAGGAACAATCCCAGGGCCATGCTCATTCCCCGAATCGGGCTGGATCCGCCGGAGTGGTGGAAGCAACGGTATCCGGACCATATGATGGTGTGGGAGAACGGAACCAGGAGTCGGACCGCAGTGCCTGCGTCGCCGCTATACCGTCAACATGCCGTGGAACGCCTCGAAGCCCTTGTACGCCACCTTGAAGAACGGTACGGCGACCAGGTCGCCGGATACCATCCATGCGGACAGAACACGGGCGAGTGGTTCTATGAGGAAACATGGGGCGGGCTATATAACGGATATTCGCCAGCCGATCGCGATACATGGAGGGCGTGGGTTCGTCGAAAGTACGGAACCGACGCGCGACTCCGGAGCGCCTGGAGACGTTCGGATGCATCCCTGGATGCCGTCGAGGTCCCAGCGCCTTCGGAACGGCGCACCTCAACCAACGGCGTCCTTCGCAATCCCGCACAGGAACAGGCGCTAGTCGACTTTGCCGATTATCAGCAGGAGGCTATGGCCGACCTTGTCTGCGCTCTGGCGAAGGCGACACGGAAGGCGTCGTCGGGACGTAAGCTGGTTGTGTTCTTCTATGGCTACGGTTATGAGTTCGGCGGGGTGTTGCTCGGACCGGCGACGAGCGGCCATTATGCGATGCGCCGAGTGCTGCAATCCCCGGATATCGATATCCTCTGTTCGCCGATCTCCTACGGCGATCGCGGGCTGGCGGAGACCGGGCCCGTGATGTCCGCTGCCGAGAGCGTGGCATTGACCGGAACCAAGCTCTGGCTCCAGGAGGACGACACACGGACGCATGAGAGCCCGAACGTGACGGATGCGATCGCGCGCCTTTCCACGCCCTGGGAGACAGCGTCGGTCCTTACGCGGAACCTCGCGAATGAGGCGACGCGGAATATGGCGACCTGGTGGATGGACCTTGGGATGACCGGATGGTTCGACGATCCGCGCATCTGGGAGGTAATGGACCAGCTCCGGCCGTTGGATGCGGAGTTTGCCGCCGGAAGACATCCGTACCGACCTGAAGTCGCCTCAGTGATCGACGAGCGGTCGATGCTGCTCGTCGGACCGAACGCCCAGCATGTCACGGGTCCCGCGATCTACCATGCGCGTCACGCTCTGGGCCGGCTGGGAGCGCCCTATGGGCAATATCTCCTCGATGATGTCACAACCGGCAAGGTCCGGGCCAGACTGTACGTCTTTCACAACGCGTGGTGGCTGGATGAGACGCAGCGGAAACGTCTTCTGGAGAAGACCCGTCATGCGACCTCACTGTGGCTCTACGCGCCGGGATCGACTACCGATCAGGGACGGAGCCTGGACGCGATGCGCCAGCTGACCGGATTTCGGCTGGCTCCTGCTCCGGAGGGTACCCATGCGTGGGTCGAGCCTACGGCAGCCGGACGTGCGCTGGGCCTCACACGTGGGTTCGGCGTCAAAGCCCCGGTTCAACCGCTCTATTCGGTGACCGATGCGTCTCCAGAGGAGACTCTGGCGGTCTATGCGGATGGGACCGCTGCCGTAACGATGCGAAAGCAGCGCGGAGGCATCTCCCTGTTTGTTGGAGCGCCGGCGCTGACCTCTGAGCTTGTGCGGATTGGGGCTCGGGCTGCCGGAGTACACCTATTTGCCGTGGACGATACCTGTGTCTGGGCTAACGGCCCGGTGGTCGCGTTCCAGAGCGTCAAGGACGGTACGGTAGCAGTTCGAATGCCGCGCCGGGGACGGATTACGGATCTGGTGAGTGGGGCCGATCTCGGCGCGGGCCCGGTGATCACGGTGCCGATGCGTCGTGGTGAGGTCCGGATTCTGCGCTCCGATCGTCCGTAACATCACCTAGAGCCTATGGATCTCGGTCATACGCAGGGAACGAGGCGATAGGCCGGTCTCGTCCATGGAGGGAAAATCGCGATTTTAGAACACATCAGGAGGAGAAGCAGGACGACTATCGAATGCAGGAGCAACCGTATATGAGTCTGAGTACAGGGAACCGTTTGCGTTGATCCCGATGATGCTGGGCACGACCCGGCGGAGGGTAGGAATAACAGCAAGGAGGCATGTCGTCCGGGATCGCAAGACCCGAGGCGACTAGGGAGAACATGGCACGACGGATCGATCAGGAGCGGTGCATCCAGTGTGGTATATGCTTGGACGAGTGCCCGAACCAGGGCATATCCGAGATGAATGGCGTATACATTATCGACTCAGGCCTTTGCACAGAATGTTTTGGCTTCTACAGTACACCACGATGCAGCGAAGTCTGCCCGGTCGAGGCGATCGAAACGGATGTCGAACAAGATGCCGACGAAGAGCTTCTCGTTGGCAGATCCGCGGATATTCATCCGGACCGTTTTCCGCGAAGCTGACCAGACGATCACACTCTATACCAAACCATAAGAGGATACAAACATGGCTGACTTACAGGCCCTCTACACCGCAGTACTCGAAGGCAATAAGAACCTTGCCGCCGAGACGACCAGGGAAGCGCTTGATGAGGGGGCCAATCCGGAGGAACTCCTTCAGAAATACATGATCCCCGCGATGGATGAGGTGGGGCGACTCTTCGAAGAGAACGAATATTTCGTGCCGGAACTGCTCATCTCAGCCCGGGCCATGAAAGCGGCGCTGGAGTACATCCGCCCGAAGCTCGCTGAGACCGGAGCCAAGCCCATAGGTAAGGTCGTCATCGGTACGGTGCGAGGCGATCTTCACGATATTGGCAAGAACCTCGTCGCTGCGATGCTCGAGGGCGGTGGCTTCGAGGTGATCGATCTCGGTGTTGATGTGTCGCCCGAGAAGTTCATCGATGCCGCCCGTGAACAGGGCGCTCAGGTCATCGCGATGTCGGCGCTCCTTACCACGACAATGCCCGGTATGAAGAGCACCGTGGAGGCGTTGACGAATGCCGGCCTTAAGGGCTCGGTGCGGACGATGATCGGCGGAGCTCCCGTGACCCAGCGCTACGCGGATGACATCGGCGCGGATGCGTTCAGCGATAACGCAAGCGGGGCGGTTCGAATCGCGCGACAGCTCGTCGGGGCCTGAGCAGCCGTTTCTCTATCCTGCTGGTGTGCCGCCAGGCGTGATCCGCACGCCTGGCTGGCGACGCATTGGCACATGGGTCTCATTGAAGGAGCGTCACAAAGGTACATGAACGTACATCCGCAGTCGGATATTGCCTCTGCCGCTGCAACGCCGGCGATCTCATCGGCTCACGACTTTTTGTATGGCCAGGCGCCGCGTCCGGTCAGCTGTGGGCGAGGCGTGGTGATCGGCGCTGGAGAGGTCATTCCCGAGGTCAACTTCACCCTCCCCCCGATCGATATTATGGAGGAGACCTGGCCCGAGGTCCGAGCCCAGTACACCGAGATGATCGACGGAGTGTGTAAGCGCGCCGCCGACCTCGAGGTTCCTGCCCTTGTTGTCGAGTTCGAAACGCTCCCTCCGATGACCGTCTTCCCTGAATGGGGCGCCGAGATCACGGAGCTCCTCGCTGCAACGATGCGCCGTTACGGCGAGACCCGTGGGCTGCGGTCCGCACTACGTCTGACCCCCAATGACACGCGGGACCACGTCCGGCCGCCCGTAATGCGAAGCGGCTCGTACTGGGACGGCATGGTCCGACTGTTCGACCTGGCTGGGCCGTCGGGCGCCGACATGATCGGTATCGAGTCGACAGGCGGCAAGGAGATCCATGATCAGGCCATCATGGACGCCGACCTAGAGGGGATCGTCTATGCCCTTGGCGTTCTGGCTCCCCGCGACATGAGGTTCCTCTGGACGGCGATCGTCCAGTCCTGCCGAACCCATGGGATCGTGCCGTCGGGCGACACCGCGTGCGGCTTCGCCAATACCGCCATGGTGCTCGCCGAACAGCGGATGATCCCTCGTGTGCTCGCCGCCGTGGACCGCGTTGCCTCGGTGCCGCGCGGCCTTGTTGCCTACGAGGTCGGCGCCGTCGGACCGAGCAAGGACTGCGCCTACGAAGGCCCATATATGAAAGCGATTGCCGGCGTCCCGATCTCCATGGAAGGGCGTTCTGCGGCTTGCGCCCATCTGAGCACGGTCGGCAATATCGCTCAGGCCGTTTGTGATCTGTGGTCCAACGAATCGGTTCAGAACGTTCGACTCCTGAGTACGAATGCGCCTACGGTTAGCGTTGAACAGCTCGCCTATGATTGCCGACTGCTGAATACAGCCGCGAAGACCCGGGCCGGAGCCGAGCAGATGCGCGATTGGCTTGTGGCCTCAGATGCGGCCCTGGATCCGCAGGCGCATGTTCTACGGCCGGAGGTCGTGGTCAAACTATCAGCGCTGATCTCCGGTACCGCATGCGCGTATCAGCGGACCCGAATCGCGGTGATCGCGACGCTTGACGAGCTGGCTCGGGCACGAGTGGCCGGCGAGGTTCGGATCGCCGAGAACGAGCTCCGTTGGCTCGATCAATTCCGCAAGGCGGCTGATGGCTTGCCCGAGTGTGAAGACGAGTTTATCGCCGAGATGCTCGTTCGGTATGCCGACGCACCCTATCTCCCCGGTGAATACGGGCTTACTGCCTGACCGATCATTGAGCGGATGTCGGTGATTGGACCGAGCAGGGCGAGGTGTCCGTGAACTGGCCGCGATGATGACCCGGCCGATATCAACCAGGCCTGTGATATCGCCCCCCACACCGCTCGCGCCACGAATACGGCGCTTCCTGATGCTTGGTGAACGGAGAGCCGTGTGCGGATGAGTGCGCAGGTGTCCGAGATGCCTCATCGAATCGTGGATTTCAGCGCGCATAACGCCGAGGTCCGAGCGGTATGGGACGCCTATCACCGGGGGAAGCCCATCCGAGTGCCAATGATCCTCGGCATCAATCCACGCTACCTGTTGTGCGAGACCGGGGCGAACGCTCTCCATGTGGATTTTCGCACGTACTCCGAAGACCCCGACACCATGTTCGAAGCCCAACTGCGGTTCCAATACTGGATACGCCACCACCTGATGCAGGACGCCGATATGGGTATCCCGGAACAGTGGCATGTCTATGTTGACTTCCAAAACTACTACGAATCGGCCTGGTTCGGCTGTCCGATAGAGTATCGCGACGGTCAGGTCCCGGATGTCCGACCGGTCTTCGCAGCCGAGCCCGACCGGCTTCTGAGTCAAGGGGCGCCCAGACCCTTTGGCGGTGTAATGGGCCGGGCGCTCGAGTTCCATGCCCGGATGTCGGATCTCGCAAGTGAACGGACGTTCTACGGCAAGCCCGTTGTCGCGAACGCACCGAGCACCGGTCTTGGGACGGATGGTCCGTTCACCATTGCATGCAACGTGCTCTCGTGCGACACCGTGTGCGAGATGATGGCGGCGGAACCGAGGCGACTGGGACGGCTGCTGGATTTCATCACCGATGCGACCATCGAGCGGGTGGCGGCCTGGAAGGACCGATTCCGCCTTGCGTATCCGCACGACGGCTACGGGATCGCGGACGACAGCATCACTCTGATCTCAACCGCTGCATACCGGGAGCATATCCTGCCGAGACATCGCCGGCTGTTCGAAGCATTCGCGACGGAACGGGGGCGATCGATCCACCTCTGCGGCAATGCTGCACGGCACTTCCCCACCATTCGCGACGAGCTGGGTGTGATGTCGTTTGACACCGGTTTTCCCGTGGATTTTGGCCGGCTTCGTGCGGAGCTGGGTCCCGATGTCCAGCTGTACGGAGGTCCGTCAGCCCCGTTTCTTGTCGAAGCGAGCTCCGACGAAGTTCGTTCGGCTACCCTGGACATCCTCCGCTCTGGCGTGACGCAGGGGGGCAAGTTTGTAATGAGAGAAGGCAACAATCTGGCGCCCGGCACACCCGCGGTCAATATCGCCGCGATGTACGAAGTCGTCCGGGAGTTCGGATATTACGACGCGAGAGGTCCGCAATGCATCCAGTAATCGAAGCGCTGCTCCATACAGCGCCAGTCCTTACCGACGGCGCCTGGGGGACACAGATGCAGCAGCGGGGGCTGCCGATCGGTGCACCGCCGGATCCCTGGAATCTGGACTGGCCGGATCGGGTTCAGGAGGTCGCCGCAGCGTATGTCGCCGCAGGGGCGCAGATCATCCTGACGAATACCTTCGGAGCATCAAGCGTGCTCCTCGATCGGCACGCTCTGGCCGATCGCGCCGTTGAGATCAACCGGGCCGGAGCCGCAATCTCGCGGGCCGCCGCGGGCAATCGAGCGAAAGTGTTCGGCTCGATTGGCCCAACCGGCAAGCTGCCCTCGGTCGGCGACATCGATGCGGACCTATTGTACGCTGCCTTTTCTCAGCAGGCTGCGGCCCTGGCGGAGGGGGGTGTCGACGGCTTCGTGATCGAGACCATGTGCGACCTCGCCGAGGCCGTGGCTGCAGTTCGCGCGGCGCATAGGATCGGTTTGCCGATCGTCGCCTGCCTTACGTACGGCGCCGGTCAGGCCGGCGCAAGAACGGTGATGGGGACAACTCCCGAGCAGGCAGCGACGGCGTTGCATGAGGCTGGCGCCGATATCGTCGGAGCGAACTGCGGTCAGGGGCCGGCGGATATGGCGATGGTGATTGAGCGACTCCACGCCGCCAGCGGTCGACCCGTCTGGGCCAAGGCGAACGCCGGTTTGCCCAGGATCGTCGACGGCGTCGCGGTGTATGATGTAACCCCGGAGACGTTCGCTGCCGCAATGGCGCAGCTCCCTGCGGTCGGCGCAGGTTTTCTAGGGGGTTGCTGCGGTACCGCGCCTGAGTTCATCCAACGACTGGCCGAGCGAATCGTCAAGGGCGAACACTAGGCGGACATCGGTACGACGATCGGCTTGCGGATTGCGCTTCTGATCTCACCTATGTCCATTGATCGTACGCAAACCTATACAACATGATGAAGCGTGGTTTTCCCGGTTCCATACTGCAACGGGGCCGCGGAGCCGTGAGGATGGATGCTGCCATGCCTGACGAGATCATCGTACCGGATTGGGAGTCCTATCGGATGGACTTTCAGCATCCCCACGTGCAGCTCGAGGCCCCGGAACGTGAGGTGGCGATCGTCGATGCCGTTCTCCGCGAACTGGTAGTCCGTGGGATCCTGCCCCACACCCGCTACGATCACGACCGCTTTCTGCACCATCGCGATGCGGTCGCGCGGGATTTCGAGATACCCTGGACGGCGATCACACCGCGTCAGCAGCGGCTCATGTATGCCATCAATGCGATTGCTCGGCCACGGCGGATGCTCGCCGCAGGCGTCTTCTGCGGCTTCACATTTATCTCCAACGCGGGCGCCGGCGTCGGGCCCGGAAGCTGTTATGAGGCGGAGGCGCTCGTCGGCGTGGAGATACGACCGGAGGAAGCGGAACGGGCCGAACGGAACGTGCGCCGCATCGATCCAACGGGCGTCGCTAGAATCGTTGCAGCGGATGCCGTCGATGTGGCCGCGGAATGGGCGGGCGATCTCGATCTGTTGTATCTGGATGCTGACGGCGATGCAGCGCGAGGGAAGGCGATCTATCTCGATATTCTGCGCGCATGCGAAAGGTCGCTGGTCTCCGGCGGACTCGTGCTGGCCCACAACAGCGTCAACTGCGCTGAACGGCTTGCGCCGTATCTCGACTGGGTCCGCGATTCGGCGAACATGCGCGCCAGCGTCAACGTGATCATCGATGATCAGGGCCTGGAGGTGTCACAACGATGACGAGTCGTGAACGGTTCCAGAGGATGTTCGAGCACAGGGAAGCGGATCGAGTGCCCATCATCGACTCGCCCTGGGGGGCGACGATCGAGCGCTGGCATCGGGAAGGGATGCCCGACGATGTCAGCTTCGTGGATTACTTCGATCTGGATCATGTCGCCGGCATCGGAGTGGACATTAGTCCCCGGTATCCAGTCGCGGTCCTAGAGGAAACCGAGGAATATGTTGTACACACATCCTCCTATGGGGTGACGATGCGGGACTGGAAGCATGCCGGCGGCGTACCGGAGTTCCTCGACTTTACGATACGGGATCCCGAAAGCTGGGCCGAGGCCAAGGCTCGAATGACCCCGACCTCCGATCGCATCGACTGGGCGCATCTTCAACGCAACTACAAGGGCTGGCGCGATCGTGGCGCCTGGATCCAGGGACATCTCTGGTTTGGCTTCGATATCACCCATTCGTGGACTGTGGGTACGGAGCGAGTCCTGACTGCGCTGGTTGAGCAGCCGGAGTGGATGCAGGATATCTTCAGCCATTTCCTTGAGGTTAATATCGCGTTGCTGGATCAAGTCTGGGATGCTGGCTATACGTTCGATGCCGTGACATGGCCGGATGACATGGGTTTCAAGCATAACCAGTTCTTCTCGCGCGCCACCTACCGTCGCCTCCTGAAGCCCGTCCATCAGCGCGCGATCGAATGGGCGCACTCCCGAGGCGTCAAGGCGTGTCTGCATTCCTGCGGTGATATCAATCCGTTCGTGCCCGAACTGGTTGAGTTAGGCCTCGATTCGTTGAATCCTCTCGAAGTTAAGGCGGGCATGGATCCGGTTGCACTGAAGGCGAAGTTCGGCGACCGCCTCGTTCTCCACGGCGGCATCAACGCCGTGCTCTGGGACGACCTGGAGTTGATCGAGGACGAGATAAGGCGCGTCCTACCGATCGTCAAGGAGAACGGCGGCTACGTTTTCTCCTCCGACCACTCCATACCCTCGACGGTGAGCCTCGAAGGTTTTCGTCATATCGTGGCGCTGGCCAGAGAACTGGGCAGTTACGCCTAGACCTATCGGACGTTCATCACAGTCAGCCCTGGATTGACGGGGATCGGCCCGGCCCTGGCTGGCATTCGCCCTATCGAGACGGTCATACTGCCCCAACATCGCTATATCGACATCTGTCTACATCAATCGGCCCGGACCGATCGGAGGGCGGTCGACATCGACTCAGCCGACGCGTCATGGGCGTACGATCTGCCTGGCGTGCGCATTCAGCCGTTGCCCGATCGCCAAGCCCTGAGTGTCGTTGTATCTGCCAGCAGTATGTCCGCTCGGTAATCGCATCCGGGTGCATGAACGGAAACGGGCTGGTGATGCGTCGGCGACCCTATCCCGCGGGGCTTCTTTCCGTTGACTCGGCCCTCGGCGGAATGCTAAAATGCGACACAATCAGCGTTGTGTTTCCGACGCCGTCGGAGCCGCTATTCGTGCGGCGCCGGATCCCTACCTGTTCAGGAAGGAGCCACCCAGAATGGCTGTAAAGGTCGGGATCAACGGGTTTGGCCGCATCGGCCGGCTAAGCCTGCGAGCGATCCTGAAGAATCACCCTGACGAGCTCGAAGTTGTCGCACTGAACGATCTGACGGACGCCCAGACAAACGCCCACCTGTTCAAGTACGACACGAACTACGGGACCTACCCAGGATCGGTGAGCGTAGACGGCAAGGATATTGTCATCGATGGCCGTACGATCACCGTCTTCTCCGAGCGCGATCCCGCTCAGATCCCGTGGCAGGATCTTGGCGTCCAAGTGGTCCTTGAGAGTACTGGCTTTTTTACCGACGCATCGAAGGCTAGCGCCCATTTCAACGCAACGACGGTGAAGAAGGTATTGATCTCAGCGCCCGCTAAGGGTGAGGACGTCACCATCGTTATGGGGTGCAACGAGGACAAGTACACCCCTGAATGTCGGATCATCTCCAATGCCTCATGCACCACGAACTGCCTCGCCCCGGTAGCCAAAGTTCTCAACGATACGTTCGGCATCGTCACCGGCTTTATGACCACGGTTCATGCATATACGAACGACCAGAAGGTGGCGGACCAGTTCCACAAGGACTTGAGGCGAGCCCGTGCGGCAGCGGAGAGCATCATTCCGACCTCGACCGGCGCCGCCAAGGCGATCTCTCTCGTGGTGCCTGAGCTTGCCGGTAAGATGCATGGCCTCGCCCTGCGAGTACCCGTGCCGACCGTCTCTCTGGTCGACCTGGTTATTACCACCGAAAAGCCGGTGACCGTCGAGTCCATTAACGACGCGCTGCGTACTGCGGCTGCGGGCCCGTTGAAGGGTTATCTTCGTGTCGAGGACGCACCGTTGGTGTCATCCGACTTTGTGGGCGAGAACGCTTCTTCGGTCGTTGACGCCGGGGAAACGATGGTGCTCGGCGATAGAACCGCCAAGGTCCTCGCATGGTATGACAATGAGTGGGCCTATTCATGCCGTGTCGGCGACCTGATCGTCTATATGAATAAGGTCGGCCTCTAGGTCGGTACCGCGCTGAAGAGACGGCGCCCGTAGCCGTATCCGTCCGTTCGGAGCGATCACTGAGATCGCACCGTCGAGGCCCTGGAGGCATGAGCATGAATGCTGGACTGAATAAGCTAACCATTGAGGATCTTTCGGTACAGGGCCGACGGACGCTCGTGCGTGTCGACTTCAACGTGCCGCAGCACGAGGATGGCCGGGTGATGGATGACCGTCGAATCCGGGGTGCGCTGCCGACCATTCGTTACCTGATCGAGCACAAGGCCAAGACGATCCTCGTCTCTCACCTCGGACAGCCGAAGGGAGATGCTGCCGATCGTGTCCGATACACGCTGAGGCCGGTGGCCGAGCGCCTGAGCGAACTCCTGGGGATCTATGTGCCGTTGATACCGGATTGCATCGGTCCCCAGGCCGACGCGGCCATCGCTCAAATGCAGCCGGGTGATGTGGTGCTGTTAGAAAACGTCCGTTTCCATCCCGGCGAGACTGCGAATGACCCTGTCTTCGCATCGAGCCTCGCAGCGATCGCCGAGCTGTATGTCAACGATGCGTTCGGCACCGCCCACCGGGCGCACGCTTCGACTGAAGGCGTTGCCCATCATCTTACATCAGCCGCAGGCTTCCTGATGAAGAAGGAGCTTGAGTTCCTCGGGCGGGCGCTCGACAGTCCTCCGGACGGGTTCGTAGCGGTGCTCGGCGGCGCAAAGATCAAGAGCAAGATCGGCGTGGTCGACAACCTCCTCACGAAGGTGAGCCGCCTGCTGATCGGGGGCGGCATGGCCTATACCTTCCTTCAAGCCCAGGGTAAGGAGATAGGCCAGTCTCTCTGTGATCCAGGCGCGCTGGAGTACTGCCGAAACGTCCTCGCTGTGGCGGGGGATCGTATACTGCTGCCGTCGGATGTAGTGATCGCCGACCGTGATCCGTTCTCCGATAACACCGATGAGGTCCAGAGCCACATCGTTTCTGTGGACGCTATTCCTCACGATTGGCAGGGTGTCGACATCGGACCGGAAACCCGGGCCAGATTCGCCGCGGTCATCGCGGATGCGCGGATAGTCGTTTGGAATGGTCCGATGGGCATCTTCGAGATCAGCCGTTATGCGGAGGGTACGCGAGCCATGGCCGAGGCCCTGGCGCGTTCGAGCGCGCTCACCGTGGTCGGCGGTGGCGAGTCCGCCGCCGCCGTCGAGGAGCTTGGCTTCGCCGACCAGATCAGCCATGTATCGACTGGAGGTGGCGCGGCATTGGAGTTTCTAGAAGGTCGACCGCTTCCCGGTGTTGTTGCACTAACCGATAAGCCCGCAACCTAGAAACGGAATCTGGGAGAACCGCGATGAAGCTCGGGTTGCTGATTTCGCTCCGTTCGATGGACGAGGCCGACGCCCGATTCGAGCAGGCTCAGAACGCAGGCTTCACCCTGTGCCAGTTGAACCTTCATGGTCCATGCGCTGGTAGGGCGGATCTGGCCAGACTTGCCGAGCAGATGCTGGAGAAGCAAATCCGCCCCCTGGCGATCGGGTGTTATGTCAACCCGATGCGCCCGGATGAGGCGGGGCCTCTGGGTGCAACCCGCGACGACCTCTCCGCGCTTCTGCAGCACATCGACCTGCTTGGAGCGCGCAAGGTCGTCTGCTTCAGCGGCAGCTTTGCTGATACGCTGTATGATCCGCACCCCGATAATAGTTCAAGGCTGGCCCTGGAGCGACTCAGCGGTTTTATCAGCGATATCGTCGAAAACACCCGGGCACGGAACTACCAGATTGTCCTGGAACCCTGGTATGGTCACGTTCTCTCTAGCGAGGATCGCATCATTGAGTTCCACAGCATGTTGGAGCCGGCGATGCGCGAGCATGTACGCTATGTTCTCGATGCCGCCGCGTTGCTGACGCCCGAGCGCTATCCCGATAGAGACTCGATGGTTAGCCGAATATGCCGCTCTATTGGACAGGCGGCTGGCGTGGTCCATCTGCGAGATTGCGTAATGCCGCCGGATGGGGAACCCGGACTCCCCGGGCCCGGGCAGGGGGCTCTGGACTATGGATCCTATGTACTCGAGCTGAGGAAGAACGTCCCGTCCGACACGCCAGCGATTGTACGGAATGTCCCTCCAGACGAGTACATCGAAGTGCGCGACTATTTGCAGTCGTTGTCCATCCCATGGGCCCTGGCGTGATTCGACGCGGTTGAGCCTGCCAAGCCCGATCGAAACCGCGCGCCGCCTGGGCCATCATGCCTCAGTATGGCCGTTGAAATAACAGGAGTGTTTTAGATCATGCGCAGGAAGATCATCGCCGGCAACTGGAAAATGCACATGCTCCGGCAGCCCGGTACGGCGCTCGCGTCCGAGATCAGTCGCGTCGCCAGCGCCAATCCCGAGGTCGACGTGGTGTTGTGTCCTCCCTATACGCTGCTTGGCGCCGTCGGCGACGCCATCGGCGACAGTCTCGCCTCGCTCGGAGCACAGGACGCCTTCTGGAGGGATGCAGGAGCCTACACCGGCCAAGTGTCTCCCGTCATGCTCATCGATGCCGGCGTCACGTATGTCATCGTCGGTCATTCCGAATGTCGAGGTCGGTTCGGCGTACCCGAACCCGACTTCGATGAGACGGTGCTGCGCCACTTCGGCGATACCGACCGTACCGTCAATCTGAAGCTTCTGGCGTGTCTCAGCGCCGGACTCAGGGTGATCTGCTGCGTTGGTGAGACCCTTGGAGAGCGCGAAGCGGGCCAGACGGATGCGACCGTTCAGGCGCAGATCGAGGCGGCCATCGTCGGCGCAGAGGATCTCTCGGCGGTCGTAGTCGCCTATGAGCCGGTTTGGGCGATCGGTACGGGCCGAACCTGCGATACTCAGGAAGCCGATCGGGTATGCGGTGTCATTCGCTCCCATATACGGCGCCTCCGTGGGGCGGATGCTGCGGATCGCCTTCGTATTCAATACGGCGGCAGCGTCAAACGCTCCAATGCTCGCGAGTTGCTCTCCATGCCCAACATCGATGGCGCTCTGGTTGGAGGCGCAAGCCTGGTCGCTCAGGAGTTCGCGGGAATCATCGAGGCGTGTCGCTAACGGAGTCACAGGCTCCGGCGAATCCGGAAGGGTCCAGCGAACGAGTCCAACCGACCGACGCGGAGCTGGTTCACCTGATAGGCCTGACATCGTCTGAGCTCACCACTCTGATGACCGAGCGCGGTCAGCCAGCCTATCGGGGAAAGCAGATAGCGCGCTGGCTATACAGCAAGCGGGCAGCAAGCCCCTCGATGATGACCGATCTTCCGGCGTCGTTAAGGACCGATCTCGATACATGGGCCGTGGCACGTACGCTCTCTGCGATACGGATGGATGCGGCTGCAGATGGAGCGATCAAGTATGCGCTGCAGCTAAGAGACGGTCTGGCCATCGAAGCCGTATACCTGCCGTATCAGGACCGTGTGTCGGTATGTCTCTCATCCCAGGTTGGATGTCCGGCAGGCTGCACCTTCTGCGCTACCGCTCGTATGGGCTTGAAACGGCAGCTGACGGCAGGTGAGATCGTCGAACAGTATCTCTGGCTCCAGGACGCTCAACCGAACCGAAGGATCAGCCACGCGGTCTTCATGGGTATGGGAGAACCACTCCTGAACGTCGAAGCCGTGATACAGGCGTTGCGAGTACTCATCGTAGAAGTACAGGTATCCGCCCGAAACCTGACTGTTTCTACGGTCGGCGCCGTGCCTGGCATGCTCCGGCTGGCTGAGTCCGGCTTGCCGGTTAACCTCGCGCTGTCGCTTCATGCGCCAAATGACGGCCTGCGAGCCCAGCTCGTGCCGACCGCTCGAGCATGGCCGCTCCTGCAGATACTATCAGCAGCCGACCAGTATCGGCTTCAGACGGGTCGAGATGTGACGTATGAGTATGTGTTGATCAACAACGTGAACGATAGCGAAGCGCACGCCCGCGCCCTGACAGACCTTCTCGACGGCCATTCGGGATCTGTGAACTTGATTCCGTACAATCCGGTCCAGGGAATCGAGGTCTACGAGCCGTCCACGAGCGATCGGATAGGCCGGTTCCGCCGCATCCTGGTCGCTGCGGGACGAACGGTCACCCAGAGGATGCGCCGCGGTCTGGCCGTATCGGCTGCTTGCGGTCAACTCGCCGGAGCTGGTGGCGCGAAGACCAGCCAGCGCCATATCCGTCGTTCCCGATGAACTCTGGGCGACCTCGGACCCTGGTTCGGCTGATGTCCAGCCTGATCGTGGTCCTCTCAGGGTGCGGAGCGGAACCGTCAAAGAAGCCAGACGAAGCGGCGTCCCGGCGTCAGGTGGCGGCCAAGAAGGTGCTCGTCGCCTGGCAAGAACCGGCTCCCAATGGGACGGTTCGGCCAATCCTGGAGTTGGAGGCCGAGAGTGGAACGCTGCAGGAGGATCGGGGTTCCGGATCTTTTCAGCGTACGCGCAGCAAGGTCTACCGTAAAGGGGTCCTTATCGCCGAGCTCCGAGCGCCTGCGATTGACGCCGAGATGGGCGCACGGAGAATCATCGCTTCGGGCGGTGTACACATCATCGGTCATCAACCATCCGGGCTCCAAATGGACGCCGACCGGCTGGAATGGCTGCTTAACGAAGACCGGATCATCGCTCTGGGGCGAGTTCGGTTCGTACAACGGGATCGCGAGCGGGGTACCCTGATCGCCGAGGGTGGGCTGTTCGACCGTATAACCATGTACACACAAAGGCAGCGAATCACCATACCGTGATGGACCGATCATCCATAGAGATCAAGGCGGCGCGGAGGCGCTGATCAAGGAGGCCGACTTGGGAACGATATACGGGAGGTTGCTCGGTATCCCGGTTATGCTGTGTCTTGCCGTCGCCATCGGAGCGCAGAAGCCGGGCTCGGCGAAACAGATCCGTTTCGGCGATATCGTCATGAGAGATTTCGCGACGGCCGAACTCGAACTCGGGGTCATTGCGCGCGTCAAGGGCCCGAACACAGTCGTGGACATTACGGATGCCGCGAATAGCGCCAACTCCCGGGTGAAAGCCGCCGAGATCACGGCATATATGAAAAAAGGCGGGCGGAGTATTCGGGAGGTTGAGCGTATCGAAGCCTCGGGTAATGTCCAGTTCTCGGGTGTCCGAAAGGGACCCGGGAACACTACAGTGACCGTAACCGCAGCGGGCAGAAAGGCCGAATACGACCGCTCAGCCTCTCGCCTTACCCTGACCGGCCCGGTGACCTTCAGCGCCGTCCAGCCGAATCCTTCCGGCGGTGGTACGGATCGGGTCACGGGTAAGGCCGATCGCGCGGTCTACGATGAAGGTAAGCGGCTTGTACAACTGACGGGCGGCGTGGAAGCTACCGTTGTTACACCCGATACGCCTCCCGAGGGATCTACCTTCTCCGGCGACGAAGTCCAGATCGACATGAGCGTTCAACCGTATAAGATATCGATATCAAACCCGTCGTTGTCCGGTGTGATCAACATCCGAATCAAAGAGACCGCCGATCCCGCGCCGAAGCCGGGACGCGGCAAGTAACGAAGGCAGCGAAGCGCCGTGGAGATCGCAGCCGAGGAGCTCGTCAAGACCTATCGGGGTCGTCGAGTGGTCGACGGTGTCCGTCTCGAAATGCATCAGGGCGAGGTAGTGGGGTTGCTAGGGCCTAACGGTGCGGGGAAGACCACGACCTTCTATATTCTGGTGGGCCTGGTGCGTCCAAACTCCGGCAGGGTGCTGCTGGATGGTAAGGACATCACGAACATGCCCATGTACCGGCGCGCTCGAGCGGGGGTTGGGTACCTCGCGCAGGAACCATCTGTCTTTCGCGAACTTACGGTCATCGATAACCTCCGTCTGGTGCTGGAGCACACGGGCCTGAGTCGCGCCGAACAGCGCAAGCGCGCCGATGAGCTGCTCGAGGACATGAATATCGGACGAATCCGGGATAGCCGAGGTAAGACGCTATCGGGAGGCGAACGACGTCGGGTCGAGATCGCTCGCGCCCTGGCGACCGCTCCTGCATTTATCCTTCTGGATGAGCCCTTCACCGGAGTAGATCCGATTGCGATTCAGGACATCCAACACATCATCGGTCGCCTTCGCGAGCGAAACATCGGGATCCTGATTACCGATCATAACGTTGAGGCCACGTTGAAGATCACCCAGCGGGCTTATATCATGGCGGATGGCCATATCAAGGCCGCCGGCGCCTCGGATACACTGCCACAGGATCCGGTCGCTCGACGTTTTTATTTCGGCGAAGGGTACGGCGCCTGAGCGATGCGCACGATCGACCGCCTGATCCTCCGCGAGCTGGCGGGGCCTATCCTCAATAGCTTCCTGCTGTTTCTTGCTCTGCTCTTTAACTCGGTCTACCTTCCGAAGATGACCGATCTGATGGTCAAGGGCGCTGGCTTCGGGCTCGTAGCCAGGATATCGATGTTCGGTGTGCCGGTGCTGGTCACCCAGTGCCTGCCGATGGCGATGCTGCTGGGATGCCTGCTGGCCTTCGGTCGGCTTTCAGGCGACAGCGAGAACATCGCAATGTATGCCAGCGGGGTCAGCTTCTATCGCGCCTGTCGTCCTGTAGTCGTTGTCGGGCTGCTCATCAGTGTGCTCGCGTTCGCCTGGAACGAGGTCGTAGTACCGGCGTCCATGCGGGAGTTCTACAAGGCATCCTATGCGGCCGCAGAAGCGACGATGCTGCCCACCAAGCGGCAGCCGATCCACTACGCCGTCAAGAAGCCCGACAGTGACGAAATCGAAGAAGTCATCACGATCATGGGAGGATACGACCCCAGGGCAAGGCAGCTCCGCGAGGTGTCGATTCTGCTCATGAGCACCGATCCAAAACGGTCCGGACAGCCAGCCGCCCTGATCTACGCTGACCGAGTCGTGGCCCACGATGAGAAGGGTATGAACGCCGATTTCTACGATGTCTACATCCGCTATTTCGATCCGGATCGCACCGGGCGAAGGCAGACCGACGCCTGGTATGCCGAGGCGCGTTCTCGGGATCTGGGCGAAGGAGTTCGCTTCGATCGCGACTTCCGAGGCGTGCCCGAACCGCAGATTACCGACAACCGCATCCGATCCTTCGCGTCGCTCAGGGCTGCGATTGAGGAAAAGCGCCGGATGGGCAAGACCGATCTCGGCGCTGACGAGTTCAACCTCTGGGAGAAGGCTGCGTTGCCTGTCGCCGCGGTGATATTCGGACTGGTGGGAGCGCCGCTTGGCGTTCGCCCTCAGCGAGGCTCCCGCGCTGTCGGATTCGGCCTGGCGATCGGTATCATCTTCGCGTACTGGCTGGTGCATAACGGCATGTTTCAGATGGGCAAAGGCGGAACGCTTCCGCCTTTGATTGCCGCGTTCGCTGCCAACATCCTGGGTCTGATCGCTGCAGTGACACTGGTAGCTCGTACGCGGCAGTAAGCCCATTCGATCTATAGTGACGGATCATCGGGCGCCGCCGGTTGACGGCGCGCGACTGTCCGGTACAAGGGGAGGTGAGGCACGTGTGGTGGACCGTGACGGCGCTCGCGACGACCGTGCTTACAGGCGGCTTGATCGCGTATGCTGGCGACCTTATTGGCCGGCGGATGGGCAAACGGCGAGCATCGCTTTTTGGGCTCCGCCCACGGCACACAGCCGCGATCATTACCGCCGCAACCGGAACATTGATCTCCCTGTTGACAACTTTGGCGATCTACGTTGCGGTCGAGCCCGTGCGAAGGGTGATCCTGCAGGGAGAGTCCGCGATCCGAGCGAATGCCGGGCTTCGTAAAGAGAACGATCGCCTTATCTCCGCAAGGACGCGGGAGCGCCATGCGCTCCGGAGAGCTCGGCAGGAGCGCGCATCCGCTGAGACGCAGCGACTTCGCGCTGTCGCCGCTCGTGTCACAGCCGACAAACGACTCAAGGTTGTACAGGTATCCCTGAGGGTCGCTCTGGCACAGGCCCGGTCGACGGAGATGGCTCGGCGTCTGGCCGAGGCGGGCGCAAAGCGCGCAAGGGCAGAGGCGGATTCGGAACGGAGCGCAGCGCAAGATCTCGCGCGAAGGAACGAGCGGCTCCGGTCGGTGACCAGTGAACTGACCGATCGCTCCTCTGAACTCCAGCAACGGAACGAACAGCTTCGCCAGGCGAATACCGCACTGGGCGCCACAAACGCGGCCTATTCGCAGGAGAATGACGCCATCTCGCAACAAAACGAGAAGCTCGTTCGGGACCGTGATCAGCTGACCTCCTTGCTGGAACGTCTGCGGGCCCAACAGGTGCAACTGGCGAATGAAACGGAGTCGCTGCAGGCGAAGTATAAGGAGATGCAGGATAGTTATACTACTGCGTACGGGGCACATCGATCGCTCTGGGCAATGTTCGAAGCCCTTCGTACCCGGCGAATCGCGGTGCATGGCGGAGAGGATCTCGCTCGAACCGTGATACCGAGCGGTACACCGCCCGAGGGCGTTCGCAAGGCTATTGACAGCCTCTTGAGCGCTGCCCACATTGCCGCCCTTGCGCGGGGCGCCGCACCCGGTGAGCGTGCGCGCGCTGTGGAAATAGTCGATAAACGGTTTACAACACCGACGGCGTCTGGTTCCACCGTTCTTCGCGTTACAGAAGACGATCGAATCGATGCGATCGTCAACCGAGTCTCCAGATCGGATGAACCGATCTGCCTTCTGGCCGTTGCAGTCGCAAACAGCGCTCAGGGTGAGCCCGCTGCGATTGACTTGCAGCCGCTGTCAAATCCTCTGGTCTATCGCAAGGGGCAGGAGGTGGCGGTGCGCAAAATCGACGGGTCCAATAGCCCCAATGAAGTATTCGATGAGCTCGTCCTGATGCTCAAAGGTCTCGGTCAAACCGCCCTGAGCCGAGGGATAATCCCCCGAATGGACCCGGCGACCGGCGAGCCCCAGGTCGGATCCTACAGCGCTGCCGACCTCGTTAACCTGTCGACCAAGGTTCGCGCGATGCGTCGATTGGTGGAGATCACTGCGTACGCGGCCAACGACACAACGGCTTCCGATCGCCTCGATCTGACATTTCGGTTGCGCCCTGCCATATGATGGTTGATCATGCCCCTACCGTGCGTCATAGCCATCGACCCGGGTAGTAAGAAGTGCGGCCTCGCTGCGATGACGAAGGATGGCGTCATATCGGTGCGCCGGATCGTCGATACACCCGACATCGCGGCGGTGGTTCTCGAGGTTCGCGGTGACACCGATGTGCCGGTGATCGTTGGCGATGGCACCGGCAGCCGCAGCGTACTGCAATTTCTTACCGAGTTCGGTATTCCGGCTGGCACGGTTCCAGAGCGCCGGACCTCCGAAATGGCGCGACGCCGATATCTGACGGAGCATCCAGCACGCGGCTGGCGGAGGCTCATACCGCTGGGTCTTCGTACGCCGGATCAACCGTACGATGACTATGTTGCGGTGATCCTGGCCGAACGGCATATTTCCGGCCGTCGCGATTGACAGAACGCATCTTCTTATGGTAACGTAGGTCTAGTTCGGTGCGATGCATGTAGGCCTTATCTTGTGTAAGGTGAGGTCGATGCGGAGCGCCAACGGCAGGCGGCTCAAGGCGGCTCTGCAAGCGTAAGAACAAGCGCGATCTGCGTTCATGAACGGACTGAAACGACGATCCGGGTGACGAAGAAGGAAACAGGGACAACTTCCAAACCCGAGCGCTCTGCTCAGGTCGTACGTGACAAGAATAGCGGGATGTTCGAGCGTTGCGGTAACGCCCTAGAGACGATCTGCCACCACGTACAAGGAGGAGGCAGAATGAGAAAGGTTCTCACCTTTCTAGGCGCTTCCGTATGTCTGGCGTGGGTGTTGCCGGTCATGGCCCAGGTCGCGCCGCCGGAGTTCAGTGATGTCCCAACGGACCACTGGGCGTATGAGGCGGTCGAGTCTCTGCGGGCAAAGAACATCCTCGTCGGCTATCCGGACGGATACTTCCGCGGGAAGCGCACGCTCAGCCGGTACGAATTCGCAGTCGCTCTCAAGAGAGCATTGGAAAGCATCCAGCTCGTTCAGGGCGCCAAGGGAGATTCTGGTCCACAGGGTCCCAAGGGCGATCCCGGCGAGGCAGGAGCGCCTGGCCCGCAAGGGCCCGCGGGTGTGGGACCCGAGGAACTGGCAACCCTAAAGAAGCTGGCTGACGAGTTCAAAGCCGAACTGGCCAATCAAGGCGTGAATATCAACGCGTTGAATGCGAAGCTGGACAAGGTCGCAAAAGACGTGGCTGATCTGCGCGCCACCGTCGAAGGCATGCCCAAGATCTCGGGTACCGTCTTTGCGGGTATCCGTGTCGATCGATCGACTGGCGCGTTCGTCGATATGGACGGACGTCCTTCGAATCCGATCCTTTCCGATACAGCCGTCATGACCCACGCTCTTGAGCTTGGCGTTGCGGCGAAGTCTGGCTCGACCGACATCAATGGCTCGATCGTAGTCGACAACTACAAGAACTACCTGGGTGGCAGCTACATCGGCAACTTCCCGCTGATGGATGCCCCGGTCACGGATGTCTACCTCAACAAACTCACCGTCAAGGCTCCGTTCAGCGGCTTCGGCCAGAACGGCGCGCTGACCATCGGTCGCGTTCCCTTCAAACTCAGCCCCCTGACGCTCTGGAGGCCTGATACCGATCGATACTTCAATAACCCCATCTTCGATGATGGCGCCTATCGCATGGACGGCCTGACGCTGGACTCCGGCGTTGGCAGCCTTGGATTGACGGTGTTCGCCGGATCGTTCAAGACCGTCAACGGTAATATGGGAACCTGGATGGGGCCGGTCGCGGGTGTTAGCAGCCCGATGATCTATGCGGGTATGGGCGTAAAGCCGGTCGGCGTTGCAGGCGACGATCCTCTCTTTCTGGAGCAGATCGGCGGACTGTCGGCCACGCTGCCGCTTCGTGTCGGACAGGAAGGCAGTCAGATCCGCGCGACAGCGATGCTCGGCACCGGTACCGTAGCCTATCCGGCGATGACGCCGTTCACCAACGTCGCCGTTCTTGGCGCCGATGCGAAGCTGAACCTGAGCGACAACGTGACGTTCGACGCATCCTGGTCCAAGAGCCTTACCGGCATTGTCCGCAACGTCGGATCTGTCAATGCTGGCCAGAACGACGCGTATGTGGGTAACCTCGGACTTCGGTCCGGCAGTCTCGGCGTCACAGCTGGCTATAAGTACATCGACCCGATGTTCTACGCCCCTGGTTTCTGGGGACGTATCGGCAACTGGCTGAACCCGACGAATATCCAGGGTCCAACCCTTGCCCTCAACTACGACTTCTCGCCTGCATTCGCCATGAACGCCGGCTATGACTTCTACACGGAAGCTCGCAATCGGGCGGCTGCAGGCAGTCTCGGCAAGGACGATGAGATCCATCGTGTTCTCGTTGGACTCCGCTGGGCTCTGTCCGACTCGTTCGAGACGACCGTCGATTGGGAAGGCGTCTACTGGAGACTCCTCTCTGGTTCCACCGGACGAGTGCATCCCCAGGAGCACTACTTCACCATCGGCACCGGTTACGCCCTTAACGACACGACGAAGATCAAGCTGGGCTACCAGATTGGTTCCTTCGACGGTCATGGCTTCCTGACCGGCGGCGCCGGTTCGGGTGGCAACTTCAACTACAACGTCTTTACGACACAGGTATCGGTCCGCTTCTAACGACACCTTTCGTAGACGACTACAAAGCTCCCGCCGCAGCATACGCCGCGGCGGGAGCTTTTTCTATGTAAAATGCGTCTAGTAGTGTATAGGAGGTATACGATGACACGAAGACGTATGGCATACGGCGCTGCGGTTGTTAGCATCGCCTTGTTCGGCGGCGGCCTGGCCTCTGCGCAGCTCGGGAGCATCCTCAAGGGCGGCGCGATCGCGGTGGCTGTCGATCGCTTTGGCAAGGACATCGACAAGGCGATCAATACGGTTACGATGCGTAAGAACGCCGGTGGGAGGGATGCTACCAAGGTGGTCCCGATCCTCTCTATCGGCGACGGGGGCTACCTGGGAGCAGCCCAGGTGGCCGGGCCTCAGTCCCGTCTCGATCGGGTGCGCGCGGTTGCGCAGATCGAAGGGGACTTCAAGGCCATCGGCGGCGTTCGCCTCAAGGCCCTTGTGCCGGTGGAGACCAAGTCTCCGCAAAAGGGAATCAAGCGAGTCGAAGGAGTCGGCGTGAGCGCTATCGTCGACTTCAAGCTGTAACGCGAGGTATAGAGACCCGGAACGCGTTCGGAACAGTGGGCCCGGTAGGATTCGAACCTACGATCAATCAGTTATGAGCCGACTGCCTTAACCGCTAGGCTACGGGCCCCAATCCGAACCGATTGTACCCGATCCCCTATGTTCCATCGCGAGAATCATCCCGGACTCCTGTAAGGCCGTCCAGGTATCGCAATAGGCGGTATCGAGCGATGATCTTTGTTAAGGACCAGCGTTCGGCCGCCAGGTGCAGCGCTATCAGCAAGGCGACAAGGATCCAGAGCCGATCCGGAGGCAAGCTCGCAAGGATCGCGATCGCCGTAGCCGCGCCGAGCGCATTACTGCCGGTATCTCCGAGCATCAGCCGGCTCGCGCTATCCTCCCATTGAGTGAACCCTGCAGCGATGGCCACGGTGGCCACCGCTGCAGCCGAGACGCGGTCACCAAACCATGCTAGAGTCCCGATCGCGAAGGTCAGCAGAACCAGCAGCACACCGCCCGCACGTCCGGGTCGAAGATCCAGCAGATTGCCGGTATTGGCGCCAAGGGCGATCGCAAGAGTCGCGCCGAACGCCGCTAGACCCTTATAGCTCAAGGCGAACGAGGCGATAAGTCCGGCGGCAAGCAGCCCACCAACCGCTTTGATGAGCCCCGAAGTGATCCGTCCCTCCCTCAAGAGCGCTCGGACATGTCCGCGCAACCCGCGCGAGGCGGGGCTGCCCCAGATATCGTCAACGAGGCCAAGGGCGCCAAACGCCACGAGTGCGTAGCCGAGGGCCTGTCGGAGGTCTGGGTTGTCGTTGTGGATCGCCTGGAGAGCGAGGAGGCCGGGCAGAGCCCCGAGCACGACGATGGATCCTCCGCAGGTCACGATTTGGTCGCCGCGGAAGTTGGACCGAAGGGCGCCCCAGCGGCGCAGCAGGGGAGGTATCACGCTCACTAAGGTCCGCGCCCATACGGCCACCCCGATCAGAGCGACGAGCGTCAGTCCGCTGGCGGGCATCTCATCGCTCGTCGTGCCCACAGCGTTCGCGCGACATCCCGGAACTGACGCGCACGATGGCATCGCCCTCGCAGATCGTTTTGCGTTACCCGATGGTCCATCATAACCGGAACCTCGAGCACCCGAAATCCGGCGCATAGCGCGTCGATCGTCATGCCCACTTCGCTGCCAAAGCCGTGAGCATTTCCGGCAACCGCGTCCCATACCGTCCGTCGGAGCGCCCTCTGCCCCGACAACGGAGCCGCCATTCGGACGCCGCAACACCGGTGGATGCCCCACCGGGCCAGCCGGACGACGAGGCCCATGCCTCCTCCGCGCCCCGGATAGGACGGAAAGACACCGACCGACATGTCGCAATCGTCCGTTAGCACCGGAGCGAGCAGCGGGCCGCTGTTGGCCGCTGTCGCGCCCAGGTCCGCATCGAGGAGTAGGAGAACCTCGCCGCGGGATCTCGCGACACCGATCGCCTGTGCTGCGCGTTTCCCTCCGCGACCAGGGAGACGCAGGACGCTGGCGCCGGCCTCAGCCGCGAGATGAGAGGTCTCATCTGAGGAAGCGTCGTCGATGACGATTATCTCGTCGACCAGCGCTGCCGTAGATAGCGCCTGGATCGTCTGGCCGATTCGAGCGGCTTCATTATAGGCAGGGATGATCGCCGAGATCATTCCTGCCGCTCACCCGAGGGTAATCGGCCGTCGCGCGCCGTATCTTTGATACCGTACGACCCGCGATCGCCACTGGCGAGGAGGACGAGGGTCGTCTGACCGATCTCAGTATCCACATTGTCGACCGTGCTGATGCCTTTGCTCTGATAGGCAGTGATGTAGGAGACGTCAGCAGCTTCCGCCTCCGCGCCGATCACCCGTGCGCCGGTCTCAAGAAGACCGTCGATCAGCGGCAGATCGACTGAGGACCATCGCTTGCCCATCGCAGCGTTCGCTCCGCCGAAAAGGATGACAAGATGGACGGGGCGATTGTAGTTGCCATCGGTTTCGATCAAGTTCGCGTCGACGAGTTCGGTCAGGTCGCTGCGGGATCCACCATAGACGATGCGACGGCTCAGCAGTCTCAGCACACCAGATCGGGGATCATCGGCGCTGGCAGCGATCTCCGGAAGAACCTGGGTCAGTCTGGCGCGGACTGCGTCGAGGCGGTCAGGGAACGTCGACGGGATCGTGGTCAGCGATACGATCTCAGCGCCAGCGCTCCGCAGTTCATCCGTGGCGCGATGGGCCGCATCACCGTAGTCTCCTGTCACGACGACGGCGACGCGCCGATCCGTTAGCCTGTTGTGGGTCAATCTCGTAGCTAACAGATTGAGCAGCCGCTTCTGTTCCTCTGTGCGTTGGCGAAGCGGTTCGATCTCGTCGGTGAATCGCCGGCCGAGTGCGGCCAGCTGTACCTGCAAACGTTCCACGAGCGCCTCTTGTAGGTGAGAGCTCCCGACAACCATACCGACGCCGAGCGCCATGAAAATAGCGACGATCGTGATGACGTGATATCGGAAACCGGGCGCCATGGGATCCTAACGCAGGCCTGTAACCGATCGAAACCACAGCCGTATGGCAACTGCGAGGGCTTGCAGAAACGGGGATCCCGCCGCCACGACGATGATCGGGAACAGCGCAGCCGCGACGATGGCGAGGATCTCCATGGTAGCCGGTTTCCGGCGGCTGGACCAGAGCCTTCCGATACCCTTGGCGTCGACGAGCTTGGCGCCGATCCTTAATCGGACAAGGAAAGTGCTGGCCATGCCGCCACGGCCTTTGTCCAGGAAGTCCTCCAGTGAAAAGTGGGTGCCGACTGCGACGATCAGGGAAGCCCCGGCGCCATCGGCAAGGAGCAGCGCGGCATCCTCGCTGGTTCCGGGCACATGAAAGACCTGCGCAGTGAGTCCGAGTGTCTCGATTCGCCTGAGGCCCGGAGCTTCGCGCTCCCCGCGCGCGTACCCGTGAACGACAAGCTCAGCGCCGCATCGCAGGGCGGCATCGCTTACGCTGTCCATATCGCCAAGGATGATATCGGGGCGTATACCGAGTTCGAGCAAGGCGTCGGCGCCTCCATCGACGCCTATGGTGGCGGGGCGGACGTCCCTGAGATACTCCTCGATCGTTCGGAGGTCTTCGCGATACCCCTCACCGCGAACGACGATTAGGACATGGCGCTGGCGCAGCTTTGTCGATACGCGCGGGATCTCGACGGGATCGAGGAGCAGGGCCTTCTCGCCTTCCAGATACGCAAGGGTATTCCGCGCAAACGCGTCCAGTTCGACGCTGAGATTGCCCCGGGCCGCCTCCAAGCGGCTGTCAATCTGGCTTCGCTCGAGGATCATACCGTTCGCTGTGAGTCCCTCACGAATACGGATCACGCCATCATCGACGGTTGCGGCGCTTCCCTCGTACCCGGATGCCTCCTCGAAGAAAGAACCGCTGTCGATTTCGATCATCGGTATCCCGGCCTCCATCAGAACCGTTGGACCCTGATTCGGGTAACGGCCGGTAATGAACGGGGCCACGTTGATGACCGCGCCGGGGCGCCGATCGGCGAGGGACCGCGCGGCGATAGCGTCGAGATCTGGATGCTGTATCAAGGCAATATCGCCCGTGCGGAGGCGAGTAACCAGTCTCTTGGTGCGCTTATCCACGCGCAGGGTGCCAACCAGTCGTCCCATCTCCAGCGTACTCATTCCATTATGGTTTTGTCGCGCCGGCTTGTCAACTTGGCGCAAGATCACCGATTCCATACAAAGACGGGTAGACTGATGCTCTATGGACAAACTCAGCGTCCTCATCGCCGACGATGACGCTGTGATACGGATGGACCTGAGGGCTCTCCTCGAGGACCTGGGACACAGGGTTGTAGGTGAAGCGGCCAATGGTCGCGACGCGTGCCGTCTGGCACGATCGTTGAGGCCGTCGGTAGCAATCCTTGACGTAATGATGCCCGGCAGCAGCGGACTGGAGGCGGCGGCCATACTCAGCCGCGAGAGGATCTGTCCGGTCGTGTTGCTCACCGCTTACAGCGATGCTCCGTTAATCGATGAAGCGACTCGTGCCGGTGTTCTTGCCTACCTGGTGAAGCCGTTCGCAAGGTCGGAGTTGCAGCCCGCGCTGGAGATTGCGACAGCTCGGTACCGCGAGCTGCTTGTTGTGGAGCATCAGCGCGACTCTCTGGCCCAGGAACTCCGCTCGGCCGAAGCGATCCGTAACGCCACGGCAATCCTCATGCGCCGATGCGCGATCAATGAGCGGGAGGCGCAGAGAAGGATGCAATCGCAATCGCTTGCCACAGGCCGCACCCTTGGTGAGATTGCAGAGGCGATCCTCCTGACGGAGCACATCGAGTCGCCGGTTCGCTGATCCCCGGTCGTTCGTCGGACTCGCATCCAGGCCCATCCCACGCCCAGCGCTTACGGTCGGTCCCACACCGTTGTCGGACCCCCGTATCGATCCAGGCGGTTCGTCCCCCCGAGCTTTCGCGCGACGATGCCGAGCTCTCCCACTACGCTGCCTTCACGGCAGCCTCAGGAGAGATGTGTATGCCAAACCGAAGGACGTACATCACCGTCGGCGCAGTACGGATAACGAGAACAACGGCTCTGTGCGGTGTTCTTTGCGGCCTGCCTCGGCTCGCACTGGCGCAGAGCGATGGCAGCATCAATACCGGTGACACTGCGTGGATCCTGGTCTCGGCGGCTCTCGTTATGCTCATGACGCCAGGACTGGCCCTGTTCTACGGCGGCATGGTTCGCGCCCGCAACGTTCTCAACATGCTGATGCAGTCGTACATCGCGATCGCGCTGATTACGATGATCTGGGCTCTGTGCGGCTATTCCCTGGCCTTCAGCCCGGGAATCCCGCTCATCGGCGGCTTTGGCTGGTTGGGCTTACGCGGCGTCGGTCTTGCGCCGAACGAAGCCTATGCAGCAACGATCCCGCACCAGGCCTTCATGGTGTATCAGCTGATGTTCGCGATCATCACACCAGCGTTGATCAGCGGCGCCATCGCCGATCGGATGCGGTTCTCCTCTTATACGCTCTTCATCGGTCTGTGGAGCCTGCTGGTATATGTTCCTCTGGCCCACATGGTATGGGGTGTCGGAGGATTTCTACGCAATCTGGGTGTGCTGGACTTCGCTGGCGGCTCGGTGGTGCACATCAGTTCAGGTGTCTCTGCGCTAATCCTGGCTATGCTCCTCGGAGTACGACGGAAGGTGTCGGCCGATGATATGCGCCCGCATAATCTGCCCATTACCGTGATCGGAACCGGTGTGCTCTGGTTCGGCTGGTTCGGTTTCAACGCCGGCTCCGCTCTGGCTGCCAACGCCGTCGCCGTCTCGGCCATGGTCGCGACCCATTTCGCCGCCGCGTCTGCGGCGCTGGTGTGGGTGTTTATCGAATGGATTGCCTACCGTCAGCCGACAGCTCTGGGCTTCATGACCGGCGCTGTTGCCGGCCTCGTCGCCATTACGCCCGCGTCCGGGTTCGTTCATCCAATCTCGGCCATCGCCATCGGAGCGCTCGTCGCACCGATCTCGTTCGGGGCCATCCGCGCCAAGGCGCGCTTCGGGTACGATGATGCCCTTGATGTATTCGGAGTCCACGGTGTCGGCGGGATCTTTGGCGCTCTTGCGACGGGTCTTTTCGCATCGACAGCTACCAATCCCGCTGGCGCCAACGGTCTTTTTTATGGCGCTGGCGCCAGTCTCCTTGTCAAGCAGTTGGTCGGGATCATGGTGACCGTGGCGCTCGCAGGCAGCGTGACATATCTATTGGGTCTATTCCTGAGAGGGACGATCGGCCTGCGAGTGTCAACGGACGAAGAGGACACCGGACTCGACCTGGCGCTCCATGGCGAAGCCGCGTACGGTGGTATGGCGATGGGGTCGGAGGCAGGTAGTCCCGTCGGGGCGGTCCATACCGGGCCGACTATTCTCTAGAAGTGAGGGGAGAAGATGATCAAGGTAGAAGCGCTCATACGACCCCAGAAGCTCGATGATGTCAAGTCGGCGCTCACCGATCTCGGTATTCGCGGTATGACCGTAAGTGAAGTTCGCGGAGTGGGTAAACAGAAGGGCTTTACCCAGCACTATCGAGGCGCGGAATATACCGTAAACCTTATACAGAAGGTGAAAGTCGAGATCGTTGTGCCGGATACGGAGGCGCGTCAGGTGGCCGATGCAATCGCGGGCGCCGCGCGGACGGGTGAGATCGGTGATGGCAAGATATTCCTGATACCGGTCGCAGAGGCGATCCGCATCCGTACCGGGGACGAAGGGGATTCTGCGATAACCTAGCCCCCGTGAGGTCAAGCGTGGCCGTTGGGATCACCGACGGCCACGCGCGCCGTACGGTCAGCCGCCGTGGCGGCGGAGCTCGTAGAACTCACGAGGCGGTCTGCGGCTGAAGTCGGGTTCGTCGGTACGAGCGAGAATCGCGGAGCGGACCTCATCGATCAGATGGACCGGCGTTGATAGACCGGACGCGATTCCGATGGTATGGGCCCAGCACAGATCTTCGTCGCGCAGCCCCTCAGCCCCTTCGATGTGCCGGGTCCACGGATTATGCGCATGACAGAGCGCCGTCAACTCCATGGTGTTGGCGCTCGTCGGGCTTCCGACGACCAGCATCATGTCGACATCCTCGGCAACGGAGAGCGCAGCGTCCTGTCGGTTCTGGACCGGTCGACAGATCGTATTGACGATCTGAACTTCCTTGCACATAAAGACCAGCTCGCCGACGATATCCTTGCATAGCTCGAGCGCGTGTGTGGTCTGGAAGATCACACCGACTTTCCTCCGTAAGGCTCGAGTGGCCTTCGCGTTTCGTAGCTGTTCCACCGTATCGATGACAAGGGCGGGATGGTGCAGGGCGCCGATGATCCCTTTAATCTCGGCGTGATGAGCGTCTCCGATGATGACAACCTGACATCCGCGGGCCTCCATCATCTGGGCCGCTTCCTGCGCACGGAGCACGATCGGGCAGGTAGCGTCGATGATGCGGTAACCGGCCTCCTTCGCCTCCTCAACCTCAGTTCGTGGCAGTCCGTGCGCACGGACCACTACCGAGCCTCGGGGGCGGCCCTCGAGCGAGCGCACCTTCTGAAGGCCGCGTGATTCGAGATCGTCGGTGACATTCCGATTGTGGACCAGGTCGCCGTGAATATACACGGGCTCATCCTGAACCAGCGCATCCTCCGCCATGGTGATCGCCCGCTTGACGCCGAAGCAAAACCCGACCTCGCCAGCAAGAATGACGACGCGCAGGGGTGTTTCGGCCCGCGAGACGGGATGCCTGGCCCTCAACGGCCTTCCGATCGTGGATGTCGATGTTCTGGAGTATCCAGGGAAACCCGTGGTGCCATCGAGTATCTATACGAGGCAGGAGGCGCTGCGGTTAGCGGGTCGTCGGGGTATGAGGGGTGAGAACGAGGAACAGATCACGCAGACAACTACCCGGATGATTACGATAGACCGCTCAGGGGCGGGCTGGTCCGTTATTGTTCGATGTCGGATCATACGCGGATTCGCCGATGATGCCGTGCTCCTTAAGCTGATCGATTAGGATGGCAACATTGGCTAAGACCACCCGTCCGAGCTCGACGGCGTCAGGAGTGTCGAGACGAACCAACCGCCTCGCCGCAGCGCATATAGAGGCGAGCGGTCCGACGACGACTTCCTCGTTGGCCCATTCCTGCGGCAGGTTGATATCGGGTTCGGCCCACGCTGTATCGATTTCCGGGGCAACCACAGTGGGAACATCCGCCAGCATCCGGGCTTCGATCTCCCGCAGTTGGGCATCGATCGCGCGATGCAGAGGAGTATTGTCCATATCGCGATCGGCAGATACCCCGTAATCGGCTTTATGGGTGCCATAGAAGATCGGATCGGTTGTGGCGTAGTTGATGAACATCATGGCAATGAACTTCTGGAAAACATCGCGGTCGAATATATGACGTGAACCGTACGATGCTGGATCCTGGACGGCATCGAGTACATCGGAGAACATCGCTGCGACAAACTGGCGCGCTGTAAGGTCCGATGACGTTCCGGTGAGGGTTTTGTCGCGGAAAGCGTAATAGAACAACGGCTCCGGACCGTTCGAGGCCTCTTCCTGCGCCGCGACGGTCATGAAGACGTTCAGCTTCATCATGCTGTCCAGATTCCGCCTCGGATATCCACGATGGACCATGTTCATGGCGTAACCCCGATACTCTGCGAGATCGGTGCCAAGGAAATGTGCGGTGCTGTCTGCGATGCGGTCGCGAAGCTCGGTCAACCTGCGGATCAGTTTATCGCGCGCCTCATCGATGATGGACATCAGCTCATCGCGCATACTTTCGTCATCTGGGAAGTAGTCGATTGTCTCAAACGTCGTTCGGATGACGGCGAAGTCGTTCAATCCGTCCTCAAGACACGGATAGGCGACTCCAAGCAAGAGGCCGGGCGGAAACTCATCGATCGTGTCGGCGTTATTGAGGCCGCTGTCGGTGGCTACTAGCGCATAGAAGCGGTTATTGGTACTGAGACTTTTGAGGAGCACTACGTGGCGGCCGTCGGACGCCGGCCCCGGGGACGGGTGTGTAGTTACCGCCATCTCGTACTAGCGACCTAACGTGATTCCGAGGCCAAGATAGGTCGTGTCATCGTATCGATAGGCGTACGCCTGGAGCGGGCCGACGAGATCGATCTGGGCGGAATATGCTGGCCGCCGGCGATAGTACTCTGCAGATACGGCGATCCGGTACCGGGTTACCACTGTGGCTCCAATCCAACCGCCGTCCATGGACCGGGAACCGTAGCCCGCGTGCAGTCGCAGCGTTCCGAGGTGGGTCTCCATAGCCTCGCTCAGCGGGATGGTCTTGGACAGCGCCAGATAAGCCGCACGCCCGGACGCACCCGTGTTCAGGACGTCCTGGATGCCTACCGCGACGGAGGGAGCAAGGTTATTTGTGAACGCTTCGCTGATTACAGAATAGTGCAGATTCAGGGCGGTACGGGTCACCCTCTGCGGTCGCAGCGCTTCGACCTCCATCTCAAGGCCAAGATCGTCCTTAGGTACGCCGATATTCAGCCGTGCCGAGGTCCTGGATCCGATCGTCGGCATGAGGTAACGAGCCGTGAGATGCCCGGGCAGGGTTATTCTACCGGATGGGGCGCGTACAATCCGATCAGCGTTGGCGCGTATCGAAAGGGCGATGCCCACGGCGACGATCAAGCAGATACGGCGAGACACAGGTCCTAGGATACCTTAGCCGTGGGAGTCGGGCAGGAGAGGTTCGCGGTGCATCGCTCCGTAAACCGGCGGATGCGTTCGATCGCTCGCTTCAGCGTGTCCAGACTTGCGGCATAGGAGCACCGGACATGACCTTCGCCTGAATCACCGAAGACGCCGCCGGGCACTACTGCGACCCCTTCTTCGCGCAACAAACGCTCCGCGAACTCAGTGGAGGTGAGCCCTGTTGCCGTAACGCTGGGGAATACGTAAAAGGCGCCTGCAGGCGTCGGGCAGGTCAAGCCCATGTCGTTCAGCGCCCCGACCATAAAGTCCCGACGACGCCAGTACTCGCGGCGCATCTTTTCCGTAGCGGCCGACCCGGTCAGAAGAGCCGCAATGGCCGCATCCTGCGAGACATGCGGCGCACAGAGCGCGGTGTACTGATGGATCTTGAGCATGCCGTTCGCGATCGGCGCACGAGCGCATGCATAGCCGACCCTCCAGCCGGTCATCGCGTGCGATTTCGAGAAGCCGCCCAGAAGGACCAATCGGTCCAACACTCCGGGAATCTCCGCGAGGGAGGCGTGGTCCTGACCATACACGAGTTCGGAGTAGATCTCGTCCGAGAGAACATAGAGGTCGTGCCGCTCCGCCAGGTCGGCGAGGCCCTCGAGCGTCGCAGCGCTCTGAACGGCCCCCGTCGGGTTGCCCGGCGAACAGATGAGCATCGCCTTGGTGCGGGATGTGACGGCTCGTTCGACACTGTCGAGATCGATGGCGAAGCCGTCGTCGGCGGAGGTCGAGACGAAGACCGGAACTCCACCGGCAAGAGCGGTGCAGGGACTATAAGAGACGTAACAGGGCTCGAACAAGATGGTCTCGTCACCCGGATCAAGGATCGTCCGGAGCGCCAGGTCAAGAGCCTCCGAAACCCCGACCGTGATTATGATCTCCGTGTCAGGATCGTAGACGGCTCCGGTGCGTTTTTCGACATCCCTGGCGATCAGTTCGCGGAGTTGACGAAGTCCGGAGTTGGCGGTATAGGTCGTATGGCCTTTCTCGATCGATTGGAGCGCGGCTTTACGGATGGGCCAGGGCGTTACGAAATCGGGCTCGCCCACGCCGAGCGAGATGACATCCGGGAGGCTTGCCGCCAGATCGAAAAAGCGCCGGATGCCCGAGGGCGGGATCGCGGTGACCGTACGATTAAGCGGTCTCACGGCGCAACCGGCAGGCGGTGGTCCTCGTCATCGATAAACAACTCGCCTTCGTCTTTATAACGCCGCAGCAGGAAATGCGTGTTCGTGTTTGTCACCATCTTTAGTGGCGCGAGCTTGCGCGAGACAAAGTTCGCGACCTCATCGATATCCGCGCATTCCACCGTAATGCGCAGATCGGACTCACCGGAGACGAGAACAACCGAGAGCACCTCCGGCAAGCGAGCAATCGTGCCGGCGACCTCATCGAATCCGGTCCCCCGCGCCGGGGCAATCTCAACATCGATGTAGGCGGTCACCCGCTTGTCTCCGATCGCGTTACGGTCGACGATGGCTTTATAGCGGCGGATCACCTTGGTGCGTTCCCACTCGCGAATGAGATTGCGAACGGTATCGGGGTCCATCTTGAGCCGTTCGGCGATCTGCTCGGGAGGCGTGTGAGCGTCTTGTTCCAGGATATCGAGGATGTGGTTCATGGTCGCGGCCGATCGTAGATTGCCGACTTCAGTATAGACCACAGGGAGCAGTCGGTGCAACCTCCGAGACTGGATGGACCGGCGTTAATCCTTTCCGAGGATATGGATCTGGGTGGTCAGGGTATAGGGCTTGCCATTCGTTTCGAACACGAGCTCACCGTAGATCGCGGCATAGCCCGAATCCGGTCGGTCATAGGTCGCTGTGAACGACTTCCCATTGAGCTTTATTGGCGTGAAGGTCCATTTCTGGTCGCGGAAGTCGAGCGTTGGCGCCGTGACGTGGAAGAGCCGTGCGCCTTTCAGGGTTTGGCCTGTCGTTACGTTGAGACGGACGCCCTTCGGGGTCGTTGTGTAGTTCCACTGGATCTTTGGGAACAGTCGTCCGGAGGCGATGGTTCGCGTGAAGGCGGTGAGCGTATTGAGGAGACGTCCGCGGTCCTCGAGCCCGTGACCGCTGTTGGGAATGTAGGCTACCCACTTAGGCCCGACCAGCCCGTCCCAGTAGAGGTTCAGCGCATCCTGAGTCCAGTAGCGATCGTTCGTGCCGAGCAGGATCAGTTTGGGCATCGTGATCTGCTTACGGTAGCTGTACGGATCCTCAAGCTCCATCAGCCGGTCCGCCTTATTGCTGTTCAGGATCGGTATCAGCCCTGCAGAGGTGTAATCGTCGATCTGCTCGCTGGCTTCCCCATAGGACTTGATCATATGGGCGATCTGCGCCTTGACGTTGAGGATATCGATCACCATGGGGGCGATGGCTTTGACGCGCTTATCGCCAGACGCACCGACGAGCCAGGTGGTCCAGCCCCGTTTTGAAGCGCCTGTGATGATAAACTCGCGGATCGGCTTCTTAGCATGGGTCTTCGTAAATGCCTGGATCGTGTCCATGGCCTTGATCACGGTCTTCGCCATGGGGAAATGGAGCGGCCAGGTCTCATCGCCCGTCTCGATGAACTTGAGCCATGTGTATACGATCAGCTCATCCTCGACCTTACCGCCGTAGAGCGGCTGCATCGGGTTGTTGTAGACGATGGCGAACGGAGAGCCGGATGCCCTGGCCGCCATCAATCCGAGAACCGCCTCCTCCGCGCCGCCGCTGCCGCCGGTGTTCAGCAGGGTGCACATCTCAGGGGCATCCATCGCATCAGGGATGAATATCTGGAGTCTGTGTTCCCAGTTGTGGCCCTGCCAGGTCTGGGACACCATACGGAGATCATAGGCCTTACCGCCCGGGAGGGTCTTCTCGGCCTTGAGTTCCCAGTGATACGCGGGTTCGGCTTTCGCCAGATAACCTTTGAGGTCTGCGGCGGCATCGCGGCCCAAACCAGCTGCCATCATCATCGAGCACACGATGATCAACGAATATTGTCTCACGTCCAAATCCTCCTGGGACTTGAATACGTCCTGAACGGATGCTATACTTTACCTCCGGGTACCCATCGGCTGAGCCGATTGGGCTGTGGAGTTTCGCTGGCGTGTCCTGGAATGACCTCTTCATCGGTCTCTCCCACTTCAACTACCTAGTGGTTGTGGATGTGCTGGCGATCGCCTGGCTCGTCTACCGCCTCCTGCTCTGGGCACAGGGCACTCGCGCGTGGCAGATCATCTGCGGGCTGCTGATCTACTTCGGAGCGGTCTTCGTTACCGATTGGCTCAACCTCTTTGCCCTGAACTGGCTGCTTCGAAGCATGTTCGCGTTCGGGCCGGTCGCCCTCGTCATACTCTTCCTCCCTGAACTGCGCCACGCTCTTGAGGAGTTCGGGCGGCCTGGTTTCTGGAGCCGTAGTTTCGGATTGGTGCCCCAGGAAGCCGTTGGTGATATGATCGACGCGGTTGTGCCTGCGGCTGCCTCGATGTCTGTGAAGCGAATCGGCGCGATCATGGTCATCGAGAGGGAATCCCGTCTCGAAGATGTCGTTGCCACCGGTACGACGATGGATGCCCGAGTCTCACGCACCCTGCTCGAAGCCATTTTCTATCCAGGCAATCCCTTACACGACGGAGCTGTGGTGCTCCGCAGTAATCAGCTTGTTGCTGCCGCTTGCACGCTGCCGTTGACCGACGCCCCTCGCATTGAGGCCGCTGTGCACACCCGTCATAAGGCTGCCCTGGGCATGTCGGAAGAGAGCGATGCGGTGGTCGTTGTGGTGTCTGAGGAGACAGGAACGATATCGATCGCTGTTGAAGGCCGACTCGTCCGCGGCTTTACCGAGGAGAGCCTTCGCGATCGTCTGCAGCAGACCCTCGACTACGGAGCGACGCCCGGGCTTGCCGGCACGGCCATCGGGCAGGCTGCCGTGCGGGTGAGCGGTGCGATCATCCAGAAGTCCAGAGCGCGCAGAAAGAGCCGGAGGCGTTCGCATGATGGAGCCGCGCGATGATCCGCGGGCTTCGAGAGAACCTGGCCCTGAAGTTAATCGCTCTGGCCACCGCGATCATGATCTGGTCGTACGCGGCCACAGAACGAGCGGGCGCTCCTACGAGACAGGTGATCGCCGAGGTGGTACCGACGGGTCAGCCTCCGGATGGGTTGACTGTCGATCTTGGAGCGGAAACGGTGACGGTGGAGATCGCCGGACCCAGAGCCCAGCTGGACGCTGTCGTACGGGGCGCGATCAAAGCCATCGTCGATCTATCTGCTGCTCGGCCGGGCGCTCGCACGCTCCGGGTTACCCGCTTCGTATCTCCGCCCGAAGCTGCGGGGATCACGTTCCCCGGGCAAGTGCGAACCGTTCCGGCTCGCATCGAGACCACGGCAAGGAAGCGGATGCAGATTACCGTCCAGTATCGTACGGAGCCGCCGCTGGGCAAGCGATTCACCACACCGCGAATCGAGCCGGGCTGGGCGGATGTCGAAGGCGCGAGAGATTCCGTCGAATCCATCGCGTCCATAGTCGTCCGACCCGATGTGGAACCGCAGGGTTTCGGTGGACAAGTCCCGATCGACGCCGTAGACCGCAACGGCCTCGCCGTTGATGCCGTCAGGATCGATCCGCCCACCGCCTATGTGGAGATCCAGGCGCGAAACCTCGCCGAGGTCAGAACCCTGATCGTGAGCCCCACGCTGGTCGGAAGACCGGCTCCTCCCTTTGTCGTCTCTGCTGTGTCCTGCGATCCCGTGCAGGTTGAGGTCACCGGTCCCGTCGCCGAACTAATCGCCCTTCGGGCGCTGCGTACCCACCCGATCAATGTGGACGGGATCGCAGCCGATACGACCCGCCAGGTCGCCCTCGATCTCCCCGGTTCGGTTCAGCCCGTTCGGGGCGCCGTCCTCGTCAATGTGACCGTCCGACTGCGAGATGCCTCTCGTCCCGAGCCGTAGTCTGCGATGATTGACACCCATTGCCATTTGAACCACGATCGCTTTGAAGCGGATCTGGAGGCGACCCTCGAGCGGAGCCACCGCTCCGGAGTCGTCGGGCATATCGTGGTTGGGTTCGATAGGCCGAGTTCGGCGGATGCAGTCCGGTTGGCTGTCCAGTATTCGAATCTATGGGCTGCGGTCGGTATCCACCCGCATGATGCGACTGGCTACAGTGCAGCGGATACCGGATGGCTTCGCGATCTGGCCCAAGCGGCGCGGGTCGTGGCCATCGGTGAGATCGGCCTGGACTACCATAGGGACTACTCGCCCCGTGTGGCACAGCGCGATGCATTCGCAGCCCAACTGGCTTTTGCGGTGGACCTCGGACTGCCTGTCGTTATCCACTGCAGGAATGCCTATGATGACGTTCTGGACACGCTTGCTGCCTATCGAGGGGCCGTGCGCGGTGTCATGCACTGCTGGTCGGGAACGGTCGAAGACGCCGAGCGGGCGCTGGATCTCGGCCTGATGCTCGGCATTGGCGGTGTGCTTACGTTCGTCAACCCCGGGTCGCTGCCGGACTCCGTGCGAATAGCCGGGTTGGATCGGATTGTCCTTGAGACGGACGCCCCGTATCTGGCGCCCACCCCG
>JABWBA010000075.1 GCA_013360745.1 Chthonomonadales bacterium | reverse complement strand
CCGGCACCCCCGTTGTTCCGTTATCACCGGTTCGTGTATAGAGACGCATCGATCGATCGTCGTTCTCATATCCTAAGGATCACCCACCTCCAGTCGGTGGGAATGATGCCTTCGGATTACTTCTCGAAGAACTTCGCGTTCAACGGCGTGTACTGCTGCCACTTCTCCGGAACATCGGTATCGGCGAAGATCGCGGTCACGGGGCACTCGGGTTCGCAGAGCCCGCAATCGATACATTCGTCGGGGTTGATAAAGAGCATATCGTAGCTGTTGCCGTCGTCATCGGTCAGAACACCTTCGTGGATGCAGTCGACAGGACAGACCGCTACACAGGCCTTATCCTTGACGCCGATACATGGCTCACAGATTACGTAGGGCATAACCTTGGTCTCCTAACAAGGATGTTGCACATCAGCTATTATTCTACCCGTTCCCGGCTTAGCCTCCCGGGTTTCACCTAGTCGAATCCTGCTTCGCTCGAAGGATCAACTCCCGCATTGCACGATCCAGTTCCCGGCGTCCGACTTCGAATCGTCTACGCCCTTCAGTGCCTTCGATGAGCTCAGCCGTCGTGATCGGATCTCCAACACAGACGTTGATGGTATCCCCGGCGTGTTTTGGCCGCCATTCCCTTGGAGGCAGAGCTCGTTGGGTGCCCCAAATGCCGATGGGCACCACTGGACAACCGGACTGGACGGCTAACAGGACGAATCCCGCCTGCAGTGGCAGGAGGTCACCGTCCATGCTTTCATGCCCCTCTGGGAAGACTACAAGCGCATCACCACGATTCAGTACGTCTATGGCTCGCCGAAGCGCCGCGCGGTCGGGGCTGTCCTGTCGGATTGGGATCGTCCGAAGGCGCCTGGCGATCGGTCCCAGCGCGGGGACGGTGAACAGCTCGTCTGTCGCTAGAAACCATGCGTCGCGAGGGATCAGCGCACCGATCAGAAGCGGGTCTAGATGGGACAAGTGGTTCGGTGCAATGATCACCCCTCCCGTGCGGGGTATCTTGTCCAGTCCGGAAGCGCGCACTCCGCCAAGAGACCCGAGCAAGCATCGGATCATCAGCTTCAATAGGGTCCGCAGCCCTGCGCCCATTCGCCCCATCCCCCTCCCTCTTCCCTCCCTCGATCCCGAACCGCATCGACGTGCGCAGGTATACTGGATCAAACATGCGCACTGGCGCCTAGAGCCAGATAAGAAACAGCCACGGAGATATCCATGACACTCGATGAGCTGTGCATCAACAGCATCCGCGCCTTATCCATCGACGCGATCCAGAAGGCGAACTCGGGCCATCCCGGTTTGCCGCTCGGTGCTGCGCCCATGGCCTACACTCTCTGGACACGCCACCTTCAGCACGATCCTCGGAGCCCGAAGTGGCCGAACCGCGATCGATTCGTCCTCTCCGGCGGCCATGGCTCGATGCTTCTATATAGCCTTCTTTATCTCACGGGTTACGATGTTACCCTCGATGACCTCCGCTCCTTTCGCCAGTGGGGCAGCATCACGCCCGGCCATCCGGAATATGGACCCACACCAGGCGTTGAGACTACGACGGGCCCCCTGGGACAGGGTTTTGCGACCGCGGTCGGCATGGCTATGGCTGAGGCGCACCTGGCTGCCCGCTTCAACCGCCCCGACCATGAAATCGTCGATCACCGCACGTATGTACTGGCCACCGATGGGGACATGATGGAAGGGGTCGCCTCAGAGGCTGCCTCGTTGGCGGGTCATCTAAGGCTGGGCAAGTTGATCTGCCTGTACGACGACAATAGCATCAGTCTTGGTGGCTCGACGTCGCTCAGTTTTTCCGAGAAGACCGACGACCGCTTCGCCGCCTACGGCTGGCAGGTCATCACGGTCGACGATGGCAACGATGTGGACGCGATCGATCGAGCGCTTGCGGCGGCACGAGAGGACACGATCCGTCCATCGCTGATCTGTGTTCGAACGGTGATCGGATACGGATCACCAGCGAAAGCCGGATCCAGCGAATCCCATGGCTCACCTCTCGGCGCCGAAGAAGTAAAGGCGACCAAGCGAGCGCTGGGGCTTCCGGACGATACGCCGTTCTCCGTACCGGACGACGCGCTCCAGGCCTTTCGCCGCGCTGTTGCGGCGGGCGCGGCGGCTCGCACTCGATGGGAGGAGCGCTTCCAGATCTGGAGGTCCGCCCATCGGGATCTCGCAGCCCTCTGGGACCAGGCGCACGAACACGGCTTGCCCGACGGATGGTCGAGCGGTATTCCAACGTTCGGACCCGCCGACGCAGCCGCCACGCGGGCGAGCGGAGGGAAGGTTCTCAACGCGATTGCCCCGCACTATCCGTCCCTAATAGGCGGTTCTGCTGACCTGAATCCCTCGACCAACACCGCACTCAACGGACTCGGCGACCTGCTGCCTCCCGACATGCGCAGCGATATGGAGGGCCTGGTGGGAGGTGTTCTCGGTTACGAGGGCCGCAACGTTCACTGGGGCGTCCGTGAGCACGCCATGGCAGCGGCCGCCAACGGCATCGCGCTGCACGGCGGCTTACGGCCGTTCGTCGCGACCTTCTTCAACTTCTACGATTACTTGAAGCCAGCCCTTCGGCTATCCGCTCTCATGGAACTGCCGGTCCTGTATGTCTTCACCCACGATTCGATCGCACTTGGTGAGGACGGCCCCACGCACCAACCGATCGAGCAGCTTGCGGCGCTTCGGGCCACGCCCAACGTGGTCACGATCCGCCCGGCCGATGCGAGCGAAGTTGCCGAAGCGTGGAAGGTAGCATGCGAGCGTCTTGATGGACCTACCGCGCTGGTCCTGAGCCGTCAGAAGGTGCCCTACATCGATCGGACGAGGGCCGCATCCGCCGATGCGCTGCGCCGCGGCGCCTATGTCCTGTGGGAGGCCTCTTCCGGCCCACCAGCGGTTGTGCTCATCGCGTCGGGCTCCGAGGTTCATCTCGCCGCTGGCGCGCGGACGATTCTGGAAGATGGCGGTATCGCGACCCGGGTGGTCAGCATGCCGTCGTTTGAGCTCTTTGACGAGCAGCCGGAGGACTATCGACGATCCGTACTCCCTCGCGACATCCCGAGGCTCGCCGTCGAAGCCGCCTCACCGCTTGGCTGGCATCGATACGTCGGCGAGGATGGCGATGTGATCGCGATGCATCGGTTTGGAGCATCGGCTCCCGCAGAGCGCCTCTTGCAGGAGTTCGGCTTCACCGCCGAACACATTGCGGAACGAGCGAGGGCTCTGGTTCGCGGATAGATCACGAGGGAGACGGCAGGCGCCTGCCGCCTCCCTCGTCAACCGTCAGATCCTGGCTTGCCTACTCATGCATCAGAGATTCGACCGATAGCGCCGCGACCCTGCGCCGGATCGCCGCAAGGTAACGCGCGGCGCCGACGCCGTTCACGACACGATGATCGAAGGTCAACGCGACGTTCGCCATCCGTTCGTACCGAATACGGTCGGACGTGCCCACAGGCGCTAGATACACCTCTCCGACGTAGATCGTCGCGATGGCGGGCGGGACGACGATCGGTATCGCCCGATGGATGTCGAGGCCGGCCAGGTTCGAAATGCTAACCTGTATACACTCTGCAGCCTGATCATGACCGCTGCGCGCTCGCTTGATCGCCTCGACAGACCGTTGCACAAACGTGCCGAACGAAACGGTATCGGCTTCCTGTACCCGAGCGGTTAGAAGCTCATCGTCGCCGCGCGTAACCGCGAGTCCGAGGCTCAAGCGCGGATACCGTCGGACGACGCCATCCTTGCCCAGGGTGCAGCGAAATAACGGGCAATCCTCTACTGCGCGCGCAGCACACCAGGCGAATATGAGAAACGGCGTCACGGGTAGTCTGATGTCGCGCGCCTTCGGTTTCAGTGCAATCCGCACACGATCGATGGGCTCCCACGGGATACGGATCTCCTCCGTGGCGGGGATCACCTCAGCGGCCCGTTGCTCCAATCGAAAAACGAGGGTCCGCTGGGCGGGGCTCAACTCCACTTCCTCGGCAACATCCGCATCGGTCGTCGGGGTACCTTCAACCCTCGGCTGTTGAAGCCAACGGTCGATGTCGGCTGGCAGGACCTTGCCGCCGATCGCCTCCGCGATAGCGGTCAGATCGTCGTCGGTCAGACCAAGATCACGCCCATAAGCCCGGGTGCGAGGCGGGATGGCCACATTGCGTGCGGCACGGCGTACCTCGATCGCCGGCGCTGCTATACCCGCGGTATCTTCCTCGCAGGTAGATGGAGGATCATGCCGCAGAATCCCATCCGACGGCGAATCGACATCCCCTTCGATATGCGCAACAACAGCGCCGATGGGTACAACGTCATCCGGAGACGATAACCAGGCCTGAAGCCTGCCAGCGGCGGGAGATTCGATCTCCATGATGGCCTTATCCGTCTCCATCTCGAAGATCGGCTCATCGCGGCGGATGAGATCACCGGGCGCCTTCAGCAGCCGAATGATGCGCGCCTCATGCAGACCCTCACCGAGCTGCGGGATGGTGACTTCGATGACCGCCATCGGCTACTTCATCACCTCATGTACGGCCGCCATGACCCGCTGCTGGTCCGGCAGCGCCGCGTATTCCAGAGTCGGTGCGAATGGTACCGGCACATCGTGTCTCGCAACGATCTGCGGCGGTGCGAGGAAGAGATTCCACCGAGCCGTATGGGAGACCATTTCGGCCACGATAGTATCGCCGAAGCCGCCCGTTCGCGCATCTTCATGGAGGACGACGAGCCGGCCGGTTTTCTCCACCGAAGCGATCATACCGTCCCAATCGCACGGGTTCAACCATCGGAGATCGAGAACCTCTACATCGATGTTCTCGCGCTCAGCTTCGGCAGCGCAGGCAAGGCCGAGTTCGGCGCCGTTGCCCCATGTTACGAGCGTAACATCAGCGCCCTCTCTACGAACCCTGAGGCGCCCCGGGCCGATGGTCGATATCTCCTGCACACCCATGCGCTGCCGAAACAGGTGTTTGGGTATCAGATAAAGAACCGGATCCCCGAGATAGATCGCGTCCCACAGCATGGTCGCTGCGTCGGCCGGCGTGCTCGGCATGCATATCCGAAGTCCCGGGATGTGGGCCCATATCCCTTCCCCCGTCTGACTATGCCAGATGCCTCCCCCCGGCAGATACGCTCCGGCAGGGGCCATCAGCACCATCGGGCAGGATTGGTCACCAGCCGTTCTCCAGCGTAGGGTCGCCGCCTGGTTGCTGATCTGGCTATAGGCAAGACCCGCGAAGTCGATGAACTGCAGCTCGAAGACTGGCCGCAGGCCCAAGGCCGCCATCCCCACAGCGACTCCCACAATCGTCGCTTCGGCAAGGGGTGCGTTCACGACTCTGCCCGGAAAACGGCTGCTCAGTCCCTTGGTGAGGCCGAACACTCCGCCCTTGGGGTCCTCGATATCCTCACCAAACAGATGGACTGCGGGGTCCGTGCCAAGAGCCTCGCCCAGCGTCTCGACGATCGCAGAGACCATGGTTGTGTCCGGTCCTGTAAGGCGGGCTGCAAGCTCTTCCGGCAAGGCAGCCGGCGACGGTGTCGGCGCGTAGACATGCTCCGTTACCGATGACGGCTTCGGAATAGGAGCGCTCGCGGCCCTCTCGTAATCCGCGGCCACTTCCGCGGCGATCCGTTCACGGTCGGCCGACCATTCCTCACGACTGAGCGTCCCATCTGAGATCAGCTGCTCCGACAATCGCAGGATCGGATCTCGGGCTTCGCTATCGACCAGCTCCTCTTCAGATCGATAAACACGATGGTCGTCTGAAGACGTATGCGAGCACAGTCTGGCCATCGCGCACCACAGGACGTACGGTCCACGGCCGGCGCGTGCTGCCTCAACTGCGGTCCGCCCTGCGTCATACACCGCCTCCACATCGCTTCCATCGACATGGATCACCCGGGTACTGTCGAGGAGACCGAGCCGATACGGATTCATCCGGTCCGTAGGCGTGCTGATGCCGTACCCGTTATCCTCGACAACCATGACGAGGGGCAGGCTCTCCTGAACTGCCAGGGCAATCGCCTCATAGTACTCGCCCTGTCGAATCGCGGCATCGCCGACACAGCATAACACTATCCTGCCCAGTCCCTCGTTCTTGAGGACCCACGCGGCGCCCGCAGCAGGGATACACTGGCTGGCGGTTGGTGTGGGCACGGAAAAGATATGGAGCGACGACGATCCATGGTGCCCGGGCATCTGCCGGCCACAGCTGATCGAATCCTCGGAAGCGAAGAAGGCAAGCGCGAGGTCATACGTGGTCAGCCCGCGAGCCATGCATAGGGCGCGATCACGATAATAGGGAAAGAGCCAGTCATCATCGGTGAGTAAGTAGGAGAGGACCGCGACGGCTTCCTGGCCCATCCCGCCTACTGAGAACCAGCCTTTACCCTGCCTGAGGAGGATCCCTTCGCGCCGGTCGCCCTGTCGCGCTGTCTCCATGAGCCGGAGCAGATCCAGCAATGGCAGTGCGCCCCGAGCCCCACCTGATTGGTCGGTCATTACCGCCGTAGACACCGAACTCTCATCATACACCACACAACTCGCAGCCGGACTGGCCGGATCACATCGACGGAGCACATACCATCGGTATATGGTTATTCGTATCCCCTACTCGTCACTGCCCCAGTTCTCAACCCAATCCGCGAGCCAGCCTTTCAGGACCGTACGATAGGAGATCTCCTGAAGCGCTGGTTCCTGGTGCAAAGCGATATCAGCCGACGCTCGGACGATATTCTCGACATCCTCGGCATCGCCGCTGTCCAGATCGTCCGTTCCATTCGTTACCCAATCGTGAAGGACTGCCTCCAGAACCAGCTCATAGGTGATGGGATACCATTCGGCAGGAGCGCCGTCTGGCAGTGCGCGAACGACCAGCGCTGCCATATCGGCCGCGCGCCCAACTATCTGAACATCCTCGAGCGGGACGTTACCAAATGTGCTCATTCCCCACCTCCTCGTGGCTTCATCCTCCGACCTTCGGGCTTCCGTCGCTCGTCCAGCCATCGCTCGCACGCCTGACACATAGTACATGCCTTGTAGTGGCAGTCCGCGGTCAGCTGACCTCGCTCCGCCCGGCGGTCTTCGTTGCGGAGATACCCCTTAGAGACACCCGTTTCGATATGGTCCCAGGGCAACGGTTCATGATACCCGCGATCTCGACAAGCTGTCCGATATGGATCGACGCCCGCTAACTCGAATGCCCGTTGCCAGCGAGCATAGTGGAAGTGCTCTTGCCATGCGTCCAATCTGGCCCCCAGGCGCCACGCGATCTCAATGGCGTCAGCAACGCTCCGATCTCCTCGAGCGAGGACGCCTTCGATATGGGCGACTTCAGGTTCGTTAACCTTGACAACGAGGCCGCGGCTTCGCACAGCTCTCTTGAGTAGCGATTGTTTGGCGCGAATACGATCCGGTGGATCCTGGCCTCTCCACTGGAACGGCGTATGCGGTTTCGGGACGAAGGCGCCAACGCTGACGGTCACCGATGCGGCCTTTCCGATGATACTCCGTCCGAGAGCGAGCACCCGCTCTCCAAGGTCCACGATACCGATGACATCTTTATCCGTCTCCGTTGGGAGGCCAATCATGAAATAGAGCTTGATCCTCCGCCATCCAGAGCCAAAGGCAGCCTCCGCAGCCGCCATAAGGTTCTCCTCGGTGACGCCTTTGTTAATGGCATCCCGGAGTCGCTGGGTTCCCGCCTCCGGGGCAAAGGTGAGTCCCGATTTTCGCACCGTCTGCATCTGCTGGGCCATGCTTACACAATCCCGATCCGCCCGGAGCGATGGAAGTGAGACGCCTATACCATCGGAGCCGAACTCATCGATCAGACCATCCACCATCGCGTGGACCTCGGAATGATCTGAGGTGGACAACGACACCAGCGATACGTCCTCGTGGCCCGTGTTGTGGATAAGTTCTCGGCTCAGTTCCATGACGTGAGCCGCGCTTCGTTCACGCTGCGGACGTGTGATCATGCCCGCCTGACAGAAGCGACAACCGCGGGTGCATCCCCGCATCACCTCGACACTGATGCGATCATGGACCACTTCAACCAGCGGTACGATCGGCTTTGTTGGGAAACGCAGCTCGGCTAGATCCGAGATGTAGCGGCGCCTCACCTGTGACGGCGCTTCGTCGCGTATGGGGATCGGCACCGGACTCCCGGCCTCTACCCTGTACAAGGACGGCACATAGACTCCGGGAATGCGAGCGAGGGCTGCGAGGAGATCGGCTCTAGAGCTTACGTGAAGCGGCTGCCAGGCCTCGATCATCTCATGGATGACTTCCTCGGCCTCGCCGATAACGAACGCGTCGATGAACGGCGACATCGGTTCGGGGCATGCTGCGCAGTGGCCTCCTGCGATTACCAGCGGATGGCGCTCATCTCGATCGGAACTGCGGATCGGCACTCCTCCAAGATGGAGGATGTTCAGCACGTTCGTATAGCATAGCTCCGATGCCAGACTGAACCCGATCCAATCGAAGGCGAACAGAGGCGTCTGCGTTTCAAGACTGAACAACGGCGTATCTGCCGCCTGTAAAGCTGCCTCAGCATCGGTCCATGGCGCAAAGACGCGTTCTGCGAACGTATCATCTCTTGCGTTCAAGGCGTCATAGAGGATAGCGATAGCGAGATTGCTCATGCCAACCTCATAGACATCCGGATAGGCAAGGGCTACACGGAGAGAGCAGCTGGCTGCGTCCTTCATGATCATGTTGATCTCGCCGCCAGCATAACGGCCGGGCTTGGCGACGTCAGGAAGGACCCGCGACAGATGGTCGCGGATGAAGGCTTGCGCCTTAGAGATCATGATCCATCACCATATCGCTTTCGGATTGAGGATAGCACGTAGAGGTGCGAGGTGTACGGCTTTTCCGCTCGCGGCTTGACAGGGACTTCTCGTTCCGCTATACTCGGTAGTGTGGCGGTGCGAGTCAGCGAGTACACCGCTCATCAAGGGTTGCGTGTCCGGAGTTCCCGTTACCTGGGGACCATACGAAGGGAGTTTACGCCATGGCATGTGCGCCAAATCTGGGAACCGATCGGCTTGGTCTCACTCTACGGGCGATCACCGTGTGCGCTGCGATGTGCCTTCCACTGGCATCGATTGCCGGATCGGCTGCAGAGCCGCTTCGTATGCCGCTCTCTCTGTCGTGGAAGTACACCGCCACCTACGACACCAACAATCCTGCCGCACCCGCGGTTTCGGGCGATACGGTCTACTTCGCATCGGGCGATCGGATGTACGCTCTTGACGTTGAAACCGGTGCGTTGAAGTGGCGTTTCCCGCAGGACCAACCACTTGGCACCCGGATACGAACCACACCGGCCATCATGGACAATATGCTCTATTTCGGTGCGGATGACGGCAAACTCTACGCGTTGAATACGTCTACAGGCAAAGGTACGTGGCTGTTCGACACACGGACAAGCGTCGGTTCGACGCCGACTGTGGCCGATGGCATTGTCTACTTCGGATCGGCCGATGGACACATCTTTGCGATCGATACGAGAACCGGCGCTGAAGTGCCAAGTTGGAAGGGTGGATTCACCGCGCAGGACGAGATATCCGGCGCTCCGGTCGTCGCCAACGGCATCGTATATGCCATTTCTCTTGATCAAGTACTCCATGCGATCGGAGCAGCCACGGGCAAGGAACGCTTCAACGTACGCCTTGGCGGAACCGTCCTCAGACAGCGGCCGGTGGTCTACGATTCTTATGTCTACGCCTGCGCTGGAGCGAAGATCAGCTGCTTTATGGCGCGCAACCTCGCGCCTCGCTGGAACCTGATTCTCCCCAACGATATCGCCGTTACACCGGCGGTTTCGAACGATGGTCTCTTCGTCATCACTGCGGATAACACGATCTACTCGTTCGATCCCAGGACAGGGCGCGTGCTCTGGAAAAATCCGCCCAAACTGCAGTACGACGTCCTGGCCGCTCCGACCATCTCAGGCGGAACCCTATTTGTGGGCACTGTCCTCGGCGGAATCTACGCCATCAACGCCCGGACCGGCGAGGTCGAATGGCTCTATCAGACCCAGCCATCAACGATATCCGATGATGCCATAGCGAAGTGGACCAATGTGGCTGCGAGCCCGGTCGTCGCGGACGGCAAACTTTTCGTTCTCTCGGATGATGGCAGTCTGGCCGCTTTCGATTCCACGGATACGGATACGGCTCCACCTGATATCACGATCGTTGAGCCAAAGATGGGGGTCGTAATCAACGGAGTCCCGCCGATTCACTTCGAGGCAAGAATCATCGATGAAGGCTCCGGGGTTAATCCCGCGAGTGTCCGCTTGATGTTGGATGGAGAGGGTGTCGCCCGACGACCCGAAGGACCCGAACATGAGGACGATCCGGGTTATTACTATGATCTCCGCACCGCTACCCTCACATACGATACCCCTGAGCCACGTACCGCCGCGCTGATTCGGCCGCTTCCGGACGGACGTCATACGGTGTCGGTGGTCGCGACGGATTGGACGGGCAATACGATCACAAAGACGTGGAGTTTCATGATTGACAACTCCGTCGCGAAACTCCAACGCCGAAAGCCGCAGAACGATCAGTCCGGTATGGGTATGTCCGGAGGTCCGGGCGCCGGGCCCGGGCGTGGAGGATCGAGCGGCGGTCCCCGTGGCGGATCGCGTGGCGGGTCGCGCGGCGGACCCGGTGGTCGCAACGATCGATAGTACCGTCCACACCTAAAGAGGCATGGTCCAGCGCTGCTCGTCCCTATCCGAGCGCCAGGTCCTCTCGTAAATACGTTGGATCTGTCGACCGACCAGCTCGAATGGCTCAGGTTCGCCAATGCGGAGCTATCTCCGAGGGCAGCCCACGCGGTTCTTGACCGGTTCGGCAGTCCCGAAGCGCTCTTCGCCGCTCCGGACCATGAGGTGGCAGCCGTACCGGAGTTGACGCCGGAGCAGTTCGAACGGCTCCTCGACCCCGCAAGAATACCGACGGTCGAACAATGCACGAAGTTCGACGAGCTCGGCGTATCCGTTATTACGCGAGGGATGGAGTCGTATCCCCGACTGCTCGTAGATGTGATCGATCGCCCTCCGGCGCTATTTCTACGCGGGGACCTTGACGAGCGGGATCAGTTCTCCGTAGCGATCGTGGGAACCCGTTCTCCGAGTCCGTATGGTCGTGAGATCGCATCGATGCTGGCCCGTGACCTGGCGGAAATGGGCTTTACCATCGTGAGCGGCGGAGCCGTCGGTATCGATACCGTAGCGCATACGGCAGCTCTACGCGCTGGCGGCCGTACCCTTGTGATCCTCGGATGCGGTCTCGATGTGCGGTATCCCGCCGGAAATCAGCAACTCTTCAAGGAGATCGTGACCGAAAACGCCGGAGCGATTTTGACGGAGTTCCCTATCGGCGCCACGCCAGAAGCGTGGCGGTTTCCTGCACGAAACAGGGTGATCAGCGGGATATCGATGGGAGTGATCGTGGTCGAAGCCGGCCGCCAGAGCGGCGCGCTGATTACGGCAGGAACCGCTGGTGAACAGGGACGGGACGTGATGGCCGTACCTGGCAATATCGATCAACCTATGAGCGCCGGCCCCAATGCGCTGATCCGCGACGGAGCCGCGTTGATCACCTGTGCTGAGGATGTCGTGGATGCTCTCGGCGTGCTGGTGCTGCAGCGCACATCTGCGGCGATCCCCATTGATCGCACAGAGGGGCTTTCCGACCCGCAGCGACGTCTACTCGCCCTCCTCAGTCTCGTGCCAAAATACATCGACATACTGGCCGCCGAAGCCGGAATGTCGATATCGGAGGCGTCAGCTCAGCTGACGCTTCTCGAACTGGAGGGTCTCGTTCACCGACAACCGGGCGGGTGCTTCATCCGGTCTCTTCGAGTTTGAGGGGCCACGAAACGTTCCGGTTCTCAACGGTACGTTTCGCGCCCCTCGATCAGGTCAGGAACGATCCCCTTACTTCGCTGAGAAGCGACGCGCAACCTCGTCCCAGTTCAGGACGTTCCACCAGGCCGCAAGGTAATCACCACGCATATTGCGATACTTCAGATAGTAGGCATGTTCCCAGACATCAACACCCAGAAGGGGTACATGCCTGTCGGTAAGCGGACTATCCTGGTTAGCCGTGCTGTAGACGAGCAGATTGCCGGACTGATCTTTGACCAACCAGGCCCAGCCGCTGCCGAAGCGCTTAGCGCCGGCATCGTTCACCTGTTTGATGAGACCCTCCACACCGCCGAACACGCCGGTGATTGCCTCGGCGAGAGCTCCGCCGGGCGCTTTCGGTCCGCCCGGTCGCATGATCTCCCAGAACAGCGTGTGGTTGTGATGTCCGCCTCCGTTGTTTCGTACAGCCGTTCGGACAGCTTCAGGAAGTGTCGTGAGGTCCCGAAGGAGCTCGTCGATGGTCCGGTTCTGAAGGTCCGGATGGTCCTTCAATGCGGCGTTCAGGTTGTTGACGTAGGCTTGATGGTGCTTGTCATGGTGGATCTGCATCGTCAGGGTATCGATGTGGGGTTCGAGCGCCTCATACGCATAGGGCAGCGCCGGAAGGGTGAACTCAGGCATCGCGATAGGTCTCCTTGTAATATCTCGGTCGCCATGCGACCATCATCAATCATCTGCTCTGTCCCTATACGCACCGAACGTCCTGGTAGTTGCTCAGAGGGATCCCAATATCCGTTGCTCACGGTATCGTTACTCGACGGTGACGCTCTTGGCCAGATTCCTTGGCTGATCGATCGCGCATCCCCGAAGTCGTGCGATATGGTAGGCAAGAAGCTGCAGCGCGGTCATCGCAACGACCGGCATCAGCGGCTCAGCCACGGACGGCAGCGTGAGGACATCGGTCGCCGCCTCGGGAACCGGCAGATCGTCGCGGAGCACGGCCAACACCCGCCCATCTCGAGCTCGGGCTTCCATCAGATTGGAGCACATTTTGAGATGAGTATCGGAACGCGTGCAGATACCGACTACGGTAACGCTGGCGTCGATCAGCGCGAGGGGTCCATGCTTCATTTCGCCCGCTGGATATGCTTCCGCATGGATGTAGGAGATCTCCTTGAGTTTCAGAGCAGCCTCCGCCGCTGCGGCCGCATCGTAGCCACGTCCCAGAAAGAAGAAACACTGCTGCCTATAGAGCGCTTCCGCCAGATCGCGAATGCGGTCCTCCCCGGTCAGGACCGTCTCCACCGCCGACGCGAGACGGGGCAGATCCTCGGACAGGCACTCGCATCCGCAGGTGGTGCCCAGGGCTGCGAGAGCGGTGATCTGGGCCGTATACGCCTTCGTCGAGGCCACACCGATCTCCGGGCCAGCCCGAGTCATGAGCGCAGCGTCGGCCGTCCGGGCCAGGCTGCTGCCGACGCAGTTCACCACCGCAACGGTCGTCGCGCCCCGGCGTTTCGCTTCTTTCGCAGCGGCCAGGGTGTCGGCGGTTTCGCCGCTCTGACTGATCAACACGACCACGGAGTCGTGATCCACTAACGGCTCGTCATACCGAAACTCCGAGGCGACGCTCGCCTCCGCGCGGCGTCCGAGGCAGGACCGGAACAGGCGCTGGCCATACAGTCCGGCATGGTAGGCGGTGCCGCAAGCCACAAAATGCACATGGCCCCACTTCATGCGCTCGATAACCGCATCCGGAAGCTCAGATAGGACGACGCGGCCGTCCGGATCCAACCGACCCCGCAGCGTTTCCCGTACTGCGGCGGGCGCTTCGTGGATCTCCTTCAACATGAAGTGCTCGTATCCGGCACGTTCCGCAGATGTCGCATCCAGTGTGATCGGCTCCCATCCAGGCGCACGAGGTCTGCCGTCACGGGCCGTTACCACGACATCGTACGGTGTGAGAACGACGGTATCGCCGTCCTCAAGAACCCAGGATTCCTCGGCTCGGCCGATCAGAGCAGGCAGGTCAGAGGCGAGCATATGGCCGGTGCGAGCGCGCCCCAGGATGAGGGGGGACTCGTGTCTGAGCGCGACGATCGACTCGGGCCAATCGCGGCATACGACCCCAAGGGCGAAGCTGCCGTTCAGGTCCTCCATCAAGCTCTGGAGAACCCGCGCGAGATCGTGAGGGGCAGCGCCGGGCGCGAGGCGTTCCTCGATGAGATGCGCCGCGACTTCGGTGTCGGTTTCCGACGTGAAGGTGTGCCCTCTCTCACGGAGCTGAGCGCGAAGGACTGCATGGTTCTCGATGATCCCGTTGTGAACGACCGCAAAGCGGTTGGAGCAATCCTGATGCGGATGAGCGTTTCGCTCAGTTGGCGCACCGTGGGTGGCCCACCGTGTATGCGCGATCGCAGCCTGCGCGTTGATGCCTTCCTCCAGGGAAGCGATCAAGTCCCGCACCTTCCCCGGACAGCGATGCACTTCAATGCCGCGATCGGTGGCGTAGGCGACCCCGGCTGAGTCGTATCCCCGGTATTCGAGCCGAAGCAGGCTCTCCATTGCCGTGGCGACCGCATCCCGTCGACCGACATAACCGGCTATTCCGCACATACGGGAACCTCCTCGTAGGTCAGTGTGATGCCGGAGCGTCTTGCGACTTCGCAGATCCCGGCCAATCCGTCCGCCTTCTCGCGCTCCAGCGGCGTCGTTACGATATGCACCGCTTTGCCAACGAGCAGCCCGTCGGAAGTGAAGGACCAGGGGTGATGCCGACCGATCTTGGCGGAATCCGCCACGACGAGGATGCCCGGTATCGGCGCCAGGAGTTGGCGCATGAAGGATGCTTCTTCAATACGGTCAGAGCACAGATTGATCGTCCCGGCAGCTGCATCCAATACGAGCCCACTGGCGCCGACCACCGCCATACTCGCCTGGTAGCGGGTCCGCAGCTCGTGCGAATGGAACGCGCGGTCTGAGGCGTTATAGACCTCCCCGACCACCCCGGTCGAGATACCGCCAGCGATCAGCTCTAATAGCGCCGGCAGATTATTCGTAAACACAATCAGATCTCGCGGTTCCTCGCCGAGCGTTTGCACTCGGCGGAGCGCGGC